>NZ_JACHVS010000002.1:0-359981 GCF_014190875.1 Paeniglutamicibacter cryotolerans | reverse complement strand
CCTGAGCACGCGAATGCCGGGACACGCCTGCCAAGTCTAATCCCGCAGGCCCACGGGGTCAAAACCCCGGCGTGGCGTCGTGCCGGCCGCGCTCAGGCGGCGCGGCCCTGCCGCCGCCGACGCACCACGAGGTAGAGCGCGAGCAGCACGCACAGCAGGTACACTCCGGCCGTTACGGACCAGCCCAGGGTGAATCCCCCGGGCGAGCCGATCAGCGCACCCATGGCCAGCGGGCCGATGGTGAATCCGCCGAATTGGCCGGCCGACACCAGGCCGGTGGCCCGGGCCATCGAGGAGGCCGGAACGCTGCGCACCACGGCGGCCATGAGCACCACCGATACCCCCAGCGCCGATGCGCCGTGCAGCGCCACGGCCAGCCACAGCAGGGCGGCCGAGCCCGTGGCCCCGGCCGCGGTAAACACGAGGGCGCCGGCGAAGGCCATGGAGGCCAGGAGCAGCAACAGCGGGGGCGCGGCGATGCCGCGGGACATCATCCGCCCCCAGCCCACGCGCGCCGTGACGCCAATGGCGCCGGCCATGGCGGCGGCCATGCCACCCAGGACCAGGGTGAAGCCCATTTCACGTACGGCAAAGAGTGAAAGGTAGACGTTGGTGGCTTGGACTCCCATGCCGTTGACGAAGCCGAAGGCAGCCAGCGCCCCGATCAGGAAGCCGATGTTCGTTGGTGCCGGTGCGGCGGCGTCCGGTGCGGAAGCAGCGGGTGTCACCGGAACCAGGGGGGCCGGCAGCAGCGGGACGGAGGAAAGCACGCGTACCGCCACGATGCCCAGCAGCCCGGCAAGCACTGCACCGACGGCGCTGGCGCCGTGCCATCCGATCCAGGCTGCCAGTGCGGGGAATCCCAGGCTCGCCACCAACTGGCTGACCTGGACGCCGGATTGCTTGATGCCGATCCACCCGATGCGCTTGTCCGCGGGAACGCGTTCGGTCAGGATCCTGTTGGTCACCCCATTGGGGAAGGACTGGGCCAGCCCGGCCATGCCGGAGGCCACCAGCAGCAGCACGTATCCCCCGGGGATGGCGGCTAGTACCAGCGCGAGGGTTGCCATGGCGAAGACCAACACCATCAGGCGGCTGTCCGGTTGCCGGTCGGCGAACCTGCCGAAGGCCGCATTGCCGAGGGCCGCGCACGCAAAGCATGCGGTGGCCAGCAGGCCGAATTGCGCCTCACTGAGGCCCAGTTCGGAGATCACCAGGTCGCTGGCGGCGTTGAGCCCGTAACTCAGCAGCGGGCCGATGCCCGTTGCTACCAGCAAGATGGCCAGCAGTGACTTTCCGGGCCGCCCGGTTCGAGCCTGCATCTAGGCGCCTCCAGCTACATCAGGTGGGAATTCCGGGCCAAGCCCGGGTCGGGCTCAATCTTGCCATACCGCAACCCACGTCGAGGGGGGCTTTACGCCGCCCGGCGGCGGTGTTGCGGCGTCGGCAACCCTGCCGGACTAGAGCACCTTGTCCAGCCTGACGAAGCGGATCCCGGAGTCCAACATCCTCGGCAGTGCGCCGGCGATTCCCTCCGCGGTGTCACCACCGGGGCGGTTGAAGTGCCCGATGCCGACATCACCCCGGCGCATGCCCAGGGCGGCACGCCGCACGGCCGAGGCCGGAAGCGTCGCGCCACCGTCCAGGTTCACCGTGAAGTTCATCGGGATCAGGCCCAGCTTGCGGGTCAGCGAGGCACTTGCCACATCGAAGTGGGCGGTACCGGACCGGAAGAAGCGCGAGGTGGCGCCGAACTCGGATTGCAGGTACTTCTGGTTGCGCATGACCTCGTCATACGCGGCACCGACTGATGTGGTCCCCGGGATTTTGTACGCGGCGCGCCCGTTGACCGACAGCGGCCGGTGAACCGTGCCGTGGTTGGCGATCTCGAAGAGCGGGTCCGCCACCAGTTCGGCGGTCAGCTTCCGGTTGGCTTGGGCCCAGCGGCTGTTGATGAACAACGTGGCCGGCACCTGGTGCCGGCGCAGTGCCTTGATCAAGGCCGCGTCATAGCCAGTGCCATGCTCTCCCCCACAGGCGTCGAACGTCAGCGCGAGGTACTTCGAGCCCTTCGGCAGGCCCAGCTGGACACCGCGGACCTCCAGCCCGAAGTCCCCGGCCGGGACCTTGGCGAATTCCCTGACCGCCTGTGCGCGGGAGGTGATGCGCCGCGGCAGCGGGGCCGGGCCTGCAGGCTTCCATGTCGCAGCTGGTGCCTTCACCGCTGGGGTCATCTGCGGTGGTGCCGCCAGCCGCGTGGCAGGCGGCATACCGCCAGCTGTATCCAGGGGCGATGCGGGCGCCTCGGGCATGCAGCCGGACAGGGCCAGCGCGGCGGTGCCGAAGATTCCCGCGAGCATGGAGCGGCGGGCGGGGAGCTGGTGCGTGTGGTTCATTCGTTCCTAGAATCCGGTTTCGCAGTAGGGGAGCACGTCGACGGCGAAGAGTTCGGCCATGCCGGCCAGCACCTCGGAGCCGCCGGCGATCCGACCGGCCTCGGCCAACCGGCGCACCGGAACCCCGCCGAGGAAGAGCGAGGACAGCGCGGTGACGTCCAGTTCGATGTCGGCGTCCGACTCCTCGGCGAGCAATTCGACCGTGGCACTGCCGGATGCAGCACGCAGTCCGAACGTGCCGGACGCATGGCCAAGACTATCTCTAACGCGCAGGACGAGAGTGCCGTCGTGGGCGTAGGGCCGGGAGGCGAGCGCTGCGGGGACATCGAGGATGCGCAGCCACAGGTGGTCGTGGGAGGCGGTGATCTCGTAGGCCCGCGCATCGGTCAGCGTCCAGGGCAGCGCATCATCGATCGGCGCGGGACCGGTGACGCATTCGATCAGGTCGTGGGCGCCGAGGTACTCCCACAGTCCGTGCCGGGCCGCCGCGTTGGCAGCCACCAGCGATTTGATCTTCAGCTGAGCCGGCTTCTTGTCCCATCCGGCGAACACGTAGGTCACGTAGCCGTCGGGTTCGCCCCCGGGTCCGAGGTGGATGGCCGCACGCAGCCCCGCCAGGGGCTTGACCTGCTCCTCGTCGGCCCATTCGCCGGTGGTGAAGCGGGTATAGAAGTAGGGGTGGTCGATCGACCCGGCGGTGGCGGCGTGCTGGGCGGCGAAGATGCGCGGACCCAGTTCCAGCAGCGAGGCGGGATCCGCCGCGATGACCGAACCGGCGGCGGGCGCGAGCAGGCCGATCCCGTCGCGCACGGAGAGCTGGACCCGGTTGATGGCGGTGGCCCGGCCGAATCCGTAGCGCCCGTAGATGGTCGCCTCGGAGGCGGTCAATGCGGCGATGGCCAGCCCGTTGGCCTTGGCCAAGGCCAGGTCCTCGGTGATCATCCGGCGCAGGATGCCGCGTCGGCGGTGGCTGGGGCGCACCGTGACGGCGGTGATCAGGTGGGCCCGAAGCAGGTTCCCGCCCCCGGTGTTCAGGCTCTTCACCAGCGAACCGTAGGTGCCGACCGGATACTGCGGATTCAGTGAGAGCCCCGGCACGTGCTCGTCGTAGACGCCGGTGAGCGTGCGCCCGTCGATGGTGAACGCCCCGGTCATGGCCAGGAGCCCGGCCTCGGGCATCGGTTCCTCGTGGAAGCCGAGGTTCATCGCCTGCATCCAGGCGGCGGTGCGGGCATCGGGCTTGCCGTCCCGCAGGGCAGCGGTGAAGCGTTCCAGGCGCAGGTGCTTCATCTCGGTCACGGGACTGTCCTTTCGGGTCGTGGGCCTCCGGGCGGAAGCTGGTGCCTTTCGGCTCAGAACCCGGTGATGCAGTAAGGCGCACCGGGTCCGTCGAACAGCGCGACGGCCCGGGCGGCCGCGGCCGGGCTCCCGGCCAGGCGCCCTGCAGCCAGCAGGTCGGCGACCCGGACGCTCCCCAGGTAGAGCGAGGAAAGGTCGGCGATGTCCAGCTCGATGCCGTCCGCCGCTTCGGCGGACGGGGGCCCGGCGGAGGTCAGCGTGGTGATCGTGCCGACTCCCCCGCTTGCCTGCAGCCGGTAGCTGCCGGTGGTCAGGGACAGCCGGTCTCGCACGGTGAGCACCAACGTGCCGTCGCGGACATAGGACCGGGCTCCCAGCGCCCCCGGGACGTCGAGGATCCGCAGCCACAGCCTGTCGCCGCGGCCGGAGGCGGAGACCCGGCGGGCGTCGGAAAGGAACCAGGGCAGCGGGTCGGCGACGGACGCCTGGTGGTAGTTCACCGTCTCGATGAGGTCGTGGTCGCCCAGGAAGCGCCAGAGCTCGCGGTAAGCCTGCGCGGTCGCCGCCACCAGGTCGCGCACGCTCAGCGCCGGGACCTTGGCGTCCCAGCCATCGAACACGTAGGTCACGTAGCCCTGGGCGGTCCCGGCGGCGTCGTGGAACACCGCCGCACGCAGGGCGGTGTCCGGTTCGAAGCCGTCGTCCGACCAGGCGCCGGTCCCGCGCATCAGGTAGCCGCGCTGGCGGTCGACCGAGCCGCGGGTCGCGGCGTGGAAACGGGAGAACACCTCGGGGATCAGCTCCCCCAACCGTGCAGGCTGGACCTGGACGACGCTGCCGGCGACCGGGGCGTGCATCGGCAGGCCGCCGCGCACATCCACCGCGTAGTCCTGCGCCTCGGTGGCCCGGCCGAAGCCGAAGCGCCCGTAGATGCCGCCCTCGCTGGCGTGCAGCGCGGCCACGAACAGGCCCCGCTCCTTGGCTTGGGCCAGGTCCGCGGTGATCATCCGGCTCAGGATGCCCCGCCGGCGGTGGGTGGGGCGCACCGTGACCATGGTGACCAGGTGCGCGTCGATCAGCCGGGCGCCGGTGTTCAGGCTGCGGGTGAAGCTCGCGTAGGTGGCCACCGGGATCTCTGCACCCAGCCCCGGGGCCACCGCCGCGTCGTCGTACACCGCGGTGAGCTCGCGCCCGTCCGCCTGGTAGGAACCGGCGATGGCAGCCGCTTCCTTCTCGGTCAGCGGCTTGTCGTAGAAGCCGCGGCGTGCCGCGTTGAGCCAGTCCAGCGTGCGCGCCGGATGACCGGAGGCGGCATCGCCTTCCGGGGTGGACGGTGTGAATCGTTCCAAACGCATTCCCGCGGTTCCCTTCACTAGTGTGCGGCGTCCTGCCAGCTTCTACCCAGCCCGACCTGCACGTCCAGGGGCACCAGCAGGTCGGCTGCCGAACCCATGTGCTTGCGCACCAGGGCCTCGACGGTTTCCACCTCGCCCGCGGCGACCTCGAGCACGAGTTCATCGTGCACCTGCAGCAGCATGCGCGACTTCAGGCCCTGCTCCCGCAGGGCCTCGTGCACACCAAGCATCGCGCGCTTGATGATGTCGGCCGCCGAGCCCTGGATCGGGGCGTTGAGCGCGGCACGTTCGGCGATGTCGCGCAGCTGGCGGTTGTCGCTGGCCAGTTCCGGCAGGTAGCGCCGGCGCCCGAAGATGGTCTCGGTGTACCCGTCGATGCGGGCCTTGTCGACCACCGCGCGAAGGTAGTCGCGCACGGCTCCGAAGCGGGCGAAGTACTCCTTCATCAGCGTGCGGGCCTCGTCGACCGAGATCTTCAGCTGCTTGGAGAGCCCGAAGGAACTCAACCCGTACGCCAGGCCGTAGCTCATCGCCTTGACCTTTGAGCGCATCTCGTTGGTGACCTCCTGCGGTGCCACGCCGAACACGTGCGAACCGACGAAGCGGTGCAGGTCCTCGCCCTCGGCATAGGCCTGGATCAGGCCCTCGTCCTTCGACAGGTGCGCCATGATGCGCATTTCGATCTGCGAGTAGTCGGCCGTGAGCAGGGTTTCGTAGCCCTCCCCGACAATGAAGACTTCGCGGATGCGCCGGCCCTCCTCGGAACGGACCGGGATGTTCTGCAGGTTCGGGTTCAGCGAGGAGAGCCTGCCGGTTGCAGCGACGGTCTGCGCGTAGGTGGTGTGGATCCGCCCGTCCTCGGCGACCGCCTTGCGCAGCCCCTCGACGGTCTGGCGCAGCTTGGTCGCATCGCGGTAGGCCATCAGCGCCACCAGGAACGGGTGCCCGGTCTTGGCCAACAGGTCAGCCAGCGACTCGGCATCGGTGGTGAATCCGGTCTTGATCTTCTTGGTCTTGGGCAGGTCCAGCTTCTCGAACAGGACCACTTGGAGCTGCTTGGGGCTGGAGAGGTTCACTTCCTCGCCGTCGATGGCGGCGTAGGCCTCGGCGGTTGCCGCATCGATGGTCTTGGTGAAGTCGTCGTAGAGCTCGTCGAGCTTGGCGGTGTCGATGGCGATGCCGGCCATCTCCATCTCGGCGAGCACCAGCGAGAGCGGCATTTCCATCTCGGTGAGCAGCTTGTCCCCGCCGCGTTCGGCCAGCATCGGGGCCAGGTGCAGTGAGAGCTCGCGCACGGCATGGGCGGCCCGCACCGCGGGGGTTGCCGTATCCGGGCCCTCGAGGTCCAGCGCCAACTGACCGTTGCCTGCCGGCGCGTCCACCTCCAGCGAGAGCTTCAGATGGACCTGGGCGATGTCCGCCAGCTCGTGGCTGCGCCGATCCGGCTGGATCAGGTAGGCGGTGATCATGGTGTCATCCTGAACCCCGGCCAGTTCCAGGCCGCGTGCTGCGAGCAGCTTGTAGGTGCCCTTGAAGTCATGCACCGCCTTGGCGTAACCGGGGGCGGCCAGCACCTGCGCCAGGGCCGCCTCGGTGTCGGCATCGATCCGCTCCAGCGAAACGTAGGCGTTGGCATCGGACGCGGCGAAGGCCAGCCCGATGACGTCGGCGCCTCCACCGGCCGGCACGGTTGCCGCATGGAGGCCCACCAGCGCGGCACCGTGGGACGCGAACCAGGTGCGGATCGCGGCCGCATCGGCCAGGTCCTGGTGCTCGGCGATCTCGGCTGCTTCCGGTGCGTCGTCGGGCTCGTCGCCGAACAGGTCGAAGAGGCGCTTGCGCAGCGTGTTGAACTGCAGCGCGTCGAAGAGTTCCTCGATGGCCTCGCGGTTCGGGCGCTCGAGCACCATGGCATCGATGCCCACTGGCAGTTCCAGGTCGCGGAGCAGGTGGTTCAGGTGCCGGTTGCGGGACACATTGTCCACGTGTTCGCGCAGCGAGTCCCCGACCTTGCCCTTGATCTGATTGATGTTCTCCAGGATGCCGGCCAGCCCGCCGTAAAGGTTGATCCATTTCGCGGCGGTCTTCGGACCCACTCCCGGGACCCCGGGCAGGTTATCGGCGGTTTCGCCGACCAGGGCAGCCAGGTCCGAATACTGGTCGGGGCGCACGAAGTACTTGGCCTCGACGGCAGCCGCATCCATCGGCGGAATATCGGAGATGCCCTTCTTCGGGTAGAGCACCAGAGTCTTCTCGGTGATCAGCTGGAACGCATCGCGGTCGCCGGAGACAACCAGCACGTCCAGTCCGGCAGCCTCGCCCTGTGCGGCGAGGGTGGCGATGATGTCGTCCGCCTCGAAGCCGTCCATCGTGATGGTGGGGATGTTCATGGCTTCCATGACCTTCTGGATCAGGTCGATCTGCCCGTAGAACTCCTCGGGCGTCTTGTTGCGCCCGCCCTTGTACTCGGTGTACTCCAGCGAGCGGAACGTCGGGGTGTCCAGATCGAAGGCCACTGCCACGTGGGTGGGCTTCTGCTGCCTGATCATCGTCAGCAGCATCGAGACGAAACCGTGCACCGCGTTGGTGTGCTGTCCGGTGTCTGTCGCAAAGTTCTCTGCCGGCAGCGCGTAGAACGCCCGGAAGGCCATGGAATGCCCGTCGATGACGAGTAGGCGCTGGGGTTCGGTTGGCACAAGTTTGGTTGATTCGCTCACAGGTGTCAGCCTAGTTGGCATGAGCGACAATTTCACGCGGGCCACGGCCGGCGACTCCGAGACCTCCGGCACCCCAACAGGTCAGACCGGCAATCCCTTTGCCGAACAGCTTGCCGCCCATGGCGTTCCCGAGGCAATGTGGCCGATGCTCGCCTCCCACGGCATCGGCACCCTGGCCGAGAAGATGGGCATCGTCTTCAGCGAACTCACCCGCGACCGGGTCTGCGCGACGATGCCGGTCCAGGGAAACCAGCAGGTCGCCGGCATCCTGCACGGCGGCGCCTCGGTGGTGCTTGCCGAAACTCTGGGCTCCTTTGCCGCGGCCGTCCACGCCCAGGGGAAGAAGCGCCCGGTGGGTGTCGACATTTCGGCCACCCACCACCGCGCTGGCGTATCCGGACTAGTCACCGGGGTCTGCACCCCGATTCATCTGGGCCGCACCCTGACCACCCATGAAATCGTGATCTCCGATGACCAGGGCCGTCGGATCTGCACGTCGCGGATCACCAACATGCTGCTCGAAGGTTAAAAGACGGGCCTCCGTTGCCGCACGGCACCGGGGGCTCATGGGGCGATCCCGATTCGAACAATCGACGATCAGGACCCGGCCTCGGCAGTCGAACCCCTGCGTCCGGCCGGACCCACCGCCACGTCATAGGATCCCTCCGCGGGTGCCACCTCAATAATCATTCCGATTTGACTGGCCCTGCAGCGCTGGTCGGTCACGATGAAACTGAAGGTACCGTTGGCTGGCTCGGAACCCCTGCGCTCCGAATACAGGAGCCCGGCAAGGGCCTTGATATCGGCGGCCTTCTCACCTTGGCATGAACTCAGCGATTTCCATGGACCCGAATCAGCCTTCAGGTCAACGACTATCGAAGTGTTCGGAGGTTGAATGGTCGCCGGATTGGCGATGCCGAAGGCATAGGTAATTCCACCGATCAAGGTCAGGAGACCTCCGATCAGCAGCCAACCACGGACCGAACGAAACGTCCCACGTAACTGCGCAACAGCTGATTCCTGCAATATCAGCGAACGATGCCTCAGATAGGTTTTCAACGCCGCGTCCATTGCATCTTGGGCTGCAATCATAGGGGCGAGCGTCTCGGCGGGATTCGCCGCGATCAGCTTTTCATATTGAGCCTGCCAGTACGACGTGGCAAATGTCCACGACGACGCGTCCTGAGTTGCGTGCGCGGCAGCGCCTTCCTCAGCGCGTTTGAGTGCCGCTGCCAGATCTGGTGCCAGCTTTTCCCAGGCAGCTTGGCGCCCAACCAACGAACCGGACCATGATTCGGCGTTCCAAGCCGGCATCGGATCGTCGAGATTCCATCCAACATCCGACCGCAAAAGTGCCGATTCCAGCTCTCCTATCCGGTCAATCAGCATTTCGACGGAAGTCACTCCCGGACCTAAATGGGCCTCCCGCTCATCCCCGTTGAGAATGTGGTAGAGCTCCAGCGTTGAGTTCCAGCTGGCATGCCACCAGGCGGGCCGTTTGGGAGCCAATGCCCGATGGCCATGATCCTTCTGGGCGTTTTTAATCTCCTCAAATGCCCGCTTGATCTCTCCGAGGCTCGCGTCGACCGGTTCCATGCCCTTCGTCACCGCCCAGACGACGAGACAGATGCCTAACCCGGCCAAGAAAAGGCCAACGACCACGATGATCGGGGAAACATCCTTGAGATCCACAAATGGCAAGGACCCGAAAATGAGTACTCCAATGGCCGCCAGCACCGAGAAAATCCAGCGCACCAATATGTCATATTTGGCCCGTGCCCGCTCGGCGACTGATTTTGCCACCGGCTTCTCGGGCGTTGGACCCTCGGCCGGCGAAGCGAGTACTTTGGCCAGCAATTGCTGAAGCCTGCTCAGAATATCTGTTTCAGTCGGCGCCACGGTCTTTCCCCGTTCCCGCTCAAGCTCGATTCCCGTTCCGCAGACCATATGCCAAGGAAAACTCATCGATAAGCACGGAGGCGCAACAATTCTCGCGGATCACGACAACGTCACCTGAACCCCGTAACTTCCCAGCGCTGCTCCCGGCGGGAAGCGGAACCCTCCCAGCAGGGGTCCGGTGGCCTCATGGCCCGGCCGAAAACAAGTTGGCAGGGCCCGCTACCGCCTAACGCCGGTGCTGGCGGACCAGGTCGTAGCGGGTCTCGCGGATACCGCCCGGGTGTTCGAGGCTGAGCGTCGGGTGCAGCTTGGACTGCCCGCGCATGGCGAAGAGCGGGCGTCCGCCGCCCAGTATCACCGGCATGGTGAAGAGCAGCAGCTCATCGAGCAGCCCGGCATCGGCAAACTGGCCGGCCAGCGATCCGCCGCCAACCACCCACACATCCTTGCCGTTCGCGCTGCGGGCGATGTCGTCGGACCATTCGGTGAGCTCCCCCCGCACGAAGCTGACGTCGGCGCCGGGGAAGGCAGCCAGTTCACGGTGTGCGAAGACCCACACGGGAATGCCGGGATACGGCCATTCGGTGCCGAGCTCGGCCTGCATCCAGGCGTACGTATCGGCGCCCATGGCAATGGCCCCGATATCAACCAGGAAGCTCGAGTAGCTTTCGGCCTGGCCGTCGAATCCGTCATATTCCATCAGCCAATCGATGCGGTTGTGCTCATCGGCGATGTAGCCGTCGGTCGATGCTGCCACGTAGTAGCGAAAACGAGTCATGCACCCATCCTAGGCATCTGCACCAGGTTTCGGGTACGGCGGGAACGACAAAACGGACCGGTCTTGGAAGACCCGTCCGTCCTTGTCAATCGGGGTTGTGCCGCCTAGGCTCCCAGGATTTTCGCACTCAGTGACGGGACGATCAAGATGATCCCGAAGACGACGACGATTCCGCACAGGCCGAAGCAGGCGAAGGCGGCGGCGCGGGCACCGGCGCGTGAACGCCCCTCGTCCTCCGCGACGGCCAGCATGCGGACACCCAGCGAGTAGGCGCCGACGATGAACAGGGCCGAAACCAGCGTCGTGGCCGCAACGATCAGGAAGTCAATCCACTGGATGTTCATCGCTTCTTCTCCTGCTTTGCCTTGTTGCGCGCCGTCTTGCGACGCTCCTTCTTGGTCGGTATGTTGACCGCGGCACCGGAAACGTCGACGTCGCTGATGGCGTTGTTGCTGCCGACCATTTCACGACGGGAAAGCACCCAGATCACCAGCAGGGAGCAGACGCCCAGTACGGTGACGGTAACCAGTCCGCCGGTGCCCAGGTGGGCCAAAGCCGCTGCTGCTGCACCCATGGCGCCGGCTGCGGGGAGGGTGAAAAGCCAGCCGACGGCGATCTTGCCTGCCGTGCCCCAGCGGACCTCGGCGCCCTTGCGGCCCAGGCCCGAACCGATGACCGAGCCGGAGGCCACCTGCGTGGTCGACAGGGCGAAGCCCAAGTGCGAGGAGGCGAGGATGGCCGCGGCGGTGGAAGTTTCCGCTGCGAATCCCTGGGCCGGCTTGACGTCCGTCAGGCCCGAACCCATGGTGCGGATGATGCGCCAGCCGCCGGTGTAGGTACCCAGCGCAATGGCCAGGGCACAGGAGGCCACGACCCAGAAGTGCGGTCCGGTTCCGGCGGTCTGCAAGCCCGAGGCGATCAGCGTCAGGGTGATGATGCCCATCGTCTTCTGCGCGTCGTTGGTGCCGTGCGCCAGCGCGACCAGCGAGGATGAGAAGATCTGTCCGTAGCGGAAGCCGCCACGCTTGGGCGAGGCGACGCCGCTCTGGCGCTTGGTGACCGCGTAGGCCAGCTTCGTGGCCAGGAAGGCGGTGCCACCGGCAATCACGGGCGCGACAAGGGCGGGAAGCAGGACCTTGGACAACAGCACGCCGTAATCGATGACGCCGAAGCCGGCGCCGACGATCGCTGCGCCGATCAGGCCGCCGAAGAGGGCGTGGGAGGAACTGGACGGAAGGCCGAGCAACCAGGTCAGCATGTTCCAGATAACGGCACCCATCAGACCCGCGAAGATCATGGCGGGCATGATTTGCACGCCGCCGTCTCCGCCTTCCTTGATGATTCCACCGGAAATGGTCTTGGCGACTTCCGTGGAGAGGAAGGCACCCACCAAGTTCAGCACGGCGGCCAGCATCACCGCGGTCTTGGGCTTGATGGCACCGGTGGCAATGGGAGTGGCCATCGCGTTGGCAGTGTCATGGAAACCATTGGTGAAATCGAAAAAGAGTGCCAGGGCAATGACCAGGACGACTATGGGCGTCACAAGTTCCATTAAAGAAACCAATCTAGGGAAAGGGCGATGGCCTAAACGCGTTGGTTACCTAGAACTACCGAGCTGTTTGCTCAGCGTTTCATCGTTGGTCAATCGCGGCGCACGATTCATCTTATTGCCTCCTGTGCACGAGTCAATTCACGGTCGGCCCGAGCCTCCGGCAATGACTAGGCTGTATCGATCCACGCCCCGGCGAATCCGTGACACTCAACACCTCCACGGCCCGGCACCCGCCGCCCCGGGTGCGGGATCATGCGAGCGGCGGCCCCGCCTGAGCCCCGCTCCCACACTTGGATCAGGCCCTGGTTCAACCGTTTCAGGCGGACCGCAGGTGATCTATATCATCCCCCTCGGGATCCGAGTGCCTGAAACGGTTCCCGCAGCGCAGCGGACCGCCCGACAGCTGGAGAGGCTGGCAGTCCAGATGGATGGCGGCACCATCCACCTCGGTGGCGGACTCCCGAATCGGTAGTCCTCGGAAGCCGGCCCGGCATCATCCGGGCCCGCCGAACAGATCACAGCCACCCTGGTACCAGGACCGTCCATTGGATCCACGGTTCATTTCTATCCGGGCTTCATCCGTCCCTTCGTATCGCCACATCGGCAAAGACCGCTACGGAGCAGGCGCCATTTCGGGGGCGCTGCAGCACAATGGGGACATGACTGATACTTCGCAGAGCCCCTCGCCCGTTCCATCCGCACGGAGCGGGCCAGCCAGCGTCAGCGCGACGCGCACGGGGGCACGGACCTACATCGGCCGCAACGCACGCGGCAGCCAGGTGCTGATCGGCCCCACGGATGCACCCGGTCACTTTACCCCCGGCGAACTCCTCAAATTGGCCCTTGCCGGATGCGCGGGAATGAGTTCGGATCGCGTGACAGCACGGCGCCTGGGCGAAGACTTCGCTTCGACGATTTGGGCGCACGGCGAATCGGACCCCGCCGAGGATCGCTACTTCGCGATCGACGAGGAGGTTCTGCTCGAGCTGAACGAGTTGAGCGAAGCGGACAAACAGAAACTGCTGGTGGTCATCGGCAAGGCCATTGCCGCGAGCTGCACCATCGCCCGAAGCGTCGGAGGCAGCATCGAACTGAACAAGAGCATCAACGCAGTGCCCCTTCACGACTAACCACGTCCAAACGGCCGGAGGCGGGAAACACCGACGGGTTGCAGGAAAAACCCCGGCTCGTGCCGCCATCGATGTTCCGGGGTTCAATATCGACGAAATCGCTTGACCAGCACCGTCCATGAAATAACGTGAGGATTTTCAAGCTCCGCGCCTGCCTGGCAGGGCTGGTTCGCTGGCATCAATTGGGTCGGCTATTCATCCCGCCGACGTCAATGGGTGGTCTTCGGGGCACCCTCGTGCCAGTGTTGGAAATATGGCAACGCAGATTTCCCACGAACTTGACCGGCTTCTTCCCGAGACGAGGTTCGAGCCCACCCCCAAGCGCATTCGGGCCTTCCTGGGATCCGAAACAGTTTTGGATTCGGTGCGGGCGGTGTTGTTCTGGGAGCCGCGCCGAGTCGTCCCCTGCTATGCGGTGCCGATAGACGACGTGCTGGCGGTCCTGGAGCCAACCCCCCGGGCGCCGGAGCACGAGACCGCTCCCCCGGCGATGCGCGTGCTTCACCCCGGAATCCCGTTCGCTGCCCACAGCTGCCCCGGCCTCGAACTGGATGTGCAGGCCGGTTCCGCACGCCGGGAAGCTGCCGCCTTCCGTCCCCGGGACCCGGAGTTGAACAGCTACGTCGCGTTTTCCTTCAACGAGCTTTCCTGGATGGAGGAGGACGAACCGGTGGCTTCACACCCGCGCGATCCCTTCCACCGCGTGGATGTACGAGCCTCGGCTGCCCGGGTGCTGGTGACCAGCGGTTCACTAGTGCTGGCCGATTCGATCCACCCCAAGGTCGTCTTCGAGACCCATATGGGCCCGCGCTACTATCTGCCGCCGGAGGACGTGCATTGGCAGGCCCTGCTGCCGACGAGCAGCAGCACCGGGTGCGCGTACAAGGGCATCGCCAGTTACTGGGCCCTGGCAGACGGGGAGGTCGACGTGGCCTGGAGCTACCTGTCCCCCTTACCCGACGCGGCAGGGATCGCCGACATGGTCTGCTTCTACGACGACCGGGTCCAGGTGACGGTGAGCCGCGGCGACGTCCCCGCAAGCGGCTGACGCTCCACCTGTGCGGCTACACGGATTCCGGCAGTGGTTCGACGAGCCGTGCCAACAGCTCGGTGAGCAGCCAGTTGGCGACCGGGCCCGAGAGCGCCTCGACCAGGGCCAGAACCGGGGCCATCGCCTGCGGCAGCGCGCCGCCGCTTAGGCCCAGCGCCGAGAGGATCAGCAGTGCGGCATCGGGGTCTCCGCTCCGACCGGCGGCATCGTGCAGCAGGGTGGAGGTCCGGACATCAAGTGATTGAAGCAGGGCGCCAGGATCAATGCCGGGTACGCCGCGGACCTCCTGGGCTGCACGGCCCATGGCTCCGGTCAGCTCATCGAGCCGGGATTCGGTGACCGGGGTGATGGTCAGGTGGGTGGTGCGGGCAAGCACCGGGCCGTCGGGCTGGGTGAAGGCCGGCTGGAGTTGCGCGATGAATCCGTGCCGCCGCAGCGCATCGGCCCAATGATGCGGGTCCACGCGCCGTCCGGCCGGTGCACCCGGGTCGACGGCCACGGCGAAGAGCGGCCCGGTGGGTGTGCCCACGGTGCGCAGCCCCTCGATGCCGTCCACCGCGTGCAACAGGGCCGTGGTGGATCCATGGCAGGAAGCCGCCAGCGAGGCGAAGCCGTCGTGGCCGAGCAGGTTGATGATGGCCCAGGCGGCGGCGAGCGGCCCGGCCGACGTGGAACCGAGCAGGCCGGGGTTGACCACCGGGCAGCCGGGCCAGGAGGTGGTGGCGAAGTACTGGCCGCGTTGCCGCTGCCGGCCTCGGGTCAGCAGCACCGAGGTGGCCTTGGGTGCGTACCCGTACTTGTGCAGGTCGGCCGAGATGCTGGTGACGCCGGGGACGCGCAGGTCCCCGTCCGGCAGCCCGGGCCAGAACGGAAGCACGAGCCCGCCGATGCACGCATCGACGTGGCAGTCGAAGCCGGCGGCGGCCGCTGCCGCAGCCACCTCGGCCACGGGGTCAAGCACGGCATGCGGGTAGGAGGGAGCCGAGATGACGGCCAATGCCGTGTCCGGGCCCATGGCCGCGGCCATCGCCTGACCACCGGCACGCCCGTGCGCATCGACCGGGACCAGGTCGAGCTCCAGCCCGAAGTAGGCGGCCGCCTTGTGGAAGGCGGCTTGGACCGCGGCGGGGGCCAGCGGACGCGGGATCCCGGCACCGGCAAAGTTCTCCCGGGCCGTCTTCACCGCCAGCATGCAGCTTTCAGTACCCCCGCTGATCACCGTGCCTGTGACCTCGCCATCCCCGCCGAGCAGGATCCCCCTTGAAGCCGATGACCTCGCGTTCCATCGCTGCGACCGAGCCGAAGGTCGTCGGATCCAGCCCGTTCACCGGCTGGACCATCGCCATTGCCTTCGCAGCGAGGTCGTCAATCGCGGCGAGGCCCGGGTCATACACGTAGGAGAGCACCGCACCGCCGTGGGTGGGTGCGTCCGCGGCCCGCAGCTCCGCGAGCCGGGCCAGGATCTCTGTGGGTTCGGTGGCGAAACGGGTCATCGTGTTCCTTCCGCATGGGGTGCGTTGCTATGCGCCGACCCCGTGTCGATGTCCCCGCGGCGCAGCGGGTAGCGGGCGAAGACCAGCAGGCTGATGGCGATGAACAGCGCAGGGACCAGTGAGAAGCTGGGGATGATGCCGTTCGCCGCTGCGATCCCCTGCCTGGCGGCATGCCCGGCGACCGACTGGACATAGCCGCTGGCGGCCAGAACCAGCGTCAGCGCCGTGCCGCCCAGGGCCATGCCGGTGGTCTCCCCCGCGGTCCAGACGCCGCCGAAGATCCCGGCTTGCCCCTGCCCGTGGGTTGCCGCATCGTGGGAGATGACATCGGGCAGCATGGACATCGGCAGCGACTGCATGCCGGCATATCCGGCATCGGCGAGCGCGACGGGCAGGTAGATCCATGCTCCGGGGGCGATCAGCATGCCGGCCAGGGCGAGCGCTGCGACACCGTAGAGCGCGCTGGCGCGGATGAAGGCCCGTTCCTTGCCGATGCGCGCGGCGATGATGCGACAGATCGGGGCAATGAGCACCGCCGGTCCGATCAGCGCGATGAACAGGAACGTGACGGCTCCCTCGGAGCGCAGCACCCAGGTGGCGACGTATTGGGCGCCGGCGAGCATGACTCCGGTGCCCAGTCCCTGCAGGGCAAAGCAGGCCAACAGCAGCCGGAAGGGCCGGCTGCGTTTGAGCACCGCGTAGCCCTGCCGGTAGTTCAGGGCGATGTTCGATGGTTCCACGGGTCGGATCGGGCCGGTGGGGGCGACGCGGGAGGCCAGCAGCATGGCCGCGCCGATGAGCACCCCGGCGACCAGTGCCATCAGCAGGTAGCCGAGCGCCTCGTCCTCCCCGCCCAGGGAGCGAAGTGCCGGGCCGCAGGCGCCGAAGAGCAGGATGGCCAGCGAGAGGACCAGAACCCGGACCGAGAGCAGCGCCGTGCGCTGGTCGTAGCCGGGGGTGAGTTCGGCGGGAAGCGCTATGTAGGGGACTTGGAAGAGGCTGAACGCCGTGGCGGTGGCCATGAAGGCGAGCAGCACCCAGCTGCCCGAGGCCGTGGGGCCGAGCCCTCCGGGGACGGCGAAGGTGAGGATGAAGAAGAGCGGCAACAGCAGTCCGCCGAGCACCATGAAGCGTCGGCGCGAACCAGTGCGGGCCAGCGAGGCATCCGAGCAGGCCCCGATCACCGGATCGATGATGACGTCCCAGACCTTGGCCGCCGTGACCAAGGCCCCGGCGGCCAGCGCCGCGATGCCCAGGGTGTCGCTCAGGTAGTAGATCAGGACCAGTCCCGGCAACGTGTCGAATCCCCAGTGCCCAGCGACCCGACCGAATAGAGGGCCAGCGTGCGCCGGGACAACTGTGGCTCGATGGGGGGTCAGGGGAAGGAGCCTACGCAGAAAATACCAGGTGGAACACGGTGAGTTTGACATGGCGCATTTGCCCCCTGTGCGGCGGCACCGTGTTGCCTGCGCCCGGGACAAGGACATGGATGTGGAAAGCGGCCACGCGGAAACCGCAGCAAGGGAAGCGCGCCATGGACAAGGCAGCGATCAGCCTGACCGCCGGGCTGCGGGGGCTGCCCGGTCTACCTGGACGCACGGCACGTGGACCGTTCGGCGAACCTCCCCCCTGGCGGGACTGGCGGCACCTTGCAGCTCTGGGAGTGGATCGGCAAGGACTGCTTCAGCTACTGGGAGCCACCGCCGCGAAAATCCTCCCACCGTTGTCCGCAAGCGGCGCCGGCGGGCAACCCTCTGCACGTAGCGGGAGGCAGGGAGCAGTCGTCCGGATGCACGGGTCCCGGAACCGCGCCGGGCCGAGATCCGCGGTTCACTCTCCTTGAGGATCGGCCTGGGGCTCGGGCAGCCGCTGGAACTCCTGCTGCGTTCCTGCACGCTGGACCTGCCCCAGCGCCTGCTCGCCGCGGCCGGCTAGCTGCAGGAATCCCGCGGCCCCCGGGCCCAGCGCCGGTCCTTGGCATAGGCCGTTGGCATTGGACGAGGCGGCGCGCCTGTGCGTGGCCGTGCCGCTGCCGGGCTGCTTGACCGCAAGACGGCGGCGGCGGTACTCGAGGCCCCCGGGTTGCTGCGGGAAAAATCCCCCGGGCCTCCGGCTGGACCGGACGGGCGGAAGTTGCAGGTGCTGCGGCTGATCCGCCGCGGGTACACCGGTCGCGACATCGCTTCCTCGCTGGCCCTACTCCCCCAAGCCGGCACAAAACCACATCGGGCCCATCCAGACCAAGACCGGTGCGGCACACCGGGTCGGCACCACCCTTTTTGCCCTGGAAAAGGGGCTCTGGGACAGGACCGGGGACGATCTCGGCCAACCGCCGCATCGGACTGCCACCTCACCGGCAGGCGTGCAACATCGCCACACTGGACGTAAGCTCGTGCAATGGCAAGATATTTCGACGTACACCCGCAGGACCCCCAACCGCGTGCGATCGGGCAGGCCGTCGCCATGCTGCGCGAGGGCGGGCTGGTCGCCTACCCGACCGATTCCTGCTACGCCCTGGGCGCGCAGATCGGCAACCGCGAGGCGCTGGACCGGATCAAGTCCATCCGCCAGCTCGACGACAAGCACCACTTCACGCTGGTCTGCAAGGACTTCGCCCAGCTGGGCCAGTATGTCGAGGTCAACAACGTGGTGTTCCGCAACATCAAGGCCGTCACCCCAGGCAGCTACACCTTCATCCTTCCGGCGACCAAGGAAGTCCCGCGCCGACTGATGCACTCCAAGAAGAAGACCATCGGCGTGCGCATTCCCGACAATCCGGTGGTGCAGGCGCTGCTCGAGGAACTCGGCGAACCGCTGCTCTCCAGCACCTTGCTGCTGCCGGGAGAAGAGGAGCCGATGACGCAGGGCTGGGAAATCAAGGAGGCACTGGACAACGTGGTGGAGGCGGTCATCGATTCCGGTGAATGTGGCACCCAGCCCACCACCGTCATCGACTACTCCAGCGGCGAGGCGGTCATCACCCGCATCGGCCTGGGCGACCCTTCCCGCTTCGAGTAACCGGAGCCGACCGCCCGCGGGCAGCTAATCCAGGTTGCAGACCAGCTGCCACAGGTGCCCGTCGGGTTCGGCGAATGTACCGACGTAGTGGCGCCGTCCGCTCAGGTGCAGGGTCTCGCGCGGTCAAAGGCCGGGCGCAGCAGCGCTTTCTCACGGCGGGTCCGTCCCGGCGGCACTGCCGGGTGGCGGCGCTGAGGAAGGAGTCTGCTGACGGCGACAGCGGTGTGCGTTTGGCCTCGCGGTGCCAGACACCGCCAAGCCCCACACGACTCCAGCGCTCCTCGCTGTAGCGCTCCCTCCAATTCGCCGGCCTTGCGCCACAACGTACGCCGAGGACCCCGGCAGGCCGGACGGCTGCACCCCGCGCATCCCGGACCGAACCGTTTTCCCCGCGGTCCGGCAGCCCTAGACTGGGGGCAGAAAAGCGGTACCCGGGATCACCGGGGCCACCCGCCGCTTGCGAACCCACGTCCGAGGGAGCCGCCCCGCCATGGCCACCTTCCTGATCTTCCACCACGCACAGGGCCGCACAACGGGGATGGATTCGTTCGCCGAGCTGCTGCGCGACGCCGGACACGATGTCCACGCACCCGACTACTATTCCGGTCACACCTTCACCGATCTGGCCAGCGGACTCGAGTTCGCCGACCGGATGGGTTTCGACACCGTCATCGACCACGGGACGCGTGCGGCCATGGGGCTACCCGCGCACACCATCTACATCCGATTCTCACTGGGCGTGCTGCCCGCCCAGAAGCTGGCCCAGATCCGCCCCGGTGCGGCCGGTGCCATCCTGGTCGGCAGCTGCCTGCCGCTCGGCGAGTTCGCCGGTACTTGGCCACGGGGCGTTCCGGCCCAGATCCATGCCATGGACGCCGACCCGGTCTTCGTGGACGAAGGCGACCTCGATGCAGCACGGGATCTGGTTCGGCACTCGCTCGACGCAGAACTCTTCCTGTATCGCGGTGCATCCCATCTGTTCACCGATTCCAGCCTGCCCTCCTACGACCACGCTGCTGCCCAGTCGTTCACCACGCGCGTTCTGGGGTTCCTGGACGCCCTGCAGTGACGGGTCCGAACGCACCGAACCGAAAACAGGTCCCGGCAAGGCCGCCTGAAGCTGCCAACAGCCGCATCATGGACATGGTTGTGTTATGACGGTTCAGGAGGCAGACATCATGAGCGGCGAACTGGTTCTGGTGACGGGCGGTACCGGGTTCCTCGGTGCCCATTGTGTGGCGCAGCTGATCCAACAGGGATACCGGGTGCGGACCACAGTGCGCTCCCGGGGCCGCGAGGCGGAGGTCCGCGGGCTGTTGGCCACGGCCGAAGTCGATCCGGGCGACCGGTTGGCCTTTGCCGTCGCCCATCTGCTCGCCGACGATGGCTGGGCCGAGGCGACGGCGGGATGCGACTACGTCCTGCACGTTGCCTCGCCGTTTCCGGCCGGGGTACCGAAGGACGAGAACGAATTGATCGTCCCGGCCAAGGAGGGGGCCCTGCGGGTCCTGCGTGCAGCGCGCGATGCCGGGGTCAAGCGGGTGGTGATGACCTCGTCGTTCGCTGCTGTCGGGTATGGAGTGCGGGAGTCGGGGCCGCCGTTCACCGAGGCGGACTGGACGAACCCGGGCGCAGATGTCGGAGCATACACCAAGTCCAAGACGCTGGCCGAGCGGGCCGCCTGGAATTTCATGGCAACCGAGGGCGGGGACATGGAACTTGCAGCGGTGAACCCCGTCGGCATCATCGGCCCCGTCCTGGGGCCGAAGCTGTCAACCTCCATCCAGCTGGTGCGCCAGCTGCTCTCCGGCAAGCTTCCCGGGCTGCCCCGAATATCCACGTCGTTGGTCGATGTGCGGGACGTGGCGGATCTGCATCTGCGGGCCATGACGAACCCGGCCGCCCGGGGCGAGCGCTTCATTGCGGTAGAGGGTCCGGCGCTGGGAATGCGGGAGATCGCTCGGCTCCTGCGCGAACGGCTCGGTGGAGACGGGAACCGGATTCCCACCCGGATGCTGCCCGATTGGCTGGTGCGGGCCGGGGCGGTCTTCGTCCCGGTGCTGCGAGAGGTCGCCCCCCGATTGGGTGTGGTGAAGCAGGCCTCCAACGAAAAGGCCGTTTCGATGTTGGGCTGGGAACCACGGCCCACCGGGGATTCGCTCGTGGACACAGCCCAGAGCCTGATCCGGCTGGGGCTCATCTGAACCGCGGTCGGGCCCGGCTGCTGGCATCGTGAAACAGCGTCTCGTGACCGGCGTTTCTCCGTCTGGCCGTGATATCCCTACTGGTCAGAAGTCGATTCATCGGGAAAATTTGTCTTTTTCCTTGACCTTGCCTGCCTCGTGACAAAAACTGGGACGAACCGGCAATGCGCCCGTGCCTTCCAGGAACGGGCCCTCAGACATAGGAGACCACCGAATGAGCACCGTGACGGCTGGATCGACGACCGCCCACACCAAACGGCATGGCTGGTGGTGGAAGACCCTGGTGGTGGGGTTCGTTCTGTGGGGGTTGACCGTATGGGTGACGGCAGTGACGCTCAACAGCAATCTGATCCCCACCCTGATCCTGCTGGGCAGCTTCCTGGTTCCCTTCTGCGTGGTCATGTTCGTGTTGGAGCGGGTCTCGGGAAACCTGTCCACGATCCAGGTCATCAGAGCCTTTGTCATCGGCGGAATCTGCGGTGTCCTCGGCGCTTCGCTGCTGGAATCGGACCTCAAGTCCTCGGTCTTCACGTACGTGGGGGTCGGGTTCATCGAGGAGTTCGTCAAGGGGGCCATCCTCTTGGTGGTCGGGTGGAGGATACTCCCGAAAACCGCCGGGCAGGGGGCACTGCTCGGTGCCGCGGTCGGCGCCGGATTCGCCGCCTTCGAATCGGCGGGGTACGCCTTCAACTCGGTCATCACCGCACAGGGCCTCGACCTCGTGACGATGCTTCAGACCGAGGCATTGCGCGCCATCCTCACACCGGTGGGCCACGTGTTGTGGACCGCCATTCTCGGTGCCGCGTTGTTTGGTGCGGCCCGCGGCCGGAAACACTACCGCTTTGCCTTCTCCATCATCGGCGCCTATGTGGGAGTGGCATTGCTTCACGGGCTCTGGGACTCATTAGGCGGGCTGACCACGCTGCTTGCCCTGTTGATCACGGGCACCACCATTGCCGACCTCAAATTCGGATTCATCACCGCCGGGTCCCAAGCCCATGCGGCAAGTCTCGCCTCGATCCTCTACGTCGTGGGAATCGTCATCACCGCCGTGATCGGCATCCTGGTGCTCTGGCTCATCCTGCGCCACCACCACAAGGCCGATAGGGCCCATGCCGTGACGACCGCTTCCGGCTACCCGGATCCGACACCCGTTCCATCCAGCCAGCCGGTCGGACCGGAAGAAGCCTGAGCAGGGACCCTTCGGACGCCGCGAAGTGCAGCCGTCGGCGGGGTTCGGGCAGAAAGCGGGGGCCTTCCGTTCCCCTTGAAGGACGTCTCCCACGCGTCTGGCAACCAGCGTGCTCACCACCATCATCCCGGTCAGGCACTGCTTCGCTTCATGCCCGTCCTCAAACGACAAACTCGGGCTCGTCTTCCCGGGGCAGACCCCGACGGAAACCTGCAGTTCACACTGGCTGGCTCCGACTCACTGGCACTGCACCGTACTGGCCGAGAAGTCCTCTGCGAGGACCAGCGCACGGATCGGACCGGAAATCGCGGCCGCTTCGGGCTTCGCCGGACTCGGGCGCATCGTTCAGGGACTTCTCGTCGACTGCGCTGCCACCCCGGACCTCGCACTCCTGATCGAGGGTCCGGGCGGACCGGTGCATGCCTTCGGCCGGGGCCCATGCTTCGATCCATTCGACGCCGATCAGTCTCGCCATCCAACGAGCAGAAGACAGGTCGGAGTCGGTAGTCGGCTACGCCGCGCCGCATGCGGCAGAGCACACCATCGGGAAGAACGACCCGGCAGCAGCGGTCTGGGTCATGGAGCGGTCGAAGGATTAGGCCGGCCCCGGCATCACCGCTGGGGGGGGCCTTTGGGCGGCGGTTCCCGGCGTCGGCGGCCGCTGGATGCTGGTGGTCTCGGATATGACCGAGACCCTGGCGCTGATGGAGGGCCACCCGCACCTGCGGCTGCCCGGCGCCTCTCTCTTGGCCTACGCGGAATTTGCCATTTCCGGGCCTGCAGCCCGGCTTCGCCGTTCCCGGGTGAGGGGCGGAGCCGATTCTCCACGCCGCGCCGCGCCGTTGACACCACTCGCGCAGGCCTTCTACCGTCTAGGCATCCGCCGGTGAGCCGCGGGGAACGGGAAGGCTGGTGCCAAGGGCATGGACAGACATGGTCGAGTGGTCTTGTGGGTGGCCGTCCTTGCCTCCTTCGTCGCGTTCCTGGATGGTTCGATAGTGAACGTGGCGCTGCCGGCCATCGCCCGAGGCCTCGGCGGCGGCATAGTCATCCAGCAATGGGTGCTCGACGGCTACCTGCTGAGTCTGGGTTCGCTGATCCTTGTCGCCGGCTCGCTCTCGGATGCATTCGGTCGGGTGCGGATCCTGCGCATCGGGCTGCTGCTCTTCGGCGTCGCCTCGTTGCTCTGTGCCGCCGCTCCGACCGGTCTGTTCCTGGTCTTGGCGCGCATGCTGCAAGGAGCGGCCGCCGCGCTGCTGGTCCCCAGCTCGCTGGCGCTGATCACCTCGGCATTCAACGACCAGGCCAGGTCCAAGGCCATCGGGCTCTGGACCGCTTGGACGGGCACCGCATTCGTCGCCGGCCCGCTGCTTGGCGGACTGCTGGTCGATACGGCATCATGGCGGCTGGTGTTCGCCGTCAACGTGCTGCCGATCGCCACGACGCTGTTCCTGCTGGCGCGCCTGAACGATCCACGGCCACCGACCACGCGTCCCCGGGTCGACTTGGCCGGTGCCCTGCTTGCCGCCGTCGGCCTGGCCGGCCCGGTCTTCGCACTGATCATGCAGGGAAGCGCCGGGTGGGGCAGCCAGCTGGTGTTGGCACCGCTGGCCGGGGGGCTCGCCTGTTTCGCGGCATTCATCTGGTGGGAGTCGCGGGCGCCGGAACCGATGATGCCGCTAGGGCTGTTCCGTTCCAGGAACTTCGCCATCGGCAACCTGTCCACTGCAGCCATCTACGCCGGCATCTCGCTGGGCCTTTTCATCATTCCGGTCTTCCTGCAGGAGGCTGGTGGGCTCAGCGCCATCGCCGCCGGGCTGGCCACCCTCCCGATGACCATCATGTCACTTGCCCTGTCCGCGTACTTCGGCACCTTGTCGGGACGTTTCGGTCCGCGCCTGTTCATGGCGGCGGGGCCGATGATCGGGGCCGTCGGCTTCCTGCTGATGCTATCCACCAGCACGCCGGTGGACTACTGGTGGCAGCTGTTGCCGGGCGTGGTGGTGTTCGGGCTGGGCCTGTCGATCACCGTTGCCCCGCTGACCTCAGCCGTGTTGGGCTCGATCACGCCGGCGCAGGCGGGCATCGGTTCGGCCATCAACAACGCGGTGGCCCGGGTCGCCGGGCTGCTGTCCATCGCCTCGGCGGGGCTGATCGTCGGTTCGGTGCTCGATGACGGCGCCTTCCACCGGGTTCTCGTGGCCACAGCGGCCCTCCTGATTGCCGGGGGCGTCATTTCGGCGCTGGGCATCAGAAACAACCGGCCACCGGATGCTCCTCCGGTTCCGCCCGAGGCAAGCGCCGCCTGCCTCGACCGCATCGTGCCGGGCGAGGCCTCCGGCTGAGCTTGTCCCCCTGCCCTTAGCCCGATGTCCGGCGTACCGTGGGCAGCAGAGGGAGAAACCCCACCGGGAAGCGTGCCGCCCGCCGCCACGACAAAGGACCGAAAATGCACATCCTGCCCCGCGCCACCACAGTCAAGGGTCCGGCGGACCAGTTCACCGCGGACGTCCACTACGACGTCCTATCCGCTGGTGAGCCACCGTCGCGGGTCCGGGTCAACATCGTCCGCTTTGCCCCGGCGGCGCATACGGCATGGCACCGTCACGCCAACGGGCAGACGCTGCACGTCACCGAGGGACTGGGGCTGGTCCAGTCGCGCGGCGGTGAGGTGCTCGAAATCCGCCCGGGCGACACCATTTACACTCCCCCGGGAGAATGGCACTGGCACGGTGCGGCACCGGGGCATTTCATGTCGCACATGGCCATCTGGGAGGCCCTGTCAGAGGGCCAGGAGGGGCCCGAAACCGAATGGGGCCTCCACGTCACCAACGAGGAATACGGGTCCGGGCATTAAACGCCAACTGGACACCGAACGGGGCCGGCCGGTGCCACCGGGTCGCCCTGGTCAACGGCGGAGCAACATCACAACCCGGACGCGGGCCTTGGCCTGGCGGCGTTGGCCGGGTCCCCGCCGTGGGTCTGGGCGAGGATGGCGTCGCGGTCGAACGCCGTCAGCGTCTGCTCGAAGTCCAAGGGCCGGCCGGTTCGGCCGGCCCCTGCCCGCCATCCCTGTTCCACAGGGCACGCACTATCCGCTGGGCCGCATCGCCCCTCTCGGTACTGCCGTCATCACGCCGCACTCCCAGCCGGGTGCGCTACAGCTCGACCCGGTCCACCGGGCCCATCGGCGTGTTGCTGTGGGTGAAGGATCCCAAACCGCTGGACGAAACGACGAACCGGTAGGGCGCCTCGATCGCGGTTTCGAGCCCGGTCGGCTGGTCCGGGCCACCGCCACCCACCTCTCCGGCCGGGCTCGCACCCGCCGCGACCCGA
This sequence comes from Paeniglutamicibacter cryotolerans, assembly GCF_014190875.1. NCBI lineage: Bacteria > Bacillati > Actinomycetota > Actinomycetes > Micrococcales > Micrococcaceae > Paeniglutamicibacter > Paeniglutamicibacter cryotolerans. Next base: position 334,561 of record NZ_JACHVS010000002.1, on the reverse strand, counting down.
AGCACCAACCCCGGCAAGGCGGCCAGCAGCTGCTCGAGTCCGTAACCGATGCAAGTGCCCTCGGGCAGTGCGTAGACGAGCCGGGCGGGCCCCGCCGCCACATGCCTGGAGGCCCTCCCGGGCACCGGTGGCGGGTCGGGACTTACCTGCCAGACCTCCTCACCCAGGTGTTGTGGTGGGAAGTGGATGATGAGGCTGGCAGCTGGACCCACGACGAGTTCCGTGCCTGCGGCTCCCGGTTCGAGCGTGCAGCCGGGGGCTTCGAGGCGGAGGCCGATGAGGTCGCTGGTGCGCAGCAGCCGGGCATCGACCTGCGGTGGCCGGTCCCCCTGGGACGGTCCTGGTTGCCCCATGGGGCATCTTCTTCGATCATGCCGTGCCCCGGATGGGCCGGCTCGGTGGCGAGAGTGATGATGCTAGTGCCTATGATCCGACGGCACGCGGTCGCTGGCAGTGCCGGGAGCATTCTTCAGTAACCGGGGTCGGGCTTCGGCGGGCAGCCTTGGCCATCGGTGCCAGCGCGCACAGGCAATCTTTCGCACCCCTATGGGCGCTTCCCGCTAGGATGATTGCGGCAAGGAACCGGACGCGAGGAAGCCCGGTATCGACGCTCCAGCAGGAAAGCACAGCATTGAATTCATCACGTCCGCACTTAGAATCCCTCGCCACCCGAACACCGGCAGGCCAGCGCATGAGCACCGTTGAGGTCATCGTCATTGCAGCGATGGAGAAGGAAATCACACCCTTCCTTCAGCGGGCCACCTCCGTCGGCGAGCCGGTGCGGATCGGCAACGCGGTCCACCGCAGCGCAGTCATCAACGGCCGCCATGCCCTGTTCGTCCAGGCCGGCATCGGCCTGGTCAATGCGGCGGGAGCCGCCACCTCGGCACTGCTGCTGGCGAACGCTGGCGGTCCGGACGCTCCTGCTCCCCTGGTGATCAGCGCCGGCAGCGCCGGAGGGTTGGGCGCATCGGTTCGGGTCGGTGATGTGGTGATCGGCATGGACACCATCAATGCCGACGCGGACGTGCGGGTCTTCGGCTACGAGCTCGGGCAGGTGCCGGGCATGCCGGCTTCCTACCCGGTGCCACAGCTGCTGGCCGACGCCAGTACCGTCGGAACGCCCGGGCATTCCATGGTGGAAACGGTGCATCACGGGCTGATCGTTTCCAGTTACGCGTTCATCGGCCACGAGCGCGCAACGGTGATCAGGGAACAGTTCACCCAGGTCCTGGCGACAGACATGGAATCCTCGGCCATCGCACAGACCTGCCACGCCCATGGGGCACCCTTCCTGGCCATCCGCGGAATCTCCGACCTCTGCGACCCGGATCCGGATTCTGGTTTCCCGGCGCATGTAGATGATGCTGCCGAACGCTCGGCCGAAATTGCCACCGCAGTCATCGGCTCGTGGTTTGCTGCAGGTGCACCCCGGCAAGATTCCAGGCCGCACTCCATGTAGCAGGCGGCCCATTGCCCCGAGTCCCCCGGAGCTGAACGGCATCAGCACCAGGATTCGCGGTCAGGTTTTCGGTTCGAGAAGCCGGGGCCTTGGAACCAGCCGGATCCTGAAAGCTCCAGAAGCCTGTTGGCAGACAGACCGCTTCATTTATCACGCGCAGGCCAATCCGGCCCCCACCGGTGGCCACGGCTTCACTGCTCCAGCTATTATGCTTGATCAATGCTTTCAAGCATGAGAAAGACAACCCTGCCCACGGGCCACTACTACATGGTCACCCTGCAGATTTCCGATTCCTTCGGCGGCCTGACCTCTGCCCTCTTGGAACGAGCCCGGGTATTTGCCGACGTTGCGGGGGTACCCACAACGATCCTGACCGTTGAGGCACGGCCCAGCTACCAGCAGGTCAAGGCCCGTCTGATTGAGGAGGGGCACATCACCGAGTCGGTGCGGATGTTGAACTTCCATGAAGACATCCGCTCACGGGGCATCGCGCCCGAGGCCCCCGGCTGGACCCGACTGCGGCAACCGCCGGCACGTGGGAGTTTGATGAGGACGGCCGCCCGTTCAGCCTGACCCTGATGAACCCGGAATTCGGCATGGCCGAACAGATCTTCTTCACTAGGGCCGACGGAACGGTGTACCTGATTGAGCATCGGGACCACGACCGGGAAGGTACTCGCACCGGACGGCGTTTCACCCGTTTTGCCGAGTCCGGCAGCTCCGACTACCCAAATGCCGGATCCATGTACCGGACTTGGTTCGACGAAGTGCGCACCCAAGGCCCCTCCTACCTGATACTCGACTCAAAATTCTCGGCCATTCATTTCACCGACTACCAGAACGATGACGTCCTCAAGTTCCATGTCGTCCACGTCGAGCATGTCGGAAACCCGGTGACCGGAACACTGATCAAGTCCCGCGGGCTTTTCCTGCTCCGACAAGACCGGTGGGACGGCGTCATCTGCCTGACTGATCGCAACCGGGCCGATCTCTCCGCCCGTTTCGGGCCAGCCAACAACCGCTTTGTCATCTCCAACATCGTCCCACGGCAACGGTCCCTTCCCGCCTGGTCTCGGCGTTCCCGAACCCGCGGGGTCATGGTTGCGCGCATGAGCGAGGTCAAGGACATCCCGATGGTCCTGCGGATCATCAAGCAGGCTCATGAACATTTCCCCTCGGTGACACTTGATATCTACGGCGGGGGGCACGGAGCAGGAGGCGATGGAAGCCCTCAAGGACGAGCTGGGGCTGAACGGCATCGTCACTCTGCACGGGGTAACACCCGGGGCAGCAGCCCATTTCAATGAGGCTGCGTTCACTCTGCTCACCAGCAAAAGCGAAATGCAGCCGTTGGTCCTGATGGAGGCCATGGGCAGGGGCTGCCCGGCTGTGGCGCTGGATATCCGCTATGGTCCCCGGGACCTGCTCCAGGATGGGGTAACGGGCTTTGTCGTCCCGGCAGGCCAACCGATGCTCGCCGCCGACCAGGTCCTGGAAATACTGCGCAATCCAGCAAAGACGCGCCTGATGTCGAAGCTGGCCTGGAAGGCCAGCTCACGCTTCGGCACCCAAGCCGCCGTGTCCCACTGGGACGCCACCATCCGGGCAGCACGGAAGAATGTTCCCGACCGGATTTCTGTTCTCAGGTCCCGTCTCGGTCCGGCTTCCCCCCACCTCGGGCGATGGAGAACCCGGCCTTCGCATCCCCCTGGAACTGGAGCTCTCCCAAGGCGAGGAAGGCAAGCTTGGCTGCCGCCTGATATGGCAGGAGCGCACTAGCGGAGTGCAGCATACAGCCGATGTGACAAGGAGCGAAGGGATCGTCTTCGTTCCTGGACTCCTCCCGGCGACCCTGATCGACGCCGAAGGCGAAGGCCCGTTCGACGCCTATCTGGAGGTGTCGGGCCAGAACTATTCCAAGCGCCTGCGCATTTCGGTGGCCGATTCCATGACACAGATATCCCACGAGGGATTCGAGTCCTATCGGACGAATCGCGGTAACTTGAGCCTGTGCCGCTCCGAAGACAGCGAGTTGTGAAGTCTACTTTCGGCTGATGACGGGACAGATGCGGCTGTTGTTGCGTGCTCGGTGTTTTGGCCGAGCATGGAGCTACGGGAATCCGCATTGGTCCCGGGATGATTCCGATGTCATTGGGCGGGACATTCACCGTTATGGAACTGGCCAGCTGTCGCAGATCCAGCTGTGGGCTTCGGGCCAAGTGTGACCCGGCAGTGGGCTCAGCTGGAGATGCCCTCAGCCCAAGGCATGGATGTGGCCTTGATCGGGAGGCCAGGGCCGGCGGTAGAAATTCTCGTCTTGACAGCCGATGACCCCCGGTTCATCGAGTAGCTTGGGGAAGAACACATCAACGGCCTGTTGTTTCATCACGCGAAGGGACACCGAGCACATGGTTTTGCTGACTATCGGTATCAATGCATCGGAACCCTCGGAAACGGTTCAGTTGCGGGCCGAGAAATTCAACCGGCATACCTTCTGGTGCGGGCAGAGCGGTTCGGGCAAGACTTATGCCCTGGGCGTGGTCCTGGAACAACTGCTGCTGCATACCGAGCTTCCCCTGCTGGTGTTGGACCCCAACGCTGATTTCACGCACCTGAACCGGGCACGCCCAGGGGCCAACCACGGCGAAGCCACCGCGATGTCCACGATACCGATGCGCATCTTACACACGACAAATCCCGATGGTGACCAAGTCCGCACCCGGTTCATCGACCTGTCGGTGGCTGCCAAGGCCGCCGTCCTGCGCCTGGACCCCCTTGCGGATGCCGAAGAATACAATGTCCTCCTACACACCGATATCGCCCCGCAAGACTTTAATGAACCGGACTACGTCGCCTCGTTACGCGCTTCAGGGGAGCCCGGCGAGATGCAACTGGCCAACCGAATCGAGAACCTCCAGATCCTCGAATGGGATCTGTGGTCCCGTGGCGGAGAATCGATCACGGACATCATCGATACCCGGCCACGCGCCACGGTGCTCGACCTGGGCGGGTTCACGCACCCAGCCGAACCAAAGGTCGCCGCGCTGGGGATGCTCGAACACCTATGGTCCACGCGCACCCAACGCAAACCCCTGCTGATCGTGATCGACGAGGCGCACAACCTGTGCTCCCCTAACCCCGTCACCCCGGTGGAACGAGCCCTGACCGAGCAACTGATACAGATCGCCGCCGAGGGGCGCAAGTTCGGCCTGTGGCTCTTCCTCTCCACCCAACGGCCTACCAAAATCCACCCCAACGTGATTTCGCAGTGCGACAACCTTGGACTGATGCGCCTGAATTCCCCGCGGGATCTCGCCGAAATCGGCGAAGTCTTTGGTTTTGTTCCCGCCGAGATGCTTGATGACGTCACGCATTTCGCCCAGGGCCAGAACCTGTTCGCCGGCGGCTTCATCAAGGACCCGACCATCGCCCAGATGCGGGACAGGGTCAGCTTCGAAGGCGGCGGCGATGTCAAGGTCCCCTTTGCAAAGGACACGGTTTCAGGATCCTAAACACTGCGGTCGCGCATGCTTCTCGGTAGTCAGGCAGCCCCTTCGGACAGGCTCCCGGTACAACATTCGCCCAGGCCGGAAGGAGTGCCCTACCGGGGTACCTCGATGACTTCGAAGCGGTTCCCGTCGGGATCCTGCGCCTGAAACATCGGCAGAACACCCGGCCATCGCAGCAGTTCTCCCACGGGAACGTGGTGCCGATTCAGCCACAGATACGTCGCCTCGACGTCGCCGGTAGAGAACCGGATGCCTGTCTGGACACCGACGGCCATCCCAGTGTCTGCAAGCACGAGGGAAATGCTGACCTCAGACCCATGGGGTGCGAGCATGATCCACCGGCCCAGGGTGCCCGGCATTGGTGCGTCAACCAGGACATCGAACCCCAGGATGTCCCGGTAAAAGCCGAGTGCGGCCACCTGGTCGGTGACCGGAATCCCGATGGTGCTGATGCCTTGGATCCACGAGCCGCCTTGATCTTTCATTGCCTGTTTCCTCCGTCCCTTTCCCTGTGGCTCGACAGCATCAACCGTGGCTTTGCGCATCGCAACCGGCGCTCGTCAGGGGGTCGGAAACGGACCTGTTGGGCAATGCGCGCTGCGAGATCGGGGTACGGCTCCTAGGGCATCCCGAACCCGTCGCGGACTACTATCGCCTCAATGACCCCGCAAGTAAAGACAGCGCCGAGAGACGACCATTTCGGCTCACACCCCAGATCCGGCACCATGCCCAGCTGCGGGACGCTCCAGCCTACAACGGACGAACGCCCGGCAGCCGGAACAGTCACCCCATGGACCTGGAACTCTGGATCCTGCGAAGTGCCGCGCGATGATCGCGACGGGATCACGGTCGGCCCAGCTCAGGCGGTACCGTCCGGCAAGCTGTGGAATGCTCAGGCTCACAAGGGCCTCCATGCTTTGAAAAGCCTGATCATCATCATTGGCCCACTTCGGCGGCCGGGGCGGTCCCCTCGAAAACCATCGGCCCCGGCTCCTGCACCATCTGGCCGCACCTGCCGGGCTATGCTGAATCCAGCTTTTCAATTGCTCCGGGAGGGGAAAGACCATGGCCATGTTTCGGGATCTTCACTACGGTGAAGTGCCGCTGCTCCTGCCCAACGCCTGGGATCTGGGCTCGGCCCTAGCTTTTGTCACGGCGGGGTTCCCCGCCGTCGGCACCACCAGCTTCGGCATTGCCGCCAGTTCGGGTCAGCCCGACGGCGACCGGGCCAGCAAGGCGGCAACCGCCGCGCTAGCGGCTCAATTGGGCCGCCTCCCCGTCCACGTCACCATAGACATCGAGGACGGCTACTCCGATGATCCCGATATGGTTGCCGACTTCGTGGCGTCGCTGGCTGCCCTCGGCGTAGCCGGGGTAAACATTGAGGACAGCCGCGCCGGGCACCTCATGGAACGGGGCGCCGTTGCTGCCAAGGTCGCGGCCGTCAAACGACTCACCCCGGAGATGTTCGTCAATGCCCGGGTGGACAACATGTGGTTCGCCGAACAGGCAACGGTTGATGCCGTCCTGCAGCGCGCCAAGGTGTATGCCGATGCCGGGGCCGACGGGATCTTCGTCCCCGGGGCCCTCTCCGCGGAGGACATCAGGGGAATCACCGCAGGGATCGGGCTGCCGGTCAATGTGTTGGCACAACCCACGCTCACCGTCGCCGAGTTGGGTTCATTGGGGGTCCGTCGAGTGAGTTCAGGCTCGCTTCCGTACCGCTGCGCAGTAGACGCCGCGGTGAACGCGGTCAACGACCTGCGCGAGGGCCGTATGGCCCCGGCTGCCACCTCATACTGGGATATGCAGTCCCGCCTTGAGGCGTTCAACACCGGCGCATCAGCCTGATGGTCGGGACCGGGGACCTGAGGACCTGGCGCGGGCCCACCTATCCTACGAAGAATTTCCCAGGCGGTGGTCCAATGCGCCACATCCCCTATCTGGACGCTCTCGGATGGCATGCACGGGCCTTGACCATCCGGATACGGGCGGACTGCGTCAGCCCCGGCCGCTCGAGTCCGCACCGGTCCCGGTACGGAGCGCACCAAGGGCACTCACGACGTCGGCAATCGGGGCTCCGAGAGCTGAACCGACGGTGTGCAGCATGCCGTTGACTCGCCTGGCAGCAGCCTTTTCCTCACGTGGGGCAAGGTTCGCAACAAGTGGCGTAGACGGAGAAGCCAAACCCTGGCCTAGTCCGACGATGGAAAAGATCATCACCATGCTGTCGGGTTCGACCGATGCACCGATGCTGCCGGCCACCATCAGGGCAAGTGCCAAACATGCAGTGGGTTTGGCACCAATACGCCTGGCTAGCACGGGTGCTAATCACACCGCCAAGGGAACACCATGATGGCTGCGCGCAGAAGGGCGAGTCCGGTTTGGATCGCAGTGAAACCAAGGTCGATTCCTTATTCAGGCGGAGCCTGCAGGAGCACCGGCAAGCTGATGCAGAAGAGGTAGGGGAAAAATCCCATGAAAAGCGAATCCCGTTGGTCACGGCAGCGTTGGGTGGGACAGCCACCGCAAGCTCAACACGTTCATCCGCTTCCCAGCCGCTTCGGGTACTTCGTCGCGGGCTCCTCAGCGATTCGGGACTTCCACCAAGCAGCATAAAACCGCCCGAGCGCGGGACGTTTCCGAGCGTTCGGGCGGCAATCACAGGCATCGGTCCACTGGAACCAGCTCCGGGAGCTTGGACAGCGGTAGTTACACCGTCACGACCGGTTTTTCATCGGCGGCATCCGGGTCCGCTTCGGCTGCGGGGCGCTGAAGCAACTCCAGAATCACGACAGCAACCACCGAGAGCACCAGCGTCCAGATGATCACACCGGCCGTGAGTGGGCGCACAAAGAGGATCATCAGGGACGCCACGACGACAACTACGGCACGGAGCAACACACGCTGGCTATAGAGCCACTGCCCGGTCCGTCCGGTGGTTATTCCATGGCGTTCAGCAGCGCGTTGACTCATAAAAAACCTCCGCGTAGCCGGCTACGTTGCCTCAGAAAGAAACCTCCGTTTCCCTCGTTCTTGATTTTCCTGGCGAGCACGGCCTGATGGTACGGTCAGTCCGGGCACCCGGTACCGTTCATTTCGGCTAGGTGGTACCGCTCCGGAATGAAACATGGTCCGCTGAAGAAGCCGACGGCACATCGGGTGCTGCCGGCTTCGACGGAGAGGTCCTTTCATGGCTGATTACGGCGCGATCATGGCGTTGGTGCTCGAACACAGAAGTTACAGTGAAATTGTCGAGACGGTGGGATGTTCACGCCGGGAGATTTCCCTGGTGAAGAAGACCGTCCACGCCCACTCGATCACCGCAGCCCAGGCTGCGGGAATGAACCGGGAGCAGCTGGAGCGGCTGTTTCCCGATGGCAGGAAGAACGTCTCGGCCGGGTTCGCTCAACCAGATTTCCCCGGGATCGTCAGATCGATGAAATCCAACCGGCACTACACGTTGCAGCAGGCCTGGCACCGCTACCTCCAGCTCATCGGTGTTCCGGGGAAGAAATACGGATACACGCAGTTCTGCCAATTGTTCAACGACTACGCGGCAACCCACGAGGTGGTCGCGACGCTGCACCACGAACCGGGACGGGCGATGCTGGTGGACTGGGCCGGAGACACCTTGGCGCTGCAGGATGCGCTGACCGGGCAAGTCACCAAAGCGTACCTATTCGTGGCGGTGCTGCCGTATTCGGGCATGGTGTTCTGCCGTGGGTTCACCGATATGAAGCAGCCAGCGTGGAACAGTGCGCACGTAAAGGCGTTCGAGGCCTTTGGCGGGTCCAGCCAAATCGTGGTGCCTGATAACGCTGCCACGGCAACGAACCGACACAGCCAGGGCGATGGCACCAGAATCGTCAACGCCAGTTACCGGCGACTGGCGGACCACTATGGCACCGCGGTCGTCCCGGCCAGATCGAATCACCCTAGAGATAAGGCTGCAGCGGAATCGGCGGTCAACGTGGTCAACAAGCGGGTCATCGGCTACCTGGCCGAAGAACTCTGGTTGACCCTGGACGAGCTGAATGCCGCCATCGAGGAACGGGTGGTGGAGATCAACGAGAAGATCCGGCGGGTGGATGGATCGACCCGTTACGAACGGTTCACCCAGGAGGAAGCTGACTTGCTCCAGCCGTTGCCGGCGGAACAGTTCGACTCGGTGGAATGGAAGCAGCTGAAGGTCGGACGCAACTACCACGTGAGCGCCGATTACCAGCATTATTCGGCACCCTACACCTTGGCCGGTCGGATCCTGAAGGTCCGGCTCACCAGCCTGAAGGTCACCATCTTCGATGGGGAATCGGTGCTTTGCGAGCATCCGCGCAAGCACGGACGCAAAGGCCAGTATTCGACCCTGCCCGAGCATGTTCCGGCGCAGCACCGTGACGTGGCGGGGTTATGGTCCAGAAACTGGTTCCTAGAGAGGGCACGTGGTTTCGGGCCGGCAACGGTGGAGGTGATTGAGATGCTTCTTGATCGTGCCGCCATCGAGGCCCAGGCATATCTGGATTGCCAGAACATCCTGATGGGTTTGGGCAAGCGGAACCGAACCCGGTTGGAGGCAGCCTGCCAGCAGGTGGTGAATCAGCACGGCTATCCCACCTACACCACGCTCAAGCGGGTGATGGCCGGGCTCAATAGCGACAGTCAGCAGGCTGCGGCCCCCTCCCCGGTGCCCTCGGACATGAAGAAGAAGACAGCACCTCCGAGCCCGGAGGATGAACCGCTCCAGGTGTTTGTTCGAGGTGCCGATTACTACGGTGAAGGGCGGTGAGGGCCATGTTCAGCAGCGTGGACCACGACAAGTTCCGAGCGTTGCGCATGACCCAGGTGGCGCTGGCGTTTGAGGAACTGATCAGCGATGAGGGCAATGAGCAGCGCACCCCGGAGGACCTCTTCCTCAGTGCGGTGGATGATGCGTTGGAGCTGCGGCGCTCGAACCGGATCGATAAGCTCATCCGCCAGGCGGGGTTTCCTTTTCCACATGCTTCGATAGCCGAGATCGATTATTTGCCCGAACGCAAGCTCACGCAGGTGCGGATGCAACGATATGCGACCCATGATTGGCGGGCTGATCCGACGAATCTGCTGCTGATTTCCCCGACTGGTGGCGGCAAGACCTATATTGCCTGCGCGATCGGAATCGCTGCCTGCCATACGGAACACAGCGTGCATTACGCCCGGATGGATGACCTGGCCCGGGAGCTGATTGTTGCCCGTGGAGACGTGATTGCCCACCAGAATCTCTTGAACAGGCTCAGCGATGTTGAGGTGCTGATCATCGATGACTTCCTCACGGTAGGCATCAACGAGGTCATAGCCAATGACCTGTTCACCGTGTTGGTGAATCGGGATCAGCGGTTGCCGACGGTGATCGCCAGTCAGTCAGGTCCGAAGTATTGGGTGGAGACCCTGCCGGAGAAGGTAGCTGCCGATTCGATCGTGAACCGGCTCTCCAGTCGAGCCCGCCAGATTACCTTGGGCGATCTGGATATGCGCCGGTTACGTGCCGATCAGGAAAGGGCAGTTGCCGATTATTGGGAATAGCGGCGGCGCGATCCGGTAAGCCACTACCGGAGTTGGGGCTCTGGGTGCCGGTCGGGAATCGGAGGTGACGGTTCCTGGCCGGTACCCGGTCGCTGAAACAAACGGTACCGGGTGCCCGGACTGACCGTACCATCACGCCGAATTTGCCATTTCCGGCTGCTGCGGGTTTCCGTCTTCACCATGGGACTGACGATGAGTGCACGCAAGGCAGTGACCAAACAGATGGCCCTGCGTTACCAGCACGCCGGGCGCAAGGCCAAGGGAAGCCTCCTGGACGAGCTGGTCAACCTCACCGGCTGGCACCGCGACTACGCGAGGACGGCCCTGCGTGAATCTTTGGCCCAGCCCCGCCCCCGCAAGGCGCCGGTTGGGCGCAAACCCACCTATCCGGCGGATCTGCAGCCCGGGCTGGTGCTGTGCTGGGCGGTGTTGCGGGCCCCGGCCTCCAAGCTGCTGGCCGCCTCCATGTCCTACCTGGTGCCCATGCTCCGCGCCGAGAAGGCCCTGGATGTCACACGGGACCCGGCCGCACTGCTGATGCGCATGAGCGCCTCGACGATCGACCGCCGACTGGCCGGTGAACGGGCCAGGATGCGCCTGCGTGGCCGCTCGCCTACGAAGCCCGGATCCCTGCTCAAATCCCAGATCCCGGTGCGGACCTGGGCCGAATGGGACGATACGGTCCCCGGGTTCGTGGAGATCGACCTGGTCGGGCACGAGGGCGGGAACAGCAGCGGGGAGTTCTGCTTCACCCTCACCGTCACCGACATCGCCACCGGCTGGACGGTGAACCGGGCGGTGAAGAACAAGGCCCAGAAATGGGTGTTCCAGGCCCTGATGCACGTCACCGGCGTCTTCCCGTTCCCCATCATTGGCATAGATTCCGATAACGGCAGCGAGTTCATCAACCACGAGCTCAAACGCTACTGCGAGGAGCAGCGGATCACCTTCACCCGGTCCCGGTCCGGGAACAAGAACGACGGCGCCCACGTGGAGCAGAAGAACTGGTCCAGGGTCAGGGAACTGGTCGGTTACCTGCGCTATGACACCCCGGCCGAGCTGGAGCTGCTCAACGAGATCTGGGAGCTGGACCAGGTCTTCACCAACTACCTGCTGCCCCAGCAGAAACTGGTGAAAAAGACCCGGGTGGGGGCCAAGGTCACCAAGGTCCACGACAAGCCAGCCACCCCGCACCAACGCGCCCTGGCCCACCCGGACCTGAAGAAGATGCCGGCCATCCGGATGAACGCCGCGTTCAAGAAGATCCGGGTCATGGCGCTCTCCCGGCAGATCATGGCCCTGACCGGCCGGCTCGAAACACTATCCAAGGCCAAGGCCGGCACCGCCCCCGATCACCTCAAGGAGTCCGAGTCATGAGCCAGCCTTTTCCCGGAGGTTTCCGGATGACGCAACGTAGTGGCCTTCCCGGAGGTATTGACATGACGCAACAGGTTCACTGCACTGAAGAGAGTGTCCCCCGAACGAACGTCACCACGGCCATGTTGCACCCCATCAGTCTGACCGACTGAGCAGGTCGACGGTGTACGAAGGGGTGAATCTCAAGTGGGTTGCGTCCCCTGGAGTGGTGTACTTTCCCTAGTCAGCGAGTTGCCCGCTTAAAGTAGCGAGCCACCGTGCGAAAGTCAGTGAGTACCGATCAAAGCAACTCACAGAAAGACATAAACACACGATGGCTCTAGACCAGTCTGCCCTGCTTGACCTGCTGGGACAACTCAAACAAACCGATGTCCCGGACCGGATCCGCACCGCGACCGAAACCCTCTACCAACAACTCATCGAGGCCGAAGCCACCGCCTTCATCGGTTCCGCCCCGTTCGAGCGCTCCAGCGACCGCACCACCCAGCGCAACGGCTCCCGGCCCCGGACCCTGTCCACCACCGCCGGGGACCTGAATCTGAAGATCCCCAAGCTGCGCCACGGCTCCTTCTTCCCCGCCCTGCTTGAACGGCGCCGGCGCGTGGACCAGGCCCTTTACGCGGTGGTCATGGAAGCGTACCTGCATGGGGTCTCCACCCGTAAGGTCGAGATCAAAGTCAAGGCCCTGGGTGCCGATACCGGAATTTCCAAGTCCGAGGTCTCGCGGATCTGCATGGACCTGGACCACGAGGTCGGCGCGTTCCGGGACCGGGACCTCTCGGCCCTGGATTTCCCGTACGTGTTCCTGGATGCCACCTACTGCAAGGCCAGGGTCAACCACCGGGTGGTCTCCCAGGCGGTCGTGGTGGCCTTCGGTGTGGCCGCCGACGGGCGCCGTGAGGTGCTGGGCTTCGACGTCGGTGACAGTGAGAGCACGCAAGTCCTGGGCCGCGTTCCTGCGCTCGCTCAAGACCCGCGGACTGGGCGGGGTGAAGCTGGTGATCTCCGACGCGCACGCGGGGCTCAAGACGGCCATCGCCACCGTTTTCCAGGGCGCCTCATGGCAGCGGTGTCGGGTGCATTATGCCGATGTCCGGATTATGCCGATATCACCGGTGGTGCCCTTATTCCGTGCGGGTTCCGGCGAATTGATGTCGGCATAATCCGGGCTTAAGCGGGACGCTTGACTCTCATCTATTTGAGAGGAAAGCACGATGATCAAAGTTCTCAGCTCTTTAGTGGTCGGGCCGCTCGAAGATTATGCTGCCGCGGTCGCAGCGGAACTGGCGCTGGCCGGTTACACAGCGTCTTCGGCCGGCCAGCACATGGCGTTCGTCGCTCATCTGAGCCGGTGGATGGACGGTGAAGATCTCACCGTCGGGGATCTCACCGTCGAATTGCTGGAGAAGTACTTCACCACCCGCCGAACGGCAGGGTATGTGAATTATTGGACAATGAAATCAGCGGGGCCCCTATGTCGGGTTTTGGCCGCCAACGGCGTCGCAGTCAGCTTGACGGCCGCGCCGACGGCGTCACAACTTCTCCTGGACCGTTTCGCCGAATATCTGACACGGGTGCGGGGCCTCGCCGCGGGGACAGCCACCAGTTACAGCGGCCGGGTACGCCCATTAGTCCTGGCCCGGCTAGAGAGGACCAGTGTCGGGTTTGACGGCCTGAAGACCAGCGACATTCACCGTTTCCTCGCGGAGAGATGCCCCGGTGAGGCGGCATCGTCGGTGCAGTTGTGCGTGTCGGCGGTGCGCTCGTTCTTGGGGTTCCTGCACCGGGAAGGCACTGCCTTGTCTGTGTCGGCGGCGGCAGCGCCCCAGGCGGCGCGATGGTCACAGGCTGCGCTGCCCAAAGATTTGGACCCGGTGGCGCTTGCGGCGCTGCTGGCCGGCTGCGACCGTGACACGGCGAGTGGGCGCCGCGATTATGCGGTCATGTTGTTCTTATCCCGGATCGGTCTGCGCGCGGGCGAAGTTGCTGGCCTTCAGCTGGCTGATTTGCGTTGGAGTGCCGGTGAGTTCGTGGTGCGCGGCAAAGGAAACCATGTGGCCTGCCTGCCGCTTCCCGCGGACATCGGTGAGGCGCTGGTGGATTATCTGCGCTACGCCCGCCCTACCGGGAATACCCATCGGGCAGTGTTTTTGGGGCACAAGGCACCCCATGGACCGTTGAGCTCTTCCGGGCTCAGCGCTGCTGTCGCCCGGGCGGGACGGCGGGCCGGGTTGGGCATGATTCACGCCCACCGCTTGCGGCATACGGCGGCAACACAGATGCTGCGTGGTGGGTCATCGTTGATGGAGGTCGGGTTGGTCCTTCGCCATCGACGCCAGCTGACGACGGCGATTTACGCCAAAGTCGACCGTGAAGCACTCCGGGGCATCACCCGCGCCTGGCCGGGGGCATTGTGATGGACACGAGGACAGGTGCTGGTCTGCGCGTCACGTTGGCAGAGTACTTGAAGACCCGGCGTGCGCTCGGATACACGTTAGTGCGCACCGAGAAACTGCTGAACCAGTACATCGACTATCTGCTCGCCTCTGATGCGGATGGGATCAGTACGGCAACAGCGTTGTCGTGGGCGAACCTGCCCCAGAAGTCGGACGGAAGCTGGCGCAACTACCGGTTGTCCGTTGTTCGCACCTTCGCCCGCTATCTGAGCATCTCGGACGCGGCGGTCGAAGTTCCTCCGATGGGTTTGCTGCCCTACTGCCCGCCGCGGGCCACACCGTATCTGTATTCGGCCTCCGAGATCACGGCGTTGATGGGCGCCGCCTCGATCCTGTCCTGCCCGCAACGGCAGGTAACGATGGCTACCCTGGTTGGGCTATTGGCTGCCACGGGTATGCGGGTCGGCGAGGCCATCCGGCTGGATATGACCGATATTGATCAGAGTCGGCAGTTACTGCGGGTCCGGGATACCAAATTCGGTAAGTCCCGTGAGGTGCTGCTGCATCCGACCGCCGTCACCGCGCTGGAAAAGTATCGCGCCGACCGTGCCCGGTGGCAGCCCAGAAGTGACTGCCCGGCACTGTTTCTGTCACTGGCCGGCACCCGGCTGTTGTATTGCAATGTTCACCACGCCTTCCGGCGGATGGTCACCGAGGCGGGGCTGTCGGCACGGTCACACAAGTGCCAGCCCCGAATTCATGATCTGAGACACTCGTTCACTGTTGCTTCGATGCTTGATGCCTACGCCGCCGGTGGTGACGGTCAGGCTCAGCTGGCGTTGATCTCAACCTACCTCGGGCATACCGATCCGGCCGCAACGTATTGGTACCTGTCCGCCGCCCCCGAACTCATGGCCGCGGCCGCTCAGCGCCTGACCGCATACGAGGAGCGATCATGACTGTTATCAATGCCACGTTGCAGTCCTTCTTCACGGACCGGTTGACTCGCCAGAAAGATGCCAGCAGCCACACGATCGCCGCCTACCGGGACACCCTGAGGTTGCTTCTCGTGTTCGCCGCCGCAACCCATAAAGTCCCGGCGTCGTCGCTGCAGTGGGACCAGCTCGATGCCACCGAGATCACCGCGTTTCTGGAACACCTGCAACACGATCGCGGTAACAGCGCCCGAACCCGCAACGCCAGGCTCAGCGCGATCCATAGCCTTTTCCGTTACGCGGCCCTGCACCATCCCGAACATGCTGCCAGCATCGCCCGGGTGTTAGCGATCCCACCCCAACGCGTTGATCGTCACCTCGTCGACTACCTCACGGACAGTGAGTGCGAAGCACTGTTGGCAGCGCCGGATCGCAGCACGTGGACCGGGCGGCGCGATTACACGTTCCTGGTCGTTGCCGTGCAGACCGGACTGCGTGTCTCGGAACTGATCGGCCTCACTGTCAGTGATATTCATCTGGGGGCTGGTGCGCACGTGTCTTGCCGCGGCAAGGGACGCAAAGACCGCATCACCCCGCTGACCAGGAAAACAGTCACCACGCTGCGCGACTGGGCGAAGGAAAAGACACCGACAGGCAGCGCCGTGTTATTTCCCACCCGCGCAGGCCGGCACCTCAGCCGCGATGCGATCGAACACCGCATCAAGCTCCATACCCGAGTAGCCACCGGGAGTTGTCCGAGCCTGGCCGACAAACACGTTTCGGCCCATGTGCTGCGTCACACGGCCGCGATGCGACTCCTCCACGCTGGCATCGACACCAGCGTCATCGCATTATGGCTCGGCCATAAGCAGGTCGACACCACACAGATCTACATCACCGCGGACCTGAAAGTGAAAGAAGACGCCATCGACCGCACTCGGCCGCTGAACAGCGTCCGGGGCAGATATCGTCGCCCGGATAACATTCTTGCCTGGCTCGGCACGCTCTGATTATGCCGACATCAATTCGCCGGAACCCGCACGGAATAAGGGCACCACCGGTGATATCGGCATAATCCGGACATCGGCATAATGCACCCGACACCGCTGCCATGAGGCGCCCTGGAAAACGGTGGCGATGGCCGTCTTGAGCCCCGCGTGCGCATCGGAGATCACCAGCTTCACCCCGCCCAGTCCGCGGGTCTTGAGCGAGCGCAGGAACGCGGTCCAGGACTTGCGTGCTCTCACTGTCACCGACGTCGAAGCCCAGCACCTCCCGCCGCCCGTCCGCGGCGACGCCGAAGGCCACCACGACCGCCTGGGACACCACCCGGTGATTCACCCTGGCCTTGCAGTAGGTGGCATCCAGGAACACATACGGGAAATCCAGGGCCGAGAGGTCCCGGTCCCGGAACGCGCCGACCTCGTGGTCCAGGTCCACGCAGATCCGCGAGACCTCGGACTTGGAAATTCCGGTATCGGCACCCAGGGCCTTGACTTTGATCTCGACCTTACGGGTGGAAACCCCATGCAGGTACGCCTCCATCACCACCGCGTAAAGGGCCTGGTCCACGCGCCGGTGCCGTTCAAGCAGGCCGGGGAAGAAGGAGCCGTGGCGCAGCTTGGGGATCTTCAGATTCAGGTCCCCGGCAGTGGTGGTCAGGGTGCGGGGGCGGGTGCCGTTGCGTTGGGTGGTGCGGTCGCTGGAGCGCTCGAACGGGGCGGCACCGATGAAGGCGGTGGCTTCGGCCTCGATGAGTTGTTGGTAGAGGGTTTCGGTCGCGGTGCGGATCCGGTCCGGGACATCGGTTTGTTTGAGTTGTCCCAGCAGGTCAAGCAGGGCAGACCGGTCTAGAGCCATCGTGTGTTTATGTCTTTCTGTGAGTTGCTTTGATCGGTACTCACTGACTTTCGCACGGTGGCTCGCTACTTTAAGCGGGCAACTCGCTGACTAGGGAAAATACACCACTCCAGGGGACGCAACCCACACCGCACCAAGACGATTGAGCTAACACGCAGGATTGCTTGCAGGTTTGGGAACTTCCAAAACCATGGATTGCGCAATCTGTTCGGTGCCAGCGGCTGTCCGCCCGTATCGGATCAAACCCTCCGTCCATGCCTGATGACGAAGAGCCGGTCAGCCGACCGGTGTTGTGTTCGGTCAAATACTGACTGGTAGTCCGCGTAGCAACACATATCGAAGTCGATGCAACGCAGTCACATCAGTCTCAAGATCACCGGCGACGACAAGAAGATCGGCGTCGCAGCCGGCGGCGAGCCGTCCCTTGCCTGCGCCGACCCCACATGCATCCGCCGCACCCGAAGTCGCCGTAGCCAAGGCCTCGGCGACGCTTAGGCCAGCGGTGACAAGCTCGCATACTGCGTACGGGAGTACTCCGTGGCGTTTTGCCGGCCCGATGCCGGAGTCGGCCCCGGACACCAGGCGCACTCCGCTACGGTACAGCCGGCCGACAAAGTCGGACCTGACCTGCAGGATCTCCTCAGCCGTCATTCCGATCCTCGCCAGCATAGCCCGTACCTCCGGCGGCGAGTTTTTCATCAGATGTGTGTCCAAGCCGAGGGTGGGACACACCGCGATGCGGCTCCGCGCAAGAGCCGCGAGCGTCTCTTCGCTGACCTGTCCGAAACCGCGGGCGGTGACGCAAGAGCAATGCTCTATCCCATCGACCCCGGCCGAGAGTGCCTGCTCCACCGCGGGAGTTCCATGCGCATGCGCCGTTACCGGCACACCGGCCGCGTGGGCACTGTCAACGATCAGCTGCAGCTCATCGGCGGTGAACTGGGTAAGCATCGCATCGGTGCCCGGAGTGTTGACACCGCCCGAGGCCATCACCTTGATGATGTCGGCCCCCCGTTCCGCCCGTTCTGCTACCGCCCTGATGATCTCCTCGGTCCCGGAAACCTCGCCCCCTAGGAAGTGACAGTGCCCGTTCGTACTTGTCAACGGCGGCCCGGAAGCAACGATCTGAGGCTCGATCACGGGGGCCGACAGCTGCCGATCCCGGCGCTCGAGGACGCAAAATCTCCGATCCCCCAGATCGCGTACCGTCGTCACACCCGCCATGAGTTGATCGTGCAACGCGGTGGAGATAACCTGCTCGATCTCCTCGTCGGAGAAGCCTGCGACCCGGCCCAAGGCTGAGACCCCGCTGTCTGTGACGAGATGGGTATGGGCGTCAATCAGACCCGGCAACAACGTCCCTTCGTGGTGCGTCACCTCGCAAAACCCGGGGATCGGAAACTCGTAGGACTCAACGCCGATGATCAATCCGCCTTCGATCAAGACTGTTGCGCCGGCAGCCATAAACGACTCACCGTCGTAGGCATGGCGAACCCGAATAGCATGCATGCACCCATTTTCCCCACCGACCCTCAGCCCTGCAAGACCGCGACGAGACTCATGAAAAGTGCTCGCGAAATGGGGTGCGTGCGCCGATACCCATGGAAAGTGCTCGTGAAATGGGGCCCACAAGAAGTTCCAGATCTCGGCCTTCACCTTGGATTCTCCCGATGCCGGTTTCCCGGGCTGCGGCACAGATGCTATCCCCCGGTTCAAGATCCGGAGGAACACCTCGCACAGGGGTTCGGGTTCCCGTTGGCGCACGGCCAGGAAGCACCGGCACTTTCAAGGAACGAAGTTGATGGAATGGGCCCGGCTGAACGCGGTCATTTCCTGGGGTGTACGGCGCCGGCTGGAGGGCTTGTCCGGGGCTGCCGAAACAGAAGCCGCTTTTCCCCTAATAAGGCGGAACCCTGTGATGGTGCGGCCGAGGTGTCCAGGGGTGCTGCCAAACACAGACCCTGCCGCTTAAACGAAAGCAGGTCCCGACCCCTTATCAAATAAGGGATCGGGACCGGTTGTGCCCAAGGTGGGACTCGAACCCACACACCTTTCGATACTGCATTTTGAGTGCAGCGCGTCTACCATTCCGCCACTTGGGCGGGCACAACGTCCGCTAGGCCGAGGCCTGACGGAAGTCGGCACCATGACGAATATTCTTCGTCCCGGTGCGGTACATAACTTTACATGTCACGGGTCGATATTGAGAAATCACCACCATGGAGCCGCGCGGCGCGGTCTCCTGCTTATTGTCACCACGGCAATCCACGGCTCTTCACCCGAGGTCAGGAAGGCTTTCCAGCCAGTGCGCACAACTGAATCAGCCGGTATACGACGCCCACCACCAACACCACGATGCCGGCGGCAATGGAGGGCCGTGGCAACGTGGCCACCAGCGTGAGACACCCAATGGCACCAAGCACCGCCACGATCCGGGGATAAATCCGCTCCCCCACCGGCTGCGTCAATGCCGAGACATTGGCAATGACGCAGTAGACCAGAACCCCGAACGAGGAGAAGCCGATGGCCCCACGCAGATCAACGGCCGACACCAGAAAACACACCACCACTGCCACCAGGATCTCGGCGTTGCGGGGCACCCGGTATTTCGGGTCCACCCGCGCCAGGAACCGGGGAAGGTCATCGTGGCGGCCCATGGCCAGGGCGGTGCGTCCGATACCGGCAAACAGGGCAAGCAACGCACCCAAAACGGCGGCCGCGGCACCGATCCGCACGATCGGGCCTGCCCAGCCCCATCCCCCGGCAACCACCAGCCGGACCAGCGGCTCGGTGGAAGATGCCAACACCGCGGGCCCCAGCACAGTCAGCAGCACGACGGCCACCAGCGCGTACAGCAACAAGGTGACGCCCAGCGCGATCATGATCGCCCGCGGGATGGTCCGGCGAGGATTCCTGACTTCCTCTCCCAGGGTCGCGATGCGCGCATATCCAGCAAAGGCGAAGAAGAGCAACCCCGCCGACTGCAGGATTCCATGGACCCCGGGGCCCGGCGATTCAAGCTGAGGTACTGCTCCCCTACCGGAGTTCACCGCCACCAACCCGGCCGCCAGGACCAACCCGAGCACCAGCAAGACGAACACCACAATGACCCGGTTCATTGCCGCGGTCCGGGTCACACCGAAGCAGTTCACCCCCGCGAGGACCACCACGGCGGCCAGAGCCACGGGCTTATCCCAGCCCGGCGGCGCTACATAGGCGGAGAAGACCAGGGCCATCGCGGCGCAACTTGCCGTCTTGCCAATCAGGAAACCCCAGCCGGCCAGGAAACCGGGCCACGGCCCCAGCCTTTTACGCCCGTAGAGGTAGGTCCCACCGGAGCTCGGGTAGCGGGCAGCGAGCTGGGCCGAGCATGCTGCATTGCAGAACGCGACGATGCCGGTAATGCACAGGCCCAGCAACAGCCCGGTCCCCGCAGCGGCGGCAGCCGGGGCGAAAGCGGCAAAGATGCCCGCACCGATCATCGATCCGAGGCCGATCAGCACCGCATCCCCGGTGCCGAGGGAACGCCGCAGCGCCGGTTCGGGGGTGGCTGTGCTCAACGGCCCGAACGTTTCAGGGACGGGGAGGAACTCATGGATGACATCGTCGCATCCGCCGGTGAACGCACGGTGAACGAGCAGAGCCGGACCCGATGCGCGAACCATCCGGAGCGATCCCGGCAACTGAGTCGAAAATCCCTTCAGCGCTGGGCGGATCACTCCCCGTTTACGGGGACGGACATACTAGGCTTGGCTGAGAACCACCCTTTGTCGACCCGGGCACCACCGGGATTCCAGGAGCAGCCCCCATGACTGAACTTCCCCAGATCACTCCGGTTCCAGCGCCGGCACCCGGCCCGGTCCCCCGCCGCGTCGTCGTCGCGGAGGACGAGACACTGATCCGCCTGGATATCGTCGAAATCCTGCGCGGTGAGGGCTATGACGTGGTCGGCGAGGCGGACAACGGGGAGAAGGCGCTGGCGCTGGCCCGCGAGCTGAAGCCGGACCTGGTCCTGATGGACGTGAAGATGCCGGTCATGGACGGGATCACGGCAGCGGAGACCATTACCAAGGAACGCATCGCCCCGGTGGTGCTGTTGACCGCCTTCAGCCAGAAGGAACTGGTCGACCGCGCCCGCGAGGCCGGCGCCATGGCCTATGTGGTCAAGCCGTTCACCCCGGCCGACCTGGTCCCGGCCATCGAGATCGCCATGTCCCGCCACGACCAGCTCGTCGCCCTGGAAAAGGAGGTCGGGGACCTGCAGGAGCAGTTTGCGACCCGCAAGCTGGTGGAGCGCGCCAAGTCGCTGCTGACCACCAAGATGGGCCTGACCGAGCCCGAGGCCTTCCGCTGGATCCAGAAGACCTCGATGGACCGCCGGCTCTCGATGCGCGAGGTGGCCGAGACGGTCATCGACCAGGTCAAATAGCCACATCCAGCCAAACCCCGAAGGGCGGCACCCCCCATACTGGGAGTGCCGCCCTTCGGCGTATCCCGGGTCCCCCCGGGTTCGGTGCTAGTTTCCGTTGGCCTTCGCGGCTGCCTCGGTGGCCTCCTGGTCGGTGGTGCGCCACGGGCCGACCTTTTCGCGGGCGGGCACAGACTTGCCCTCGACCAGCTGACCGGCATCGGCCAGGTCGCCGACCCGGTGGATGCGCAGCGTGTTCGTCGAACCGGACTGTCCCGGAGGGGAACCGACGGCGATCGCGACCAGGTCATTGACCTCGGCCAGGCCCTCCTGCAGCAGCGCCCGGTCCACCTGGGCGGTCATCTTGTCCGTATGGTCGGCGAATTCGACCAGACGGGGCTGGATCCCCCACATCAGCGTCATGATGTTGTAGGTCTGCTTCAACGGGGTGAAGGCCAGCACCGGCAGCTTCGGGCGCAGGCGCGAGAGGCGCCGGGCCGAATCGCCGGACTGCGTGAACGCCACGATGTATTTGGCGTTGAGCTGGTTCGCCACGGTCACCGCCGCACGGGTGATGGCACCGCCGCGGGTCTTGGGCTGGGTGCCCAGTTCCGGGATCCGGTCCAGGCCGTGGCGTTCGGTGGATTCGATGATCCGGGCCATCGTTTCCACGGTCTCGATCGGGTAGGCTCCGACCGACGTCTCGCCCGAGAGCATGACGGCGTCGGCTCCGTCGAGCACCGCGTTGGCGCAGTCCGAGGCCTCGGCGCGAGTCGGGGTCGGGGACTCGATCATCGACTCGAGCACCTGGGTGGCGACGATGACCGGCTTGGCCCAGCGCCGGGCCAGTTCGATGGCGCGCTTCTGCACCAGCGGGACCTCTTCGAGCGGCAGTTCAACGCCCAGGTCGCCACGGGCAACCATGATCGCGTCGAACGCGTCGATGATCTCATCCAACGCGTCCACCGCCTGCGGCTTCTCGATCTTGGCGATCACCGGCAGCCGGCGGCCCTCCTCGTCCATGATCTCGTGGACCCGGGAGATGTCGCTCGCGTTGCGCACGAAGGACAGGGCGATCATGTCGACGCCCGCGCGGATGGCCCAGCGCAGGTCATCCTCGTCCTTCTCGCTCAGCGCCGGGACGTTGACTGCAACGCCGGGCAGGTTGATGCCCTTGTTGTTGGACACCTCTCCGCCCACCACGACCTCGGTAATGACCGAAGTCGTGGTGACCTCGGTGGCCCGCAGCGCCACCTTGCCGTCATTGATCAGCAGGATGTCACCGCGATTCACGTCGGCCGGCAGGCCCTTGAACGTGGTCGAGCACAACGCGCCGGTGCCCAGCACGTCGTCGATGGTGATGGTGAAGGTGTCACCGACGGCAAGCATGTGCTTGTTGTCGTCGATGAAGCGGCCCAGCCGGATCTTGGGCCCCTGCAGGTCGGCGAAGATGCCCACGGGGCGACCGAGTTCAACGGAAGCCTGGCGCACATTGGCCAGGTTCTCCGCATGCATCGAGTGGTCGCCGTGGCTCATGTTCAGGCGTGCTACATCCACGCCGGCGGCAAGCACTGCCAGGGTCTTATCGTAAGTTCCGATCGCAGGGCCGAAAGTGGCCACGATTTTTGCGCGTCTCATAGGCTTCAGCCTATCCGCCTTTCCGTTCTAGAGTCCCGATGCCGCCAGCGTGGCGTACCGGTCACAGCATGCTGATGGCCCGGTCGCCGGGTGCGACGGGGGCCGGAAGGCGAGTTTCGCCCATCAGGTATTTGTCCACTGCCGCGGCGCAGGAACGCCCCTCGGCGATGGCCCACACGATCAGGGACTGCCCGCGGCCGGCATCCCCGACGGCGAACACCCCCGGTGTGTTGGTCATGTAATAACCATCGCGGGCGACGTTGCCCCGGTCATCAAACTCGATGTCGACCTGCTCGGTGAGGCCAGCCGGCTCCGGGCCGGTGAAGCCCAGGGCCAACAGCACCAGGTCGGCTTCGATGATCCGCTCGGTTCCCGGCAGCGGGACACGCGCCCCGTCCACGAACCCGGTCCGCGCCACCTTCAGCCCGGTGAGCACGCCGTCCTGCCCGGTGAATTCGATCGTGGAGGCCAGATAGGTGCGCTCACCGCCTTCCTCGTGGGCGCTGGCAACCTCGAACAGGTTCGGGAACATCGGCCACGGCTGGTGTTCCGGTCGTTCCTGGCCCGGCTGGTGTCCGATGGCCAGCGTGGTGACTGAGGCGGCGCGTTGGCGATGGGCGGTGCCGATGCAATCGGCGCCGGTATCTCCGCCGCCCAGGATCACCACGTGCTTGCCGGCGGCGTCGATCGGATCGGCGACATCGAGCCCGGCGACCAGGCGGTTGGAAGCCACCAGGTAGTCCATCGCGTGGTGCACCCCGGCCAGGTCCCGGCCCGGGATCGGCAGTTCACGCGGCACGGTGGCGCCGGTGGCCACCACCACCGCGTCGAAGCGGCGGCGCAGCTGGTCCCAGGAGATGTCCTTGCCCAGCTCCACGTTGGTCCTAAAGCGCGTGCCCTCGGCCCGCATCTGCTCCACGCGCCGGTCAACCAGGTCCTTCTCCAGCTTGAAGTCCGGGATGCCGTAGCGCAGCAGCCCGCCGATCTTGTCATCGCGCTCGTAGACGGCAACCGTATGCCCGGCGCGGGTCAGCTGCTGGGCCACAGCCAGTCCGGCGGGACCGGAACCGACTACGGCGATCGTCTGGTCGGTGTGCCGCTGCGGCAGCACCGGGTGCACCGATCCCTGCGCAAAAGCCGTGTCGGCGATGGACACCTCGATCTGCTTGATCGTCACCGCGGGCTGGTTGATGCCCAGCACGCAGGAAGACTCGCAGGGGGCCGGGCAGAGCCGCCCGGTGAACTCCGGGAAGTTGTTCGTCGCATGCAGGCGTTCGGCGGCATCAATCATGCGGCCCTTGTAGGCCAGGTCGTTCCATTCCGGGATCAGGTTGCCCAACGGGCAGCCCTGGTGGCAGAACGGGATGCCGCAGTCCATGCAGCGCGAGGCTTGCGCCTTGAGCACATCGGGGGTCTGCGCCTCGTAGACCTCCTTGTAGTCCATGATGCGCACGGGCACGGGGCGCCGGACCTGGGTCTGGCGTTCGGTGATGTTCAGGAATCCGCGTGGATCAGCCACGGGTCACCTCCAGAATGCGGGACCAGACGGTTTCGCCGTCGAGGTCCAGGCCTTCGGCTTGCGCCCGGGCCCTGGTGGATTGCACTGCCGCGTAGTCGCGCGGCAGCACCTTGGTCAGCCGGGCTGCCGTATCAGGGAAGTCGGCAAGCAGGCACGCGCCGAGCGCCGATCCTGTTTCCTCCACGTGCCGGGCCAACAGCCCCTGCACGTGCGCCGATTCGGCGGCGTCCGGGTGCTGCAGCAGCAGTTCGCCGTCGGCGAGCGCGTGGGAGTTCAGCAGCTCCGGGTCCAGGTCCAGCACATAGGCCGTGCCGCCGGACATGCCGGCACCGAAATTGCGTCCGATGGGACCCAGGATCAGCGCCATGCCGCCGGTCATGTATTCGCAGCCGTGGTCGCCGATGCCCTCGACGACGGCCGTTGCACCGGAGTTGCGGACCAGGAAGCGTTCCCCGACCATGCCGGAGAGGAACATCTCGCCGCTGGTCGCGCCGTAGCCGATCACGTTGCCGGCAATGACGTTGTGCGCCGCGGCAATGGGCGCCGCCCGGTCCTGGCGCACGATGATGCGACCGCCGGAGAGGCCCTTGCCGACGTAGTCGTTTGCATCGCCGAACAGGCGCAGCGTAATGCCCTCGGGCAGGAAGGCACCGAGCGACTGCCCGGCCTGCCCGTGCAGGCTCACGTCGATGGTGTCGGTGGCCAGCGTGTCGATGCCGAAGGCGCTGGTGACCTCGTAGCCGAGCATGGTGCCCACCGAACGGTCGGTGTTCGCCACCTCCAGCACGATCCGCACCGGGGCGCGTTGCTCCAGCGCATCGGAGGCCAGCTCTATGAGCCGGTTGTCGAAGTGCTCATCGAGCCCGTGCTCCTGGCCGGTGACCCGGCGCACCGGGGAATCCGGGCCGGGGCCCTCCCCGGCGAATACCGGGGCCAGGTCCAGTCCGGCGCTCTTCCAGTGGTCGATGGCCGAACGCCGATCCAGCAGCTCGGCGTGGCCGATGGCCGCCTCGATGCTGGCGAACCCGAGGGAAGCGAGGATCTCTCGCACCTCCTGGGCCAGGAACTCGAAGAAGTTCACCACGTGCTCGGCCTGTCCGGTGAAGCGCGAACGCAACGCCGGGTTCTGCGTCGCTACACCCACCGGGCAGGTGTCCAGGTGGCAGACGCGCATCATGATGCAGCCGGTAACCACCAGCGGGGCCGTGGCGAAGCCGAATTCCTCGGCGCCGAGCAGCGCCGCGATGACCACGTCGCGCCCGGTCTTCAGCTGCCCGTCGACCTGCACCGTCACGCGGCCGCGCAGCCCGTTGAGCATCAGCGTCTGCTGGGTCTCGGCCAGGCCGAGCTCCCAGGGAATGCCGGCGTGCTTCAGCGAATTCAGCGGGGAGGCTCCGGTGCCGCCGTCGTGGCCGGAGACCAGCACCACGTCGGCCTTGGCCTTCACGACCCCGGAGGCCACCGTGCCGATGCCGACCTCGGAGACCAGCTTCACGTGGACGCGGGCTTTCGGGTTGGCGCGCTTGGCGTCGTGGATCAGCTGGGCCAGGTCCTCGATCGAGTAGATGTCGTGATGCGGCGGCGGGGAAATCAGCCCGACCCCGGGTGTGGAGTGCCGGGTCGCGGCGATCCAGGGGTAGACCTTGTTGGCAGCCAACTGACCGCCCTCCCCGGGCTTGGCTCCCTGGGCCATCTTGATCTGGATGTCGTCCGCGTTCGCCAGATACAAGCTGGTGACGCCAAAGCGACCCGAGGCGATCTGTTTGACTGCCGAGCGGCGTGCCGGATCCAGCAGACGCTCCACGTCCTCGCCGCCCTCGCCGGTGTTCGATTTGGCACCGAGCCGGTTCATCGCGATGGCCAGCGTTTCGTGGGCTTCCTTCGAGATAGAGCCGTAGCTCATCGCACCGGTGGAGAACCGCTTGACTATGGCGGAGACCGGTTCGACCTCATCAATGTCCAGGGGCGTACGCCCGGCCTTGAATTCCATCAGCCCACGCAGCGTCATCAGCCCCTTGGCCTGCTCGTCGACCCCGGTCGTGTAGGCCTTGAAGATGTCGTAGCGGCGTTCGCGGGTGGCATGCTGGAGCCTGAACACCGTTTCTGGGTTGAACAGGTGCGGCGGGCCCTCTCGGCGCCACTGGTATTCGCCGCCGGTCTCCAGCATGCGGTGCGGTTCGGGATTGCCGTCGGCGGGGTAGGCGCCGGCATGGCGCAGCGCGGTTTCCGCCGCTATGGCATCGAGCCCGACGCCGCCTAGCTGCGAACGGGTGCCGGTGAAGTACTGGTCGACCACGCGCACGGAGATGCCCAGCGCCTCGAATGTCTGCGCCCCGCAGTAGGAGGAGACGGTGGAGATGCCCATCTTCGACATGATCTTCAAAACGCCCTTGCCCAGCGCCTTGATCAGGTTCGCGTGGGCGCCGGCGGCGTCCACGTCCCCGAGTTCGCCGCGCGAAGCCATGTCCTCGACGGTTTCCAAGGCCAGGTACGGGTTCACCGCCGAGGCACCGTAGCCGATGAGCACAGCCACGTGGTGCACCTCGCGCACATCGCCAGCCTCGACCAGCAGCGAGGCCTTGGTGCGGTTGGCGCTCTTAAGCAGGTGGTGGTGCACGGCGGAGGTGAGCAGCAGCGACGGGATCGGCGCCCAGGCGGCGGTGGAGTCGCGGTCCGAGAGCACGATGAAGCGGATGCCGCGGTTGATCGCCGCCGAAACCTTCTCACAGATTTCCTGCAGCCGGGCACGCAGTTCTGCTTCCCCGCCCTCGGGCCGGTAGAGCCCACGGACCTTCAACGCCACCTTGTTGCCGTCTTCGCCGCGCAGGTTGGCGATCTTGGCCAGTTCGTCGTTGGTCACTACCGGGTAGTCCAGCGCGACGTGGCGGGAGGAGACCTTCTCCAGGCTCAACAGGTTCCCGTCCGGTCCGATCGAGGTGGAAAGCGAGGTGACCAGTTCCTCGCGGATGGCATCCAGCGGCGGGTTGGTCACCTGGGCGAAGGACTGGGTGAAGTAGTCGAAGAGCAACCGCGGCTTTTCCGAGAGCACGGCGATCGGCGTATCGGTGCCCATGGCACCGAGCGGTTCGGCACCCTTCGCTGCCATCGGGGCGAGCAGCATGCTCAGTTCCTCGTTGGTGTAGCCGAAGGTGCGCTGGCGTAGGGCGATGGAGGCCGGGTTGTGGACCACGTGCTCACGCTCGGGCAGCGATGAGAGTGGGATCAGGTTTTCCTTGACCCAGTCTGCCCACGGGTTGGCGGCTGCGACCTCCGCCTTGACCTCGTCATCGGGGATGATCCGTCCGGCTGCCGTATCGATGAGGAGCATCTTGCCCGGTGCCACACGGCCCTTGGCGACGATGCTTGCCGGGTCCACCGGCAGCACGCCGACCTCGGAGGCCAGGATGACCAGTCCCCCATCGGTGACCCAGTACCGGGCCGGGCGCAGTCCGTTGCGGTCCAGCACCGCCCCGACCAGCGTTCCGTCGGTAAACGAAACGGCCGCCGGGCCGTCCCACGGTTCCATGAGCATCGAGTGGTACTGGTAGAACGCGCGCCGGTCGGCATCCATGGTGGCATGGTTTTCCCAGGCCTCGGGGATCATCATCATGATCGCCTGGGTGATCGGGCGACCGGAGAGCATCAGCAGTTCGGCGACCTCGTCGAACGACGCCGAGTCCGAGGCTCCGGGGGTGCAGATCGGGAACAGCTCCTCCGGATCCTCGCCCAGCACTGCCCCGGAGAGCTGGGCCTGGCGGGCGCGCATCCAGTTGCGGTTGCCCTTGACCGTGTTGATTTCGCCGTTGTGCGCGATGGTGCGGAACGGCTGGGCCAGCGGCCAGGACGGGAAGGTATTGGTGGAAAAGCGCGAGTGCACGACTCCCAGCAGGGTGGTGTAGCGCGGGTCGGTAAGGTCCGGGTAAAACGATCCGAGCTGCGCCGTGGTCAGCATGCCCTTGTAGACGATGGTCCGCGAGGAGAAAGACGGGAAGTAGACACCGTACTTGTTCTGGGCGCGCTTGCGCAGGCGGAAGGCGCGCGCGTCGAGGTCATTGGCCGCGTCCTCGGCGACGACGAAGAGCTGTTCGAACGCGGGCATGCAGGCAAGTGCCATGTCTCCGATGGTCGAGGAATCGATGGGCACCTCACGCCAGCCCAAGACCTCCAGGCCCTCGGTGGCTGCCAGTGCCTCGATACCCGAGCGGGCTTCGCTTCGGTTTGCCGCATCGGCGGGCAGGAAGGCGTTGCCCACGGCGTAGCTGCCGGCCCCGGGTAGTTCGAATCCGGTGACGTCGCGCAGGAACGCGTCCGGGATCTGGGTGAGGATGCCGGCGCCGTCGCCGGTTCCCTCGTCGGCGCCCACTGCGCCACGGTGTTCGAGGTTGCGCAGCGCGGTCAGTGCCGACACGACGATGTCGTGGCCGGGCACCCCGCGCAGGGTCGCGATGACGGCCAGGCCACACGCGTCCTTCTCGTTGTCCGGATGGTAGAGGCCATGGGCTCCGGGCAGGTTCGAAAACAGGGCGTTGGGCGGGGATGGGTCCCCGCCGGAAACCGGCGAGGCGTTCAGTTGGACTCCGGTGATGCTCATGAGTCGTCCTTTCTCCAAGTGTTGTGCCGTGAAGGGCGGGGACGACATCGGCCCCAGGCAGGCGGCCAGGTACAGGTCCCGGCCATCTTCGTACAAGGGTTTTCGAGGGGTCGCGAACGCGGGTCGGCGAGGTGGTGGGACCGTCGGACTCAATCGACCCGTTGGCGTCGGGCCCCGATGTGGGGGCCGGGCGCTGAACGGGGATTCCACGTCCTTGTGGTGTGTGCGGGCGGAACGGGTTTACCGTGCCGGGCCTGCTGCAACGTGGCTGATCGGGGCCCGTGGGGATCAATCAAACCAGTTATCGAGGTATTCAGAAGATTAGCACCCACACCGCCGGATGTGGCCGGAAGCACCTCCTTGTTACATGGATTTAACCTGGCTCGGAGCGTCGGCAGCCTTCCCGCGCGCAATTCGTACCCCGAATGCGTCAGCGGGCCCGGTCGCTGCGCCCGCCGCTCGCGTGCACCGCGGGCTCTCACAATCTACCTATTGACACAAACTAGTTTGTGGTACAAACTTATTTGCATAGAAGCAGATTGTCCATCAGTAAGGACTACGCAGACCATGAACTCCATTCCAGCCCCCGACCAGCCCCTCGACCCTCGGGCCGCCCTCGCCTCCATCACCGCGGCCGAGACGAGCACACGCAAGTCCATCGGCCCGAACGTCGCGGTCCTGTACTTTGTCTGGGCCGCCGCCTACCTGCTGGGTTACGGCCTGCTGCAGGGTTCCACCGCCGGATGGCTTCCACTGCCCTTCGCCTCGGCACTCCTCATCGGGGCGGTGATCCTGCTGGCCGCCATTGTCTTCTCCGCCTGGGCAGGCATCCGCTCGGGCCGACAGATCCGCGGCGATTCCCGGTTTGCCGGCATGGCCTACGGCATGAGCTGGATGGCCGGATTCACCACCTTGGCTGTTTTCTCCATCGCGCTCTTCACGCTCCTGCCGGACGCCGAGCCGGAAACCACCGGCTGGCTCATCAACGCGGTGGCCATCATGATCGTCGCCATCATGTACATGGCAGGGGCCGCGATCTTCCATGACAAGCCCATGTTCGTCCTCGGCGCCTGCTTCGCCGTCGTGAACATCGCCGGACTACTCGCCGGCCCCACGCTGTTCATGGCCATCTTTGCCCTAGCAGGACCCGTTCTCCTCGGCGCCGCCGGTATCCTCGCACTCATCATGGCCCGCCTCCCGGCGATCCCGGAAGCGGAGTAGGTCATGGCCGAACTTGATCCGCTCATCCATGCCGATGCCAGGCTCCGCGTCATGTCGGTGCTGAACACCCTGGGACCCCGGAACTCGGTGAGTTTCCCCAAGCTCCGGGAGATCCTCAGCATGACGGCTGGAAACCTCTCCACCCATCTACGCAAGCTGGAAGATGCCGGTTACATCAGCCAGACAAAGGTCATCGAGGGACGCAGCCCCGCCACTTACCTGGGCATCACGGCCACGGGCATGGCGGCATTCGATACCTATAAGAAGCAGCTCATGGAACTCCTCTAGACCCCATGCCGACGCCTGCATTAACCTGGCAGGCCCGTCACGGCATGCTCCGCTGCATTCCACCCGGGCTGCCCCACCCCAGAGATACGCTCCGGGGGCCGTCCCCCGAGGACGGGCCGCAAGGGCCCCGGGCCAAGGATGGATCAGGAGACTACGGACGTCGATGTCCCCGGAATGGAAGCCAGCCATCATGGACGCGGCAAGCTGGGGCTACATCGGCAGGGGACTTTTCGTCCTCGCCGGCGTCAACACGCTCGGGCGCTGGTCGCGGACAAGGCCGAACCGAAACCCGAAGGCCCTGGGGGCGATCCGCCAGCCGAAGATCATCCCGGTGGTCCGCTGGATCGTGTTGCCCCTCGGGACCCTGCCCCTGCTGATCTGCGGCATCGTGCCCATGCTTGCTGCTGCGCTGCTGCTGACCATCTACGTCAACTGGTACGTCGTCTTCCGGCATGCCGATATGGTGCTGCGCACCCGGTGCCGCAGGATCAAACGGATCCGCTACAAGGACCTCGATAAGGTACAGCCGTCTCCGCCAGGGCATGGCTCCCCTGTTGACGTTGCGAAGCACCGCCGGGACCAGGATCGAACTGAATTCGATGGCCTTCGACGTGACCCCGGCCCTGGACGCCATCGGGTAACGCGAAGACTTCGTTCGGCGGAGGGAGGAACCCCACGTGCTGCCGGGGAACCGCTAGCCCGCGGATCCGTCGGACTCGACGAGGTAGAACCGGGCGGCAGCGTCCCGGGGAAAGGCGAAGGCCGCAGCGTGATCGCTGCGGCCTTCGCCTTTCCCCCGGAGGGGACATAGCCCGGGGGTGCTATTTCGCGTCGGGTTCCGGCACGTCGGGTCCGTCGTCCGGAGTGTCCTTCGGGTCCGGGGCCCCGCCCGTGGAGTCCGCGTCGGCCTCGGTGGCCGTCTTCACGGAACCGGCCTCGACCTTTTCCTCGACCGGCGCGCGGCCGGGCAGGTAGATGCCCGGGTCCGGCTGCGGCCGCAGGCGGATGAGTACGTAGAGCAGTCCGATCAGGCCCATGATGACCAGCCCGATGGCCAACCACATGTGCACGCGCAGGCCGATGCCCAGGATGTTGATGATCTCGGCCGGGTCGATGCGCATGGTCTCCATGAGGGTGCGCCCGATGCCGTACCAGATCACATAGGACCAGAACATGGAGCCGCGGTGCAGCTTGAACTTGCGGTCAAGCAGCAGCAGCAGCCCCACACCGGCCAGGTTCCACAGCGATTCATAGAGGAACGTGGGCTGGAACAGCGTTCCCGGGGGCAGGCCAGGCGGGAAGTTGTGGCTGGTGTAGTCGATCTGCAGACCCCACGGCAGGGTGGTCGGGGTGCCGAAAAGCTCCTGGTTGAACCAGTTCCCCCAGCGCCCGAAGGCCTGTGCCAGCAGCACCCCGGGGGCCGCGGCATCGGCGAAGGCCGAGAGCCGTACCCCGGCGCGGCGGCAGCCGATCCAGGCGCCCAGCGCGCCGAGCGACACGGCTCCCATGATGCCTAGGCCGCCGGCCCAGATCTGCGGGATCTCGGACCAATGCGCCTGCATGCCGTTGAGCCCGAAGTAGTACTCCGGGTCGGTGATCAGCACGTGGTAGAGCCGCCCGCCGACGATGCCGAACGGGATCGCCCAGATGCAGATGTCCCAGACGGCTTCGGCCGGGGCCCCGCGCCTGTTCCAGCGCCGGCTGGTCATCCACATGGCAACGACGATGCCGGCCAGGATGCACAGCGCATAGGCGTGGATCGTCAGCGGTCCGATATGGAACTGGGCGAACTGCGGCGGCGGGCTCGGGATCGAGGCGGGAAGCAGGCCGGGCATCATGCCCCGGCCCTGCCGCTGAGCGCAGCTGTCAATTCACCGACGGCGGGCACCCCGCCCGCGCCGAGCGCCGCGACCAGTGCCGTGCCGACGATGACGCCGTCCGCGTAGGCACCGATCTCTTCGACATGGGAGCGGTTGGAGACGCCGAGGCCAACGCAGGCGTATTGCGCGCCGGCTGCCTTGGCCGCTGCGACGACGGACTGCGCGGCGTCCGAGACGTTGCTCCGGGCCCCGGTGACACCCATGATCGACACGCAGTAGACAAAGCCGCGGCTGGCCTCGACCGTGGCCGACATGCGCTCGGGGGTGGAGGACGGGGCGACCAGGAAGACCCGGTCCAGCCCGTACTTATCCGATGCGACTAACCATTCGGCCGCCTCGTCGGGGATCAGGTCGGGGGTGATGAGCCCGGCTCCCCCGGCCTCGGCCAGGCGGCGGGAGAACTCGTCCACGCCCATGCGCAGCACCGGGTTCCAGTACGTCATCACCAACACTGCCGCATCGGTGCGCTCGGTGATGCCCTTGACGATGTCGAAGACCTGGGCGACCTTGAAGCCGTCGGCCAGCGCCTGGACGGTCGCCGCCTGGATCACGGCGCCATCCATGACCGGATCCGAGTACGGGATGCCGACCTCGATGATGTCCGCGCCGTTCTCGACCATGGCCACCGCCGCGTCGATGGTCCCCTGCACGTCGGGAAAACCGCCGGGCAGGTAGCAGATCAGTGCCGCGCGGCCCTGTTCCTTGGCGCGGGCGATGGCGGCTGCCGATTTGGAAGCGCTCATTTGTTTTCCTCCCCGGAGGACTCGATGATGTTGAACCATTCGGCTGCCGTGCCCACGTCCTTGTCGCCGCGGCCCGAGAGGTTCGCGATGATGATCAGTTCCCCCGGTACGGCGCCGGCGGCGATCTTGCGCTTGGCCACGCGCAGCACGCCGGCCAGGGCGTGCGCCGACTCGATCGCCGGGATGATGCCCTCGGTGCGGCAAAGCAGCGAGAACGCGTCCATGGCCTCGGTGTCGGTGACCGGCTCGTAGCTCACGCGTCCGATGTCGGACAGGTAGGCGTGCTCCGGGCCGACGCCCGGATAGTCCAGGCCCGCGGAGATCGAGTGCGACTCGATGGTCTGGCCGTCATCGTCCTGCATCAGGTAGCTCTTGGCGCCGTGCAGCACGCCCGGGCGGCCCAGGGTGATGGTGGCTGCGTGGCGTGGCGTGTCAACGCCGTCTCCGCCGGCCTCGAAGCCGTAAAGCTCCACCGACGGGTCATCCAGGAAGCCGTGGAAGATGCCGATGGCGTTGGATCCGCCGCCGATGCAGGCGCCGACGGCGTCGGGCAGGCGGCCGGCCTGCTCCAGGATCTGGGCCCGGGCCTCCTCGCCGATGACCTCGTGGAAGTAGCGGACCATGGCGGGGAACGGGTGCGCCCCGGCTGCCGTACCCAGCAGGTAGTGGGTGGTGTCGACGTTGGCCACCCAATCGCGCAGCGCCTCGTTGATGGCATCCTTCAGGGTCTGCGAACCGGCCGTCACCGGGATCACCGTGGCCCCGAGCAGATTCATCCTCGCGACGTTCAGCGACTGCCGGCGGGTATCCTCGGCGCCCATGTAGACCACGCATTCCAGGCCCATCAGGGCCGCGGCCGTCGCCGCGGCGACACCGTGCTGCCCGGCTCCGGTTTCGGCGATGATGCGGGTCTTGCCCATCCGCTTGGCCAGCAGTGCCTGGCCGAGCACGTTGTTGATCTTGTGGCTGCCGGTGTGGTTCAGGTCCTCGCGCTTGAGGAAGATGCGCGCGCCGCCGGCCTCCTGCGAGAAGCGCTTGGCCTCGGTCAGCAGCGAGGGCCGGCCCGAGTAGTTGCGGTTCAGCTCCAGCACCTCCGCGGCGAACTCCGGATCGGCCTTGGCCTTCTCGAAGGTGTCGGTGAGTTCGTCGAGGGCCGCGATCAGCGACTCCGGCATCCAGCGTCCCCCGTACTCCCCGAAGTAGGGTCCAGGGGCGTGGCGCAGGGAGGCACCGGCCAGGAACGCATCGGCCGTGTCCTTCCCCTGCTCTGCTGGTTCGCTGGGTATGGAATTCATGATCGCGTCCTGTTCTTCATCAGTGGTCAGGGTCTGTGGGGTAACGGTGATCGCATGCGGCCCGGATGGTCCATTGCCGGGCCGCATGCGCTCGCCCGCTTAGGCGGAAGCGGCGCTCCGGGCCGGCTTGGCCGCCGTTCCGGCGGCGATGAATGCCGCGATGGCCGCCTCGGGGTCGTTGTCCTTCACCAGCGCCTCGCCGACCAGGATCGCGTCGGCGCCGAAGGCGGCATAGCGCGCCACGTCGGCCGCATCGCGGACCCCGGATTCGGCGATGATCACTGCCTCGGAGGGAATCAGGGAGGCGAGCCGCGAGAAGGTCTCGCGGTCCACGTCCAGTGTCTTGAGGTTGCGCACGTTGACCCCGATAATCCGGGCCCCGGCCGCCACGGCGCGGGCGACCTCCTCCTCGGTGTGGGTCTCGATGAGCGCATTCATGCCCAGTTCGTGGGTCAGCGCCAGCATCCGGTTCAGCTCCCCGTCATCGAGTGCGGCGACGATCAGCAGGACCAGGTCCGCCCCGTGGGCACGGGCCTCGAAGATCTGGTAGTCCTCGACGGTGAAGTCCTTGCGCAGCAGCGGGGTGTCCACTGTCGCCCGGACGGCGTCGAAGTCCGCGAGCGAGCCGCCGAAACGGCGTTCCTCGGTCAGCACCGAGATCACGGCGGCGCCACCGGCCGCATAGCGCGCCGCGAGCACCGCCGGTTCGGGGATGTCGGCCAGGGCGCCCTTGGAGGGACTGCGCCGCTTGACTTCGGAGATGACCTTCAGCGTCGCATCACGCACCGCCGCATCGACTCCGCCGCCGAGCGCCGCCAGCGCGTCGCGGGCCGGCGGGGCCGCAGCCGCGGCGGC
This sequence comes from Paeniglutamicibacter cryotolerans, assembly GCF_014190875.1. Classification (NCBI taxonomy): domain Bacteria; kingdom Bacillati; phylum Actinomycetota; class Actinomycetes; order Micrococcales; family Micrococcaceae; genus Paeniglutamicibacter; species Paeniglutamicibacter cryotolerans. Next base: position 299,025 of record NZ_JACHVS010000002.1, on the reverse strand, counting down.
ACGGATTTCGGTTTCACCAATGATGGCACGACGGGCGTCCAGGTCAACCCGAACGCCCGCAATGATGTCCTGAAGAACGCTCACGCCTAGTGGCCGCTACCGGACTTGGGGCCGCCGACGCCGTAGCCGAGCTTCTTCATGACCCAGCCGGCCACGAAGCCGGCAATGACGACTACGATGCCGACCAGAACGACCGGGGTGTTGGCCAGGGTGAAGCCGATGGTGCCGACCAGAAAGCCGAGGAGGCTGATCCCGACGAGCGTCCAGGCTGCCACCGAGTTGCCGTGGCCGATGGGCTCGGCATGCATCGGATCGATTACCTGTGCGGACTGGGCTACGTTGTTAGCCATGGTGGGATACTCCTCTTCACCGTTTGCTGACCGGGGACGTTGCCCCGGGCGGAACTTCTAACCATTCTGCCATTGTTTGGCACCTGCGTACGCCAAGCGGGACTCCATGTTGCGACCACTCAGTCGGTCGGGTCCTCTCCGCGCGAGAGCGAATCCCAGCCGTTGATCTGATCCATCTCCACTTCGTCGCCGGTCGCGGCTTCGGCCCCCGAGGCGGCCTCGGCGCGGGCATACTTCTTACTCGAGGCCCAACCGCGCCCGGCCACTGCCAGCAACACGGCCGATGCCACCAGCCAGACCCCGGCCACCACGGCGACCCAGGGCCACAAGGTCACCGAATAGTCGGCGGTGATGGTCTTCAACCCGGTGGCGTCGCCGACCTTGGATGCGGCGGCGCCGACCGGGTTCAGGGCCGCGACCAGGGCGGAACCGGCGATGCCGATCCCGGCGCCGAGGATGACCACGGCGATGATCCATCGCGCGACCTTGCCGGCTATGGCAGCGGCCACCGATCCGGCCAAGGCCACGACGGCGAGCGCCGCGACGGCCGTGGCGGCATCGGACCCTGCGACGACGATGTTGGGAATCTTGACCGAGCTCGTCTCGGGGAAAACGGTGATCCAGGTCCGGGTGCTGGTGGCGAGCGTGAGCACGGCACCGATCACGGAGGCGAGGATGACGTTGCGCTTGCCCAACAGCGCCTTGCGCGGTGCTGGCTGTGTTTCGGCGGTGCTCATTTGTCTTCCAGTCCGGCCGGGGCCATTGTTCCTGCTGCCCAGACGGCGCGCAGGGGTGCCGCCGTCTTGTTCACCGTTTCCAGTGCTTCCGCGTCAAGCTGCGAATCAGCGACGATGCCGCCGCCGGCCTGCACGTACGCGCGCCCGTCCTTGATCAGCGCCGAGCGGATGGCGATGGCCATGTCCATGTCCCCGGCGAAGTCCAGGTAGCCCACGACGCCGCCGTAGACCCCGCGCCGGTGCGGTTCGAGCTCATCGAGCAGGCGCAACGCCCGCGGCTTGGGGGCCCCGGACAGCGTGCCCGCGGGGAAGGTCGCGGCGAGCACGTCGTACCCGTCCTTGCCCTTTTCCAGGCGGCCGACGACGTTGGAAACCAGGTGCATGATGTGGCTAAAGCGTTCGACCTCCATGAACTGGGTGACCTCGACGCTTCCCGGGACGCAGACCTTGGAGAGGTCGTTGCGCGAGAGGTCCACCAGCATCAGGTGCTCGGCACGTTCCTTTTCGTCGGCCAGCAGGTCCTTCTCGAAGAGCGCGTCGTCCTCGTAGGTGGCCCCGCGCGGCCGCGATCCGGCGATCGGGTGCGTGACCACGTGCGCGTCGTTGACGGTGACCAGCGCCTCCGGGGAGGAGCCGACGATCGAGTAGGTGCCGCCCCGCGCGTCCTCGAGCGAGTACAGGTACATGTAGGGGCTCGGGTTGGTGGCGCGCAGGATCCGGTAGATGTCCAGCGGGTCGGCTGCCGTCTCCAGCTCGAAGCGGCGCGAAACGACCACCTGGAACACCTCGCCCTCCACGATGGCCTCTTTGCCGCACAGGATCGCCTGCCGGTAGGAGTCCTCGTCCCAGGAGTGGGTGACGGCTGCCATCAGCTCATCAGCCGGAATGTCGGTGCCCGAGAGCACCGACACGCTGGCTGGAGCCGGTTCGGTGAGCTTTTCCAGCATCTCGCGCACGCGCCCGACGGCCGAATCGTAGGCGGCGTCGACGCCGGATTCCAGCCCGTTGAAGTTGATCGCGTTGGCGATCAGGGTCAGCGTACCGTCGGTGTTGTCGTGCGCTGCCATGTCGCCGACCAGGTTCATGGCGATTTCGGGCAGGTGCAGGTCGTCGACGGGCGGGTTGGGCAGCTTCTCCCAATGCCGGACCGCTTCCCAGCCGACGAAACCGACCATGCCGCTGGTCAGCGGCGGCAGCCCGGTCAGCGGTTCGGTGCGCAGCGCACGCACCGTATCGCGCAGCACCTCGACCGGGTTTCCCTGCGTGGGCACCCCGGCCGGGGGCGTACCGATCCAGTGTGCCGCACCGTCGAGGGTGGTCAGCGTCGCCGGGGAACGCGTGCCGATGAACGAGTAACGGCTCCAGACCCCTCCGGCCGCCGCCGATTCCATCAGGAAGGTGCCGGGTCGGCCGTTGGCCAGGCGCTGGTAGATCGCGATCGGGGTCAGCGCGTCGGCCAGCACGGTCATCGTCACGGGAACGACGCGACGCTCTGCTGCCAGGTGCCGGAACTGCTCGCGGCTGGGGGTAATCACACCGAGTACATGCATGGGGGTTCCGGGAATCCTTGGTCTAGTGGTGCTGGGGAAAAACGGTCGTCAGGAGACGCGGCGGCCGACGACGGCCGGCAACTCGCGCCCGTCGAAACAGGTCCGGGTGCCGGTGTGGCAGGCGGCGCCGACCTGGTCGACCTTGATCAGTACGGCGTCCCCATCGCAGTCGATGGCGGCCGAGTGCACGAGCTGGATGTGCCCGGAGGTATCGCCCTTGCGCCAGTATTCGTTGCGGGAGCGCGACCAGAAGGTCACCCGGCCGGTGCTCAGGGTCCGGCGCAGTGCCTCCTCGTCCATCCACCCGAGCATGAGGACCTCGCCCGTGTCGGCCTGCTGGATGATCGCGGCGATGAGGCCAGATCCGTCCTTCTTGAGCAGGGAGGCAATCTCGGGGGCAAGCATGCCGGCGACAGAGGCGCCGGTAGCGGGAGCTGGGTTGTGCGGCATTACCGCAAGTCTAATCGGTTCCCCGGCCCCCGGTGTCGACGATGACGCGCAATCGGCCACCGCGCCGCTCCCGACGCGGCATAAAAAGCAGGGTTTCGGTCTCCTCCATGCCCCGGTCTTCATGCTAGTTTCAAGGGGATGCGATTCGTCCCAGCTTCCCGACAAGTTCTGGCCGAGGTCCTGCTTGCCGCGGGTCCGACGGCCGCCACGTTGTGCGCCGGGTGGGAAACCCGGCATCTGGCCGCACACCTGGTCTTGCGCGAACATTCGCCGCTGGCAGCCGGTATCCTCGTGCGCCAGCTTGCACAGCGGATGGAACGCGAACTGGAAAACCTGGCCGCTGAGGCCCTGACTCCCGCCGGCTTCGCCACCCTGGTCCGCCGCTTCGAGGCCGGCCCCGGCAGATTCTCCCCCCTGGCCATCCCCCCGTTGGATCAGGCCACGAACCTCATGGAGTACTTCATCCACACAGAGGACGTCCGCCGGGCCTCTGACCGCTGGGTGCCGCGCGCGCTGGATGCCCGGTATTCGGAACTGCTGTGGCGCAACCTGATCGGCCGCGCGGCGCTGATGTACCGGGGGTCCGACGTGGGGATCATCCTGGTCCGACCCGACGGAATCCGCCATGTGGTGCGCAAGGCGGGAACATCGGTGGCCATCAGCGGCGCCCCTTCCGAATTGGTGCTGCATGCCTCGGGCCGCGGCGCCCAGGCGCTGGTGACCTTCGAGGGATCCCCTGAAGCAATAGCGCTGCTGGCCACCGCACACCTCTCCCTCTGACGCGCCAGCCGGAGCAGCCGCACTTGGGCAATTCACCCATTGTGGGCGGATGCGCCCGGGGCCTATCGTAGGCCTATGGCAGTCCCCTCAAGCGGCACCTCGACGCAGCAACCCCCCGGGTCGACCGTGGCGGTTCCATCGTCCCGTCCGCGGGGAAACATGTTGTGGTGGATCCTGCGTCGATATATGCGCCCGTACGCGAAACTGCTCATCGCCGTCGGCCTGTTCCAGGCGGCACAGTCGATCGCTTCGCTCTACCTGCCCAGCCTGGTCGCCAACATCATCGACAACGGTGTGGCCAAGGGCGATGTCCACTACATCATGGTCACGGGCGGGGTCATGCTGATCATCACTCTGGTGCAGGTCGCGTGTGCCATTACTGCCGTGTACTTCGGAGCCAAGGCCTCCATGTCACTAGGCCGGGACCTGCGCGGAGCCATCTTCCACCGGGTCAGTGAATTCTCCGAGCGGGAGGTCTCAAGCTTCGGTGCGCCCTCGCTGATTACGCGCACGACCAATGACGTGCAGCAGGTGCAGATGGTCGTGCTGATGACCTGCACGCTCTTCGTCGCCGCCCCCATCCTGGCCATCGGCGGCGTGGTCATGGCGATGAAGCAGGACCTCGGACTCTCCTGGCTGATGGCCGTCAGCGTGCCGGTGCTACTGGTGTCCATCGGGCTCATCATCACGCGCATGGTGCCCTTGTTCCGACGGATGCAGAAGCGCATCGACGCGGTGAACCTGGTGCTGCGCGAGCAACTCACGGGCATCCGAGTCATCCGCGCTTTCGTTCGCGAGGACCTCGAAACGGCCCGTTTCGCCAAGGCCAACACGGAACTCACCGAAACGGCTCTGGGAGCAGGCCGACTCTTCGCCTTGATGTTTCCGATCGTCATGATGGTGCTGAACGTTTCGAGTGTCGCGGTGATCTGGTTTGGTGGGCTGCGGGTCGCGGACGGGACCATGGAGGTCGGTGCGCTGGTTGCCTACCTGAGCTACTTGCTGCAGATCCTGATGGCCGTCATGATGGCAACCTTCATGGGGGTGATGCTGCCACGGGCCGCGGTCAGCGGGGACCGCATCGGCGAGGTGCTCACCACGGAATCCTCGGTGGTGATGCCCGAACACGGCGTGACCTTACTCAAAGGGAAGGGCACCATCGAATTCGACGGCGTTTCCTTCTCCTACCCCGGAGCCGAACAGCCGGTCCTGCGCGATCTGGACTTCACCGTACTGAGCGGACAGACGACGGCGATCATCGGCAGCACCGGCGCCGGGAAAACCACCCTGGTGAACCTATTGCCGCGGCTCTTCGACGCGACGGCAGGAACGGTCAAGGTCGACGGAGTTGATGTCAAGGAACTCGATCCCGACCTGCTCTGGAGCCGGATCGGCCTGATCCCGCAAAAGCCCTACCTGTTCGCCGGGTCGGTGGCCAGCAACCTGCGCTATGGCAAACCCGATGCCACGGACGATGAGTTGTGGGCGGCGTTGCGGATCGCACAGGCAGCCGACTTCGTCTCAGAGATGGCAGGCGGACTCGCCGCCGAGATAGCCCAGGGCGGCAGCAACGTCTCCGGAGGCCAACGCCAGCGCCTGGCCATCGCCCGGGCGCTGGTCAAGGAGCCGGAAATCTATGTTTTCGACGATTCATTCTCGGCCCTCGACAGCGCAACGGATGCCCGGCTGCGGTTGGCGCTGAAAAAGCACCGGAGCGGATCGACCATGATCATCATCGCCCAGCGGGTTGCCACGATCCGTGATGCCGATCTGATTATCGTGCTGGAGGGCGGGGCCATCGTGGGCCACGGTACGCATGAGGAGCTGTCGCAGGCCTCGGCCACCTACGCCGAGATCGTGGCTTCCCAACTCACTGCGGAGGAAGCGGCATGAGCACGACGGGGAGCAGGAGCGCCGCGCCGGCACGCCCGCCCATGGGTCCGCGGCGCGGGCCGGCCATGGGTGCCTCGCTGCCGGCCGAAAAGGCGCTGGACTTCCTTCCGTCGGCCAAGAAGCTACTGGGTCGGCTGCGCCCCCACCGACTTGGCCTGATCGCCACGCTGGTCCTCACGGCGATCAGCGTGGGCTTCAGCGTGCTCGGACCAAAGTTTCTGGGCCAGGCAACCAACCTGATCTTCGAGGGCGTGATCTCCAAGGGCCTTCCCGCCGGGCTGACCCAGGAGCAGGTGATCGCCGGGCTCCGGGCCCAGGGCGAGAACTCGGAGGCCGATTTACTTTCCGGAATGCACCTGACTCCGGGCGTGGGAATGGATGTGCACGCCCTGGGTACCATCCTGCTCGGCGTCCTGACCCTCTATGTGCTCTCCTCGATTTTCAGCTGGCTTCAGGCCTATGTGCTCAATGAGGTGGTGCAGCGCACCATGTACCGGCTGCGTCAGGATGTCGAGGAGAAGATCAACCGGCTGCCGCTGGGCTACTACGACAAGATGCAGCGCGGTGAGCTGCTCAGCCGCGTCACCAATGACATCGACAATATCTCGCAGTCCCTGCAACAAACCTTCAGCCAGATGGTCACCTCGATCTTGACCGTCGTCGGTGTGCTGGTGATGATGTTCGTCGTCTCGCCGCTGCTGGCTGTCATCGCCCTGATCACGATCCCGATCACCGTGCTGATCACCACGCTTGTCGCCAAGCGGTCACAAAAGCTGTTCGTCGGACAGTGGAAGCACACCGGTGAACTCAACGCAGGCATCGAGGAAAACTACACCGGGCACTCGCTGGTGAAGGTCTTCGGCCGCCAGCGCGAGGTCCGGGCCGTTTTCGATGCCAAGAACGAAGAACTGTTCAAGGCCAGCTTCGGCGCCCAGTTCGTCTCGGGGATCATCCAGCCGGCAATGATGTTCGTCGGCAACCTCACCTATGTGGCAATTGCCGTGGCCGGCGGCACGCTTGTTGCCAACGGTTCGATGCGTCTGGGCGATGTCCAGGCCTTCCTGCAGTACTCGCGCCAGTTCACCCAGCCGCTGGCCCAGCTCGGCTCCATGGCCAACCTGATCCAATCCGGAGTCGCCTCAGCCGAGCGCGTCTTCGAACTTCTGGAGGCCGAAGAACAGGTCCCGGACGCCGCTCCTGCACAGAGTCCCACCGCCTCGAAGGGCCTGTTGGTCTTCGATGACGTGTCATTCAGCTATTCCCCCGATACCCCGTTGATCGAGCATGTGTCCCTGACCGCCGAACCCGGGCACACCATCGCCATCGTCGGGCCCACGGGCGCCGGCAAGACGACGCTGGTGAACCTGATGATGCGCTTCTACGAACTCGATTCCGGGCGGATCACCTTGGACGGAGTGGACATCGCCGCTATGGCACGCGATGATCTGCGCGGCCGGATGGGCATGGTCCTGCAGGACACGTGGCTGTTCGGCGGCACGATCAGGGATAACATCGCCTACGGGCGTCCCGGTGCCACCGCGCAGGAAATCATCGATGCGGCGACCGCAACCTATGTCGACCGGTTCGTCCGCTCGTTGCCGGAGGGGTATGACACCGTCTTGACCGACTCGGCGGAGAACGTCAGCGCCGGTGAGAAGCAGCTGATCACCATCGCGCGCGCCTTCCTGGCCCAACCGAGCGTGCTGATCCTGGATGAGGCAACCAGCTCGGTCGATACGCGCACCGAGGTGCTGGTACAGCAGGCGATGGCCGCCCTGCGTGCCAACCGCACCAGTTTCGTGATTGCGCACCGGCTCTCGACCATCCGGGATGCCGACCTGATCCTGGTGATGCAGGCCGGCCGGATCGTCGAGCAGGGATCGCACACCGAACTGCTGGAGGCAAGAGGTGCCTACTTCGAACTTTACAATGCACAGTTCGCGATGCCCGCGGCCGAGGACGTCTAAGAAATCGCGCCAATAGGCGTCGAGTCCTTGACCTCCAACCGACCCCCGCCACGTCATTAACCAACCCCGCGACGTCATTAACGAAAAGCAGGCACGGCTCCGTGTTAAACATGTTTTCGACCAAGAAAATATGCGATCCAGGAGAACCGTGCCTGCCCTTCCATCATTCCTCATCAAACCCCTCTGGACACAATTCAAGGCACTGATCCCACCCCGGGTTGATGAGCACCCACTGGGCTGCCACAAACCCCGCATCCCAGACCGGCTCGTCTTCGACAAGCTCATCCAGGTCCTCGTCCTCGGTGCCGCCTACGAAAAAATCTCCGACACCACCTGCTCGGCCACCACCATCCGGCGACGCCGCGACGAATGGATCCACGCCGGGATCTTTGAACAACTCGAACAGATCGCCCTGGAATCCTACGACCGGATCGTGGGCATCGACTTCGAAGACCTCGCCGTGGACGGGTGCATCGTCAAGGCCCCCTGCGGCGGCGAGGCAGCCGGCCGATCCCCGGTAGACCGCGGCAAACAAGGAACCAAACGCTCCCTCCTGGTCGATGGCAAAGGCATCCCGCTGGGCACCGTGGTGGCACCGGCGAACCGACACGACTCCCCGCTACTACGCCCCACCCTGGAGAAACTCGCCCGCTTCGGATTCCACCTGCCACCAAAGATCACCGTGCACCTGGATGCCGGCTACGACTCCACCACGACCCGGGACCTGCTCGAGGAACTCGGCTGCGCGGGCGAGGTCGCCACCCAGGGCATCCCCTCACCGATCCAGGTCGGCAAACGGTGGGTGGTGGAACGCACCAACTCCTGGCACAACCGCGGATTCCGCAAACTGGCGATCTGCACCGAACGACGCACCACCGTCATCAACGCGTTCATCGCTTTGGCGAACAGTGTCATCGTGATCCGCCGACTCATCCGCGAAGCCTGGCTGACCCACCGCTGGGATGCCCGACCCCTCCGCCGCCCCTGAGCCTATTGGCGCAATTTCTAAGCTTGCTATTTAACCTCTGGCGGAAAGTCTGTTGACTTTCCGCGCCTCAATCGGCGTGTCATGACACGATAAGCGGCCCTCGTTTCTCATGCTGTTTGGTACCAACAAGACAGCAAAAGGACCGAGGGCCGTGGCGATGAGTATGCATGAATGTTCCGGTGAATCGCAAGCCTCCTGCCCCGAGCAGCAATTCGATGCGTTCCGGCAAAGCTACTACCGCTGCCTCACCCGTAGGGCCGATGCGCTCTTCGAACTCACTGATGCATTGCTGTGTACCCAGGGGAAAGTCACCGACCTGGCCCACCTGTCCCTGGAACCCGAGCACCACCGCGGCCACGGGGCCCTGTATGACGCGGTGAACTCCGGGAACATCAACCACGCGGCACTGAAAACCCTCATCGGGGCGCTGCCCGTGCCCAAGATCCCGGGCCCGGACGGCCGGAAGAGGATCGTGCTCGCGGTGGACGTGTCGAACTGGCTGCGCCCGGACGCCGGATGCAGCCCCGGGCGCGCGTTCTGCCACACCTACGCCCGCAACGGGCAAGCGCACATGGTTCCGGGGTGGCCTTATTCTTTCGTGGCCGCACTGGAATCCGGCGCCACCTCCTGGACCGCACTGCTGGACGTGGTGCGGCTGCGCCCGGCCGATGACGCGACCGCGATCACCGCAGATCAGCTCCGGAGCGTCGTTGACCGGTTGAGCGCCACCGGGCAGCAACAGAGCACAGATCCCGAGGTCTTGGTGGTCATGGATGCCGGCTACGACGTGACCCGTCTGGCTTGGCTGCTCCAAGACCTGCCGGTGGTGCTGGTGGCCCGGTTGCGTTCGGACCGGGTGTTCTACGCCCCGGCCGGGGCACGCCGCGGACCGACCAAGGGCCGGCCGCCGCGCCACGGAGCCAAGCTGGCTCTGCGCGATCCGGCCACACACCCGGACCCTGTGCACCGTTCGGTCCAGGAACTGGAGCGGTACGGAGCCGTGAGCACGGTCGCGTTCGAGCGGATGCACCAAAAGATCGACACCAGGGCTGGGTGCAAGGATTCCCACGGTTCCCCACCCCTCATCGAAGGCACGGTGATCGGACTGAACGTCGAACACCTGCCCGGTGGGCAGCCACCAAAGCCGATGTGGCTGTGGGCGTCCAAACCCGTCCCCGGCGATGTCCGGGAGGTGGATCATTGGTGGTCCATGTACCTGCGTCGTTTCGATATCGAGCACACGTTCCGCTTCCTGAAACAGAACCTGGGCTGGGCCCGGCCCCACCTGCGGGAGCCGAATGCGGCAGACCGCTGGACCTGGATCGTGATCGCGGCGCACACCTCGCTGCGGCTGGTGCGGCCAATGGCCATTGAGTGCCGCTTGCCGTGGCAACAGCCCATTCCAGAGTCCAAGTTGACCCCGGGAAGAGTCCGGGCGACCTATCGGCGTGCCTGCCGGGACGCGGTCCACCCGGCGAACCCGCCGATAGCTTCCACGGCCGGTCCGGGACGTCCCCGAGGCGGCGTGAATCGGGTCAAACCCGTGACCCAGCCCGTCGGGCTGGCCCACTACAAAGGTTAAATGCCAAGCTAAGCGGTTCCGGCACTACCGGGAGATTGAAATGACACCATTCCATGGTGTCGGGGATGCGGTGGCGCCATAAAATACGAAAGACTGGGAGCCACACCATTTCAAAGGACGGCACATGATCAAGCTCCAGCAGGACCCCGACGGATTCGTCCGCATGCCCACCATCGTTCCCAACAGCGCACGCATCACCGTCGTCTTCGCCGACGGAACGCAGGAGGAATTCACCGGACAACGCCTCAATGACCTGCGCGCCGAGGCGCTTGCCGGGTTCCGCAAGGGAAACAACATGGACGCAAAGGGTTTCAACCGCAACAAGGGCCAGGTGAAGCACGGCAAGAACTCCGTCCAGTTCGTCCCGGTGGCACCGGGCATGTCCCAAAAACCCCGCTGATCCCACCGGGGCATCCCTTGGAACCGCACCACTCAGCCGTGTAGTTCCCGGTAGGCCGCAGCCGCGTCCGGGTGCAGCGGGACATCGGCCGTGTTGATCAGCGATTCCGGGCTCAGGAACTGGACTCCGACGCTCGATTGCGGAATCAGTTCCCCGGCGTTGCCGACCAGCAGTTCGACGGTCCGCCGCACCGTCGAAGCGTCCAGGTCACCACGGCACAGCAACAAGTTGGCCACCCCGACGGTCCAGACGGCGGGCATGCCCGCATAGCTGTCCTCGGGCACCAGCACCTTGTCGTAGAAGGATCCATAGCGCTGACGCAGCGCGGGGAGCGTTGCGGAGAGATCCAACAGGGCCAGCCCGGCCTTCCGGTGGGCCGCGGCGATGGCCGCGGTGGGCACGCCTCCGGACCAGAACAGTGCATCGATGCCGCCGCCAATGAGTGCGCGCAGCCCGTCATTGAGTCCGAGGTCCACCATCGTGGCCGACTTGCCCGAACCGTCCCCCGAGCTCGATTCCCCCAACTCCGCCACCTCCAGGATCCGCGGGGCTATCTGCGAGGTCCCCGATCCCTGGCGACCCACCCCCGCGGTACGTCCTGCCAGGTCGTTGATGGATCGGATACCGCTGTCCTTGCGCACCAGCGCATGGACGTAGTTCTCATAGACCTTCCCCAGCGCGACGATGTTTCCGGCTGCGGCTCCCCCGCCTTTGACCTGCCCGGATGCCGCATCGGCGAGCGCAACGGCCAGCGTGGCCCGGCCGCTGAGCAGGTGTCCGATATTATCCAGGCTGCCGCCCGTCGCCTTCACCACGGAAGATTCGGCGACGCCATGGAGCTGCAGTGATGCGGCGAGCAGCTCGGCGAATTCCAGATAGAAGCCCCCCGGCTCCCCACCGGCGACGGTGATCACTCCGGACCTGGCCACAGGAGCGCATCCGGCAAGGACCGGCCCCAGCAGCCCGGAAAATCCGGCGGCAAGCCCGGCCCCGAGTATCGTCCTGCGCGCGGCAAGGCGCCTAACCGACTCCTGCCCGCTCACCGCTTCTCCCCGGCTCCCGAGGCTTCCTGCCCGAACTCGATGCGTGCCAGCAGTCCGTGCGGATGGTTTTCTGACAGCGCGAGGCGGGCCCCGTTAGCCTCGGCCAACCGCTCAACGATGGTCAGCCCCATGCCCGTCCCGCGGATCCCCTGATGTTCGGGTGCCCGCCAAAACCTCGTGGTTGCAGCTGCCCGTTGCTCCGATGGAAGCCCCGTGCCATGATCCGCTATCTCGATAGCCGTTCGACCGTTGCTGAGCTGGATGGCTGCAGTGATATCGCTTCCAGCCGCGTACTTGATCGCGTTGTTCAGCAGCTCACCGACCATCTGGGCCAGCTCGGTAGCGCTGCAGGGCACCAGCAGTCCGGGTTCTGGAACATTCCCAAGAAGGATCGCCGTTCCGGCCCTCCCTGCCGCCGGCCGCGCCCGCTCGACCTCTTCCCACAGCACCAGCTGCGGATCAATGAGGGGCCCAGCCCCCACGGTGCGCCCGGCTGCATCTTCGAAGGCCCGGTGCTCGGCCACCGCAAGTTTCAGCACTCCGTCGAGGATCTCCTCCACCCGTTCCAATTCGGCCAGCACACCGGTTCCCGCAACCCGCTCCCGGTCCTCCTGCAGTTCAAGCATCAGCAGGTCGACCCGCAACCGCAGCGCCCCGATGGGATTGCGCAGTTCATGGGAGGTGTCGGCGATCAGGCGGCGTTGTGACTCGATGCCGTTGCTGACAGTCTCGGCCATGGTCGTGAAGGATCGGCTCAGGTCCCGCAGCTCGGGCGGTCCGTCCTCCGGCAGCCTTCCGGTGCGCCCGGTCTCCTTCAACTCGGTGACCGCTGCGGACAGCCGCTGGACCGGACGCAGTACCCATCCGGTAACGCGTGTGGCGGCATAGAGCAGCAGTCCAGCAAGGGCGGCCGCGACAAGTCCGACCGATAGCCCTTGCTGTCGCAGTATCGAGCGCGCCGCCTCGAGGTTGACTTCAAGCAGGACCTCACCCAGCACCTGATTGGCGCTGCCGAACGAGCGCGCCATCACCTCCGTGCCACGACCGAACGGCTGGATGCGCGTCAGCGTGGTGTCACTGAGGTTCAGGCTCGCCCGGGAAAGCGCGTCACGGACGTCGGTCCGTCCCACCTCGAGCGCCCCCGAACCCAGGGTGCCGCGCTGCAGCCGGATCAGCACCGCTTCGTCGTACAGCCCCGAATACGTGTCCATCTCCCGTTGCAGCACCGAGGTGTCCCCGTCCACGGAGGCATCGTAAGCCAACTGGGCGAAGCGGTTCAGTGATGTGATCCGGTTCAACTGCAGTTCCTGGGTGAGGGCACGGCTGCCGGATTCCAGGATCACCGTGGAAAACAGCGCGACAAGCAACAGGGACAGGAGGCTCAAAACGCCCAGGACCCGCAGTTTCACCGGCCGTCGGTTTCTATGCGGTAGCCAACGCCACGGACGTTGACGATGAATCCCGGCAGTTGGAGTTTGGATCGAAGCCCGGTCAGGTGGACGTCGAGCGACCGGGACGTCGCGACGAATGCATCGCCCCAGAGCGTGTCAAGGATCTGCTCCCGGGTGACGACCGAACCGGCATTGCTGGCCAACAGCACCAGCAGATCGAACTCAGTGGCCGTCAGTGCGAGCGCGCGACCGGCGAGGTCCGCGACCCGGCGGTCCAGGTCGATTTCCAGTTCCCCCAGCACGACACGTGGATTCCGCTCGGTTTCCGACCGGGCGGTGCGCCTGGCGACCGCCTCCATGCGCGCCAGTAGTTCCACGAGCTTGACCGGTTTGAGCAGGTAGTCATCGGCGCCCGTGCGCAGGCCCAGCACGACGCTTCGCTCGTCATCGCGAGCGGTGAGAATGAGGATGGGACATTGGGTGACCCGGCGGAGCTTACGCAGCACATCCAAGCCGTCTATGTCGGGAAGCCCGAGGTCAAGCAGGATCAGCTCGTGTTCCCGATGGATCAGCAGGGCATCCTCGCCCCGGGAAACCCGGGTGGCGACGTGGCCGGCCGATGACACGGAGGCGATCAGGGCAGCTGCCATCGAGTCGTTGTCTTCGACGATGAGCACGTCCATTGCGCTGCCTCTTCCAGTGATCAGGACCCCATGCCGCGGCCCGCCTAGGAGATTATCACTACTCCCTGCCTCCCAAACGGCCCCACGGGCCCCTGCAGGACCGTCCGCTGCGCAAGAGCCCAAGTCCTAAGGAAGTGTTAGGACTTGGTCCTCACGTTGGATGTGCGATGAATCACGCATAGCTTTGTTGAGGTCCCCGGCCTTTTGGTGGACTGCCAACTTTGAGGAGGAACCATGAGCAACGCCGCCATGGACAAGAAAAAGAGATCACCGGGCCCGGATGCCCGCAAACCGGCCAAAGGCAAGAACGCCGCGGACCAGGCCGAGGCGGCGCAGACGCGCAGGGCCGTCAGCAACATCCTCAAGGGTTCATCCGGAAACCTCGTCGAGTGGTTCGACCTCTACGTCTACACGGTGTTCGCTGCCTACTTCCAGTCGCACTTCTTCAACTCCACCAATGAGCTGCAAGCTGGCCTCGAAGCGATGGCGGTCTTCGCCACCTCGTTCCTGATGCGTCCTGTCGGCGCCTGGTTCTTCGGCCGTTATGCAGACCGCCATGGACGCAAGGCGGCGTTGACGCTGAGTGTGACGATGATGTCCGCCGGGTCGTTCGCCATTGCCATCCTGCCGACCCAGGACCGCATCGGTTCGTGGGCCATGATCCTCTTGGTCCTCGTCCGGCTGCTGCAGGGCTTCTCCGTGGGTGGCGAATACGGCACCAGCGCCACCTACATGTCGGAGGCCGCGACCACCAAGCGCCGCGGATTCTTCTCGAGCTTCCAGTACGTGACACTGATCGGCGGGCAGATGATGGCCCTGCTGGTCCTGGTCATTCTGCAGAACACCATGGCCGATGAGACGCTCCGAGCATGGGGCTGGCGCATCCCGTTCGCCATCGGCGGCGTTGCCGCGTTGGTCGTCCTGTGGCTGCGGCGCAGCATGGAGGAAACCATCTCCGCGGATCAGGTCGCGGCGACCAAGAACGCCGTAGTTGCCGGCGAGGCGCAGCCGGGCACGATGAAGCTGCTGCTCACCCAGTACTGGAAGCCGCTGCTGATCTGCATCGGCGTCACCCTGGGCGGCACCGTTGCCTTCTATACCTACACCAACTTCATCTTGAAGTTCATGAACGATACCTCGGGCATCCCCAAGACCCAGACCTCGCTCATCAACTTCTGGGCGCTGTTCATCTTCATGTTGCTGCAGCCGGTCTACGGCATGATCTCCGACAAGGTCGGCCGCAAGCCGCTGCTGCTGTGGTTCGGCATCACCGGCGTCATGTTCACCTGGCCGCTGCTTTCCCTGCTCGCCGGAACCCAGAACCCGGTCTTCGCCTTCCTGCTCATGATGGGCGGCCTGGTCATCGTCGGTGGCTACACCTCGATCAACGCCCTGGTGAAGGCCGCGCTGTTCCCGGCCTCGATCCGCGCGCTGGGCGTCGGCCTGGGCTATGCCATTGCGAACTCGCTCTTTGGCGGCACGGTACCCCTGATCGGTGCAGCACTGCAGAAGGCAGGACGTGTCGACCTGTTCTTCACCTACGTGACCGTGGCTATCGCCATCTCCCTGGTGGTCTACATCTTCGCCCTGAAGAACAAGGAGACCACGCACCTGGACAATGAACAGGGCAATGCCTGGACCGGAGGGGACAAGCCCAACGATTCCGACAAGGACCTCATCGACGCCTAGTGTCAATCACGGGGATCGTTGCCGCACCGAGCGATGACTGTCCCCCGGGCATGGCACGGGGCCGGGACAAGCGTCCCGGCCCCGTGCCATGCCCGGCGCAGCTCCGATCAGCAGCCCCTGCCGCGGCTAGCAGGCACTGGCTTCGGCCATGGTCATGGTCATGGTCATGGTCATGGTCATCTTGATCATTTCCTGGATCTGTTCGGCACGCCGGGATTCCTCCCCCTTGTGTCCTGTCGTGAAGTACAGGGATTCGCCGCCCCACCACGACCTCGTGGCGCGCGAAGACCGCCAGCCAGGCGGGTGCGCTCCCCATGAACGCTCGGGCAGGCATGGGTCGGCCCCTACGCGCCAGCTCCCTTCGATCGGTGCTGTGAATTCCGCAACGAGCGTCAGCCTGCGCTCGGCGGGATTCCTGTCGCTACTGGTGACTCTCCCGGCTCCATTTCCGCTGGGTTTGCTCGGAGGGGATGCCCCGATGCGGTCAATACGCTGCCGGCAGATGGCCTCATAGGTCTCCAACGGCCGTACGGCACGGCACAGCACCGGGCTTGCCGAATCACGTGCACCATCCGCTCCCTTCCGGGCTTTTCCATAACGAACGATAAGGACTGCTCGTGAACGGACGCCCTGCTTCTGCACCGCGGCAAGGGACACGTGACAGGGAAAAATCGGTCGAGGCCAGGAAGGCAGGGGGATTCCTACGTGTCGAACCGTACTTGCCGGTGCAGGCTACGCTGGTGCCCGTCGGAATTCGACCCGATATGGCAAAGGACCGCCGAACCGTGATGGTCGGATGTCCTTTGCCATAGCTTGCAGGGTTGTTTCTAGAGCTCCCGCGTGCGGTAGTGGTAGCTGGAGACCGTGTTGAATCCCAGCGAATCGTAGAGCACGATGGCTCCGATATTGGACTCGCGGACCTGCAGCCACAGGCCGTTCAGTTCCCGGGTCCAGGCCTCGCCCAACAGTGATTCCATGACTTGGCGGGAGTATCCGTGGCCACGTGATTCGGGTCGGGTCAGCACGCAGTAGATGCCTCCGAAGCCATCGACCAGCGCCATCCGGCCGATCGACTCGATTCGTCCGTCAACACGCAGTTCTCCATAGACCGAGGGGGTTCCACGCAGGATCTGCGCGGAGATCGCACGGTCCCCCGGATCGTGCGGGCCCTCGATGGACCAGAAGAACTCCAACCATTCAGCCGAAGGCTTTTCGCTGAGCTCGATACGGTCATCGGCCGGGATGTCGGCGAAGCGCTGCAGCTCCCCCGCACCCATCATCTGCACGAGAGTCGGCGAACCCACGCTGTAGCCCTTGGCAGCCAGTCTCTCATCCAGATCCGACGGCTGTGCTCCGGGACCAATCTGGAACACGGAGTTCAGCCAGCGTTCGGCGCAACGGCGTTCGACTTCGGCGATCGCCTTGTCCACATCGGCCGGCGCGGCCAGCGGCAGCACCGAGTTGGCGCGCTGGGTGACACCGGCGGCAAAGCGCAGTTCCCAGCCATCGACGTGGCCGTGTTCCAATGCGTTCCAGCCGCGGCCCATCAGGACCTCAAGCGGCATCTCGTCAGCGAACAGGGTACCCAGCCTCCTTGATTGCCGTCTTGACCTGGGCGATCATGTCGTCCGGACCGAAGTGGAAGATCGAGGCGGCAAGCACGGCGTTGGCTCCTGCCTCGATGGCCGGCGGGAAGTGATCCGGCGAACCGGCGCCACCCGAGGCGATCAGCGGGACCTTCACCGCGGCCCGTACGGCGCGGATCATTTCCAGGTCGAAGCCGTCCTTGGTGCCATCGGCGTCGATCGAGTTCAGCAGGATTTCACCGACGCCGCGTTCTGCTGCCTCCTTCGCCCAGGACACGGCGCACCGTCCGGTTCCGTTGCGTCCACCGTGGGTGGTCACCTCGAAACCGGATTCCACGTTCGGGTCATCGGTGCGGCGCGCATCGAGCGAGAGCACGAGCACCTGTGAACCGAAACGCTGGGTGATTTCGTTAATGACCTCGGGACGGTTCACCGCCGCCGTGTTGATCGACGCCTTGTCGGCACCGGCGCGCAACAGCCGGTCCACGTCCTCGACGGCTCGGACACCGCCACCGACGGTCAGCGGGATGAAGACCTGTTCGGCCGTCTTGGTGACGACATCGAACGTGGTCTCGCGGTTGGAGGAGGACGCCGTGACATCCAGGAACGTCAACTCATCGGCACCGGCGGCGTTGTAGCGCTTGGCCAGTTCCACCGGGTCGCCGGCATCACGCAACCCCTCGAAGTTCACGCCCTTCACGACGCGACCTGCATCGACGTCGAGACAGGGAATCACTCGGATAGCAACACTCATGCGGCTGGCTCCTCAGGTGCGGTCAAACGAAAGGGTGTGGGAAGGAAAGACGCCTAGATGCGGCAGGCGTGGATGGTCGAGACCAGGATGGCGCGCGCACCCAGGTCGTAGAGCTCATCCATGATCGAGTTCGTGGAGCTCTTCTTCACCATCGAACGCACGGCGAACCAGTCGGTATCCTGTAGCGGGGATACGGTCGGGGATTCAAGGCCCGGGGTGAGCTTGCAGGCCTGGTCGACCAGCTCGCGGCGCACGTCGTAGTCGAGCATGACGTACTGGCGGGCGACGAGCACGCCCTGCAGGCGGCGCATCAGCACGTCGAGTCCGTGGGGGTTCGAGCCGGTACGGCCGATGACCACGGCCTCGGAACGCAGGATCGGATCCCCGAAGACCTCCATGCCGGCGGCCTTGAGCGTATTTCCGGTTTCGACGACGTCGGCGATGGCGTCGGCCACACCAAGGCGGACCGAGGATTCCACGGCACCGTCCAGCCGGACGACCGTCGCATCGATGCCCTGGTCCTGCAGGTAGGTGCGCAGCAGTCCGTCGTAGCTGGTGGCGATGCGCTTGCCGTTCAGCTGCCCGGCGGAGGTGAAGTCACCGACCGGCCCGGCGAAGCGGAAATTGGAGGCGCCGATGCCCAGCGGCAGCAGTTCCTCCGCGTCGCCGTTGACCTCGGCGTCGAGGAACAGGTCGCGTCCGGTGACTCCGACGTCCAGGATGCCGCGGCCGACGTAGACGGCGATGTCCCGGGGGCGCAGGTAGAAGAACTCGACGTCGTTGTCCGGGTCGGTGATGACCAGTTCGCGGGAATCGCGGCGCTGGATGTATCCGGCCTCGGTCAGCATGGAGGTGGCTGCTTCGGACAGGGCACCTTTATTGGGTACGGCTACGCGCAACATGTGAATCTCGATTCTGGGGCTGTTTCAGGGTATGACAAATACAGGGGCAATACAGGGGCAAGTGCCACCGGGTGCCGGCATGAACCGGTACGGCGGCTAGAGATGCTTGTAAACGTCCTGCAGGGTCAGGCCCTTGGCCAGCATCATCACCTGGAGGTGGTAGAGCAGCTGGGAGATTTCCTCGGCGGCGGCTTCATTACTTTCGTATTCGGCAGCCATCCACACTTCGGCGGCTTCCTCCACGACCTTCTTACCGATGCCGTGCACGCCGGAGTCCAGTTCGGCGATGGTACGCGAACCTTCGGGGCGGGTTTCGGCCTTTTCGGTGAGTTCAGCGAAGAGGGTGTCAAAAGTTTTCACCCCCTCAGACTAGCGGCGATACCCGAACGGGCAAGCAACCCGGCTCACATTGTGACCAAGCACTCACGCCGGGGGCCAGCATGACACCATCACCACCAAACAGCGCCCCGCCCCCGGGTGTGTCGTTGCCTTTTCAAAGGCTTGCCCCCCTCCTCCCGCCCCGTCGTGGATGACGTGAAAAGCTGACCCGACCTGCCTGGAAGCTGAACGGCACCCGTCGGGCCCGCCCTGGCAGGGGCCAAAATTGACCGGCATGAGAGCAAGCCCGGTCCGCTGCCACCGCCACTCGTTCCACAATCTGGTTGCCTCACGAAACAATTCAACGGCTAGTTTTTCCTGACCTGGAGCTGCTGTAATGTCGCAAACGCATGCCCCTCAGCACACCCGAAAATCCCTATTTGGAGGAACCATGGAACAGGCAGTCACTGTTTTCAAAAATGCCCACGTCTTCGACGGTGTCGACTTCCTGGACACGCCCACCGACGTGGTCTTCGCCAACAATAAAGTCGCTGCCGTCGGCCAGAACGCGGGATCGGCGGAGGCCTACCGCGGTGCGACTGTCATCGACTGCACCGGCAAGACCCTTCTGCCGGGCATGATCGACCTGCACATCCACGCCACCAGCTCCAACCCCGGATCCCTGGCTAACTTCGCAGAGCCATTCTCCTTGCAGTTCTACGAATCCGTCGGAAACCTCGAGGCAACCCTCCGGGCCGGCATCACCTCGGCCCGCGATGCCGGCGGCGCCGACCTGGGCGCCAAGGTCGCCCTCGAATCCGGATTGATCAAGGGCCCACGCCTGCGCCTGGCCGTCAGCATCATGTCCCAGACCGGTGGCCACGGCGACTTCATGCAGCCCTCGGGGCTCTGCAATCCCGGCCTGGGCCCGCATCCGGGCCGTCCGTCCGGGCTGGCCGACGGCGTCGAGGAAATCCGCAAGGTGACCCGCACGCTGCTGCGCGCCGGAGCCGACCAGATCAAGATCTGTTCCACCGGCGGGGTCCTGTCCCCCGGCGACGATCCCCGCCACTCGCAGTTCACCAAGGACGAAATCGCCGTGGTTGTCGAGGAAGCAGGCCTCCAGGGCAAGTACGTGATGTCCCACGCCCAGGGCACCGCCGGCATACTGACAGCGCTGGAATGCGGCGTGCGGACCATCGAGCACGGCATCTACCTCACAGACGAGGCCATCCAGTCGTTCCTGGACCACGATGCCTACCTGGTCCCCACTCTCGCCGCACCGCGTGCCGTCATTCGCAAGGCCGAATCCGGCAATAGCGGGCTGCCCCCGCAGGTCATTGAAAAGGCCTACCGCGTCTTCGAGATCCACCAGAACTCCGTCGCCATGGCCGTGGCCGCCGGAGTCAAGATCGGCATGGGCACCGACTCAGGTGTCGGCGTCCACGGGGAGAACCTCGAGGAGCTGGAGCTCTTGGCCGGAGTTGGCATGACCCTGAAGCAGGTCCTGGCCTCGACCACGTCCATCGCCGGCGAACTGATCACCCCCGAGGAGTCGGTAGGCAGGCTCGCCGAGGGCTACCTGGCCGACGCCGTCCTGCTGAACACGAAGCTGGAATCCACCGACCAGCTGAAGGACCTGCAGTCCATGATCGAAGCCGTCTACCAAAACGGAAACCGACAGTTCGCCAACTAGGCTTCGACTTCGCTTTACCGCATCAGAAGGGAACCCATTGATGCTTGAAGTACCCATTTACGTCGCCACGATCATCGTTGCGATCATCGCGCTCGGTGAACTGGTATCCATCCTCACCAAGGCCTGGATCCCCTCGTTGATGATCATTTTGGCCGGATACCTGGTCCTGCTGTGGACCGGGGTCATTCCCCCGGACCTCATCCCGAAGTCCACCATGGCGGCCGTCGGCGGCGTCCTCATCGGCGTGGTCATCACCCATATGGGCACGCTGATCCCGATCTCCCAGATCAAGTCCCAGTACAAGGCCATTCTGATCGCCCTCATCGGCATGGTCCTCGGTTCGGGCCTGATCCTGCTCGTGGTGACACCGATCCTGGGATACGCCTCGGCCGTTGCCGGCACCGGCCCGGTCACCGGCGGCATCATCGCCTACCTGATCACGGCCGAGAAGCTTACCGCTCTGGGCCTGGACAACCTGGTGGCCATTTCCGCCATCGTCCTGGGCATCCAGTCCCTGGTCGGGCTCCCCCTGGCCAACGTGCTGCTGCGCAAGTATGCCACCAAGAAGCGCGACCGCGGGGACTTCCTGCTCGCCGTTGAGGCCCCGGCCGGCACCCCCGAACCGAAGGTCCGCCGCCAGCTCATTCCGGAAAAGTTCCAGCAGCCGCCGATCCTGCTGCTGCTGCTGTTCCTCGCGGCCAGCCTGGCCAAGTGGCTCGACACCCTGACCGGCCTCAATTACGGCGTGTGGGCCCTGCTGATCGGCGTCGGAGCGCACCTGATCGGGCTCTTCCCGGCCAAGACCATGGAAAAGGCGAACTCCTTCGGCTTTGGACTGGTGGCCATCATCGTGGTGATCATGGGCAGCGTCAGCGGCGTGACCTTCGAGGTCCTGCTGAAGACCATTGGCCCGGCGCTCCTGATCCTAGGCATCGGCGCCATCGGCATCATGGCCGGCGGCTGGTTCGGTTCGAAGCTCTTTAAGTGGGATCCGCTCAAGGGCATGCCGATCGCCCTGACGGCGCTCTTCGGCTTCCCTGGTGACTTCATGCTGTGCCGGGAAGTCAGCCGTTCCGTCGGCCGGACCCCCGAGGAGCAGAAGAACATCTTCGATGAGCTGGTCACCCCGATGCTGGTTGCTGGTTTCACCAACGTGACAACCACATCGATTCTTGTCGCTTCGATCCTGGTGCAGACGCTCTAGCCTAGATGATTGATTCCAAGGGTTCATGGTCATAGGCGGTCAGCGACCGCAGTGGATGGGAACCGGTGTTCAGGTTGTGCCAGATGGCCACGGTCAGCGCGAGGATGCGTTGCAGGACCCGCACGGTGACCCCGGCGATGGTCCTCCCGCCATGGGCCTCCAGGTCCAGCTGGCCCTTGAGGGTGTCGTTGATTGACTCGATGACCTGACGCAGTGGCTTGAGCAGACTCTTTCCGGGACGGGGTTTCTCACCTTGACGGGTCGGACGGACCAGGGTGATCCCGGCCTCGGAGAGGTCCTGCTCGAAGGCCTTCCCGTAGTAGTTCTTGTCCGCGATGATGATCTGTCCCGGCTCCACCGGGGTGGGCAGGTTTTCCAGGATGCCCAGCAGGGTCTCACGCTCATCGGCCTTCGCCCCGGTCAGCGCGTAGCCGACCGGCAGTCCGGTCGGGGTGCACAGCAGGTGCAGGCGCAGCCCCCAGAACCACCGTGAATGCGAGGCGCAGTACCCGTATTCGGCCCAGCCGGCCAGTTCGGAGCGGTGGGCCGTGGTGTGGGAGCGCCCGCATTCCACAGGGGTGGAATCGGCGAGCCACAGCTCATCGGACCAGAGCCCGGTGGTGTGGGCCAGGTGTTCGTTGAGAGCCTGCAGGGTCCCGCCCAGCTTCCGCAGCCGTTTGTTGTATCCGGGTTGTTGGGGCAGGTCCGGGAACCATCGGCGCAGGTCGTTATGGGATTGGCGGAGCCAGCGGCGTTCGGAGGTGAAGCCGAGCAGGGCCTGGAGGACCGCGATGGTGACCAGTTCGGCGTCGCTGATCCGGGGCCCGAAGCCGATGGCCGGACGCCACGGGAGCAGGTGCGGATTGGCCTTCAGAAAGTCGTCCGCGCAGGCGTACAGTGCTGTTGCAAGGGTGTCCAGATCGGGAGCCATCGGAACTCTCCAGGTTCGAATGTTGGGTATTACATCTCGATTCTGGACACCCTTGCCCGCGCTGTCACCCCTTGGAATCAATCATCTAGGCGGGGATACGAGGGGCGGATGGCAGTTTTCAAACTGCTAGCCGCCCCTCTTTCCTATCTGGCTTTCACCCTCCGCCCGACACTGCGAACAAGGGTCCGCCGGCACCCCTGTCTCGACTTGGGGAAATCCGGCGGCGGCGCTGTCCGGCCAGGGGCGGGGGCTAGACCAACAGGGGCATGGCTGGCGGTGGCGGAAAATCCCCGTAGTCGGACACCGGAGCCGACAACATGCCGGCCCCTGCATCGATGAGGAAATAACCGACACTCATCCAGTTGGGCTCTTCCAGTCCATCGAACAGGCGGGACTCGTATTCGGAACAGATGCCCAGCAGCATGTGCCCCAGGATGCCCGTACGCGCCTCCAGGATCCGCGGTGGAATATGAGCCAGGGTTTCCTGCAGGCGGGTCGTCAAGGTTTCGAAGTCTCCACTCGAGATGACGGAGTCGGCAATCGCCGCCGTCACCGAGGGATTCATCCGGGCTTGGAAAATAAATCGTGCGCGCCAGCTCGGTTGTGTCGAAGCGGCTAGGATCTCGATCCACGGCAGTATCCGACAGGCAAGCACGTCCCTCAGTCCGGCATCATCTGCCAGTCCCGCCACCAGCGACTCACGGCGCCTGTTCATTTCTTCGAGGTGGCGTCCGACCAGGGCACGCAGCAATTCGTCGCGGCTACCGAAGTGGTAGGCAATGGCCGAATGATTTGCCGTGCCCGCATGTTCGGTGATCCGCCGGTTCGACACGGCATCGATGCCGTACTTGGCGAAGAGCTCCTCCGCCGAATCCAAGAGCGTCTGACGTGCCTGATCGCTGTGTCGTCCCATGAGCGCCCACCTTCCTTCTCGACCCTCAACGCTACCCTGCACGCGGTGGTGGGAAGGGCATTGCCTCATAGTCAATTTACGCCACGTGGCGTAAATATGCTAAGTTATTCACACCACCACCCGAGCGGAGCGCTCCTTTGGTGACCCCACATCCAGTTTCCGTTCGCCGCCAGCATCAACAGGAGCACGCCTTTGAGCACCGCAACCACCACGCCCCCGGGACACCGCCCGGAAAAAACTGCCCTGGAGGCCCAGGCTGCGGCCATGAAACGCGCCAAGGCCGAAACCATCGGACGCTATGTCGCGATGTTCTTCATGCCCCTGGTCATGGTCGGAATGATGGTCGGCGGCTACTTGGCCGCGATGCACTCACCCACACCGCACCAGATGCCGATTGTCATCGCCGGCGCCCCCGCGCAGGCCGGCCTCTTCGCCGAAACACTCGAGGCCTCCGACCCGGATGCCGTTGATGTCCAGGTCATCGGCAACGCCGAAGCAGCCCGCCGGCTGGTACTGGACCGCAAGGCCTCCGGCGCCGTGTACCTGGAAACCGGCAGCGCCACCCTGTATACCGCAAGCGCCGCCGGCGCCTCCCAGTCCTCCGTGGTCACCGCGCTGATTGCTCCGCAGGTATTGGCCCAGGGCCTGACTCTGCAGACCGAGGACCTGGCCCCGCTGCCGGAGAACGACAGCTCCGGGCTCGGTGCCATGTTCATGACCACCGCCCTGGTCATGGCCGGCTACCTCCCCTTCAGCCTGACCCTGTCCAACTCCCCCGAGCTACTCAGGTTCCGCCGTGCCGTCCCCCTGCTGGCCGGTTGGGCCGCCCTGATCGCGGGCCTGGTCTGGGCCGTTACCGGCCCGCTGCTCGGAGTCGTCCAGGGCCACGCGTGGGCCGTGCTGGGCGTCAGCTGGCTGGCCGTCTTCGCCATCGGCAGCGTCCAATTGCTGTTCACCCGCCTCATGGGACCCATGGCGATCCTGGTCGGCATGTTCCTGCTCATGGTGCTCGGCGTTCCGGCGTCGAACATGAGCATGTCGGTCTTCACCATGCCCGGGCTCTACTCGCATCTGCATTCGTTCCTGCCAACCCCAGCCCTCGGCGAGGCCCTGCGCTCGGTCATGTACTTCGACGGCGCCGGGGCGGCACCCCACCTGGTTGTCCTGGCCATCGGCGCGCTGCTGGGCCTGCTACTTGTCCGGCTCATCGACGCCGCCCGGCTGCGCAAGAACCCGGAACCCGCCGAGCCCGTGGTGAACGTCGCCTCGCTGCATGGCGGACCACGTCCGAAGACCCGGCGCTGGCGCTACGCCGCCCTGCTCTTCTTCCCGCTGGCGATGGTCACCATGATGGTTTCCTCCATGCTCGGTGCGATGTCCGAACCG
The DNA here is from genome assembly GCF_014190875.1 of Paeniglutamicibacter cryotolerans. Taxonomy (NCBI): domain Bacteria; kingdom Bacillati; phylum Actinomycetota; class Actinomycetes; order Micrococcales; family Micrococcaceae; genus Paeniglutamicibacter; species Paeniglutamicibacter cryotolerans. The sequence goes on along the minus strand of NZ_JACHVS010000002.1, from coordinate 273,832 downwards.
GCACCCCGGGACATGCCCGTCGCCATCGTCGGAGCCACCACCGAACAGGCCCAGCAGGCGGCTGACGCGCTGGATGGGAAGATGAGTGGACTCTTCGAGATACGCGCCCTGGATTCGGAACCGGAGGCCCGCGACCTGGTCCGGGACCGCACGGTCACGGCGGCCCTGATCCTGCCCGACCGCGATAATTCCGCGGCCCTGCTGCTGACCAACGAAGCCTCCAGTTCGAGCGCCGCGCAGTTGGTCACAACGGTCTTCGGCCAGGTTGCCGCGGCGCAGCAGCTGGAATTCAGCACGGAGGACATCGCCCCGCTGCCCGAGAGCGACAGCATCGGTACGGTGAGCATGTACCTCGCCATGGGCTGGATCATGGCCGGATTCATGATCATCATCGTTGGCGCCAGCGCCGCACCGGCGAGTCGCCCGCTGCGCAAGCTGCTGCCCATCGTCGCTGCCTGGTCCGTGTTCATGTCTGCCGTCCTCTGGCTGATCGCCGGCCCCATGACCGGGAGCATCAGCGGGCACTTCTGGGCCCTGTTCGGCACCGGCATCATGGCCATCTTCGCCATGGCCATGTTCACCGCCGTGTTTGAACGGCTCATCGGCATGCTGGCCATCCTTCCCGTCGTCGGGATCCTGATGTTCCTCGGAATCCCGTCCTCGGGCGGAGCCTTGTCGATCTTCATGGAACCCGAGGCCTTCAGGATCATGCACGGCTTCCTGCCGATGCCCGCGGCGGTGGAATCCATCAAATCAATCCTCTACTTCGGCGGCGACACGGTAGGCCAGCATCTGCTGACCTTCGGGATCTGGGGCGCCGCTTCACTGGCAGTGGTTGCCGTCATCGACCGGATCAAGCCACTTCGCGGGGCCACCCCGGGTTCCACCACGGGCGCGGACCTCGAACCGGTACCGGACAGGGAACTGCTCGAGGCCTAGCCCGGGCACGGCGAAGGCGGCGTCCACGACACCCGGAGGGTGTTGCGGACGCCGCCTTCGTGCTTTGCGCCATCGGTCCCGTCGCGGCTCAGCGGCCCTTCAGCACCAGCGCCGTCTCCAGCGCAGCGCTCATCGCCTCGTGGCCCTTGTCCTCCACCGACCCGGGCAGACCGGCCCGGGCAATCGCCTGCTCGTCGGTATCGCAGGTCAGCACGCCGAAACCGACGGGAACCCCGGTGCGCACCGAGACGTCCGTCAGCCCCATCGTCGCTCCCTGACAGACGAAATCGAAGTGCGGTGTCCCACCGCGGATGACCACTCCCAATGCCACGACAGCGTCGTAGGACGGCGCCAGGCGGGCCGCGGCGACCGTGAGCTCGAAGGTGCCCGGCACACGCAGCAGCTCGGGTGTTTCGATCCCGGCTTCCGCCGCGGCGCGCAGCGCGCCATCGATCAGCCCGTCCATCACCGTGGTGTGCCAGCTGGCGGCGATGATGATCGTGCGCAGCCCGGCGGCTCCCGCCGCTGCCAGTGAATCGGGGGTGGCCTGTGGTGCTCCGTGTCCTGCCATGGGGGTTCTTCTCCTGTGTGTCTTCGTCGAAAAGGGGCGGTGCCGCGTCGGCAGCTAGTCGTTTACCACGGGGTCCAGATGGTCCGGGTCGATGCTGTGGTGCATCTTCTCCCGCTTGGTCCGCAAATAGCGGAGGTTCTCCGGCCGCGCGGCGATCCGGGTGGGAACGCGTTCGAGCACTGTGATCCCGGCGGCGGCCAGCCACTCCTCCTTCAGCGGGTTGTTGGTCAGCAGACGGACCTTTTCGGCACCCAGAGCATGCAGGATCGCTGCCGCCGCGTCGTAGCGCCGGGCATCGACGGGCAGCCCGAGCTGCTCGTTCGCCTCGATGGTGTCGGCACCGCCATCCTGCAGCGCGTAGGCACGGATTTTGTTGGCCAGGCCGATGCCGCGACCCTCCTGCCCGCGCAGGTAGACGACGGTGCCGCCGACCTCGCTGATCGCTGCCAGCGCCGCATCCAGTTGCTCCCCGCAGTCGCAGCGGAAGGAGCCGAACACGTCGCCGGTCAGGCATTCCGAATGCACGCGCACCAGCGGGGCAAGAGGGGTGCGTCCGTCCGGGCCGGGAACGCTCAGTGAGAGGTGCTCGATCCCGGTAGCGCGCTCGGTCCAGGCCCTCACCAGCATTTCACCGTATTTGCCGGGCATCCGCACCTCGGGTCCGGAAAGCACCGCGGCGGCGCTCGGCGCGGCGGGCGCCGGGGCGGCCCCGCGCAGGTGCGCTGCCATCTCCTCGATGCTGACCAGCGGGATGTTCCACAGGTCGGCGAAGTCGCGCAGCGCGGGAAGGCGCATCATCGATCCGTCATCGTGCACCAGCTCGGCAATGACGCCGACCGGCTGCACGCCGGCCAGGCGGCACAGGTCCACCGATGCCTCGGTGTGTCCGCGCCGGGCCAGCACGCCCCCGGGTACCGCACGCAGCGGGAACATGTGTCCCGGGCGGGTGATCGAGGCCGGAGTGGATTCGGCATCGGCCAGCAACCGTGCGGTCAGTGCCCGGTCGGCCGCGCTGATGCCGGTGCTCACGCCGTGGGCGGCATCGCACGAGACGGTGTAGGCAGTGCCCTTGGCGTCCTGGTTGTGCTCGACCATCGGCGGCAGGCCCAGCGCATCGGCCCGGTCCCCGGCCATCGGCACACAGATCACGCCGGAGGAGTGCCTGATGGTCCAGCCCATCAGTTCGGGGGTGGCGAATTCGGCGGCGAAAATGATGTCACCCTCGTTTTCGCGGTCCTCGTCGTCGACGACCACCACTGCCTTGCCGGCGGCGATGGCGGCGATGGCCGCCTCGATCGGGTCGAGGGTGATCGGCTGTTCGTTGCTGCTCATCGTGTTTCCTCCACCGTGGTGCCCGCACCGAGGTGGGCAGCGGGCTTATGGTTGGCGAACGCGGCGAGGCGTTCGGTGTATTTGGCGAGGACATCGACCTCGAGGTTGACCTTCGAGCCGATGCCGCGCCGCCCCAGTGTGGTGTCGCGCAGGGTGGTCGGGATCAGCCCGACCTCGAACCACTGCGCCTGCGCGGCGGCGTCGGATACCTCGGTGACGGTCAGCGAGACGCCGTCGATGGCAATCGATCCCTTGCGGGCGATGTAGCGCGCCAGCTCGAGCGGGACAGCGAACCGCAGCCTGTCCCAGTTGCCCTCATTCTCGCGCTCGAGCAATTCGCCGACGCCGTCGACATGGCCCTGGACGACATGTCCGTCGAGCCGGGCGCCCGCGGGCACGCAGCGCTCGAGGTTCACCGCCGCGCCGGGGAGCAGTTCCCCGGTGGTGGTCCAGTCCAGGGTTTCACCCATGACGTCGATGGTGACATTGTCCCCGTCGATGGCGGTGGCCGTCAGGCAGACCCCGTTGATGGCGATGGATCCGCCGAGTCCGAGATCGGCCGTGTGCCCGGGGGCAGCAAGCCGCAGCACGACGCCGTTGCCGGTATCTGCCGGGACGATTGATTCAATGCGGCCGAGGCCGGTGATGATTCCAGTGAACATGGTGTTTCCTTTCACGCGCCCTGTGGCGCGGAGGCGGGCATCCGCCCGGTGACTGTGGTTTGCGCTGCGGGCAGCGGTTCAAGATGCAGCGCCATGTCCGGCCCGAGGCGGATCAGGCCATCGCCGCCGCTTTCATCGAGCCGGTAGCGGCGGGCGGCGGCGAGCGTCGAAATGCCCAGCTCCCCCACGGCCTTGCGTCCGCCGCCGAGCAGCATCGGCGCCTGGTAGAGCCAGATCTCATCGACCAGGTCTGCCGCGAGGAACGCCGTGGCGATCGATGCGCCACCCTCGATCATGGCATGGTCGATCCCGGTGGAGGCGAGCTCGGCGAGCACCTCGTGCGGGTCGTGCGTGGGCAGGTGGGCGAAGTTCCCGTCCCCGCGCAGCGCGGCGCCGGCGGGGATCGACCGGTACCCCATCACGACGCGTCGCGGCTGGCGCGGGGCGTCCACCCCCTCTGGTGTCCGGGCCGTGAGCTTCGGATCATCGGCCAGCAGGGTGCCGGTACCGATGATGATCGCCTCGGCCCGGGCCCGGGTCAGGTGCGAATGGTTGCGGGACTCGACCCCGGTGATCCACTGGCTGGTACCATCGGCCGCGGCAATGCGCCCGTCCAGCGTCTGGGCGATGTGCAACGTGGTAAACGGCCGGCCCGCAGCACGGGCGGCGAACCAGCGGTGGTTCATTTCCCGTGCCTCGGCGCCCAGCAGTCCCTCCTCGACGAGGATTCCAGCGGCTACCAGGGCCGCCGCACCGCCCGCAGCGCGGTCGGTTTCATCCGGGACGGCGTAGGAGACCCGCCCGATGCCCGCTTCCTGGATCGCCAGGGCACAGGCGCCGGTGCGTCCGACGTGGTTACACGGTTCGAGGGTGACGAACATGCTCAGCTCACGGGCCTCGGCCCGGGTGAGCGGGCCGAGCCGGTTTAGCGCGTCGGCCTCGGCATGCGGTGTTCCGGCTCCCTGGTGGTAGCCGGTGGCAAGCACCGTTCCGTCGGGGGCCATGATCACGGCACCGACCAGCGGGTTGGCCCCGCGCGGACCACGCCTGGCCAGCTGCAGGGCCAGGTTCATGCCAGCCCGTTCGCGTCCCGCCGGGGGCATCACTATGCCCTCGCTGCGCGGGCTCATCGGCTTTTCGCCCGCACAAGCGGGTCGGGCATCTGCGTTTGCACCTGGGGTTTGGCGTTGTTTTGCGCCCGCCACCAGATGAAGAAGCCGAAGAGCGTGAAGCAGCCGTAGAACAGGTACATGAAGGCGCTCGCGTAGTATCCGGCGCTGAAGAGCAGCGGCACGCCGACGACATCGACCAGCACCCAGATCAGCCAGAACTCGACCAGCCCCCGGGCCATGCCGTAGGTGGCCAGCAGCGATCCGACAAACGTCCAGGCATCGGCCCAGACCGGTTCGTAGGAGCCGAGCATCCGGAACAGCGGGGTGATCGCCACGGTGCCGATGACCAGGATCAATGCCAGCGTGGTGCGTTCGCGCCCGGTTGCCCAGCGCGGTGTCACGGCGGCGCCGCCATCCTTCTTGCTGTTGCGCCAGCGCTGCCAGCCGTAGACGGACACGGCGATGAACATGATCTGGCGTCCGGCCTGGCCGAGCAGGTTCGAGGCGTGTTCGGTGCCGAACAGGCTGCCCATGAAGACCGTCAGCAGCAGTACGTTGCCGACGATGCCCACGGGCCAAGCCCACACCTTGCGGCGGATGCCGCCCAGGGCACTGGCCAAGCCGAAGAGGTTTCCGACGACCTCGCGGACCAGTAGCGCGCTGCCACCAATCACGATATTTGAATTGAAAGCTTCAATGAGCCACCGCAGAAAATCCATCGTCCTCCGTTCAAGCCGCGGCGGCTCCGGGGGGTATACGACGGTTCGGCCAAGGGACACCGCCCCGTTGAGGGAAGGGTGCCCCAAAAGGGCCTACTGCGTACGTGCTTCTCCCATCCAGACTTTAACTGTCGGTACCGGAATTTCACCAGTTCAACCGCAATGTCCCCCAGGGGAGGCGTTGCGGGTCGCGGACTATAACCGCCGGTTCGGAATTACACCGACCCCGGAGCACGTTGTGTAGTTAGTGGTTCAAGTATTACACGGATGCGGCAGTGGCCTGGGCCACATGTCGCAATGTTTCCACGGCGGCAGCCGGATCCGCCGTTCCAAAGACGCTGGAACCGGCAACGAACACATCCGCCCCGGCCTCCGCGGCCCGGATGATCGTCTCAGCCGTGATCCCGCCGTCGACCTGCAGCGCGATCGGCAGCCCCGTCCCCTCGATGGCCGCACGTGCCCGGCGGATCTTGGGCAGCACCAGGTCCAGGAACGCCTGCCCGCCGAAGCCCGGCTCGACGGTCATCAGCAGCAGCATGTCCAGCTCGGGGAGCATGTCAAGGTACGGTTCCAGCGCTGTGGCCGGGCGCAGCGCCATGGAGGCCTTCGCTCCCGCCGCACGCAGGTCCCGCGCCAGCTTCACCGGCGCGGCGGAGGCCTCGGCGTGGAAGGTCACCGATGCGGCACCCGCCTGCGCGTAGCCCGGACCCCAACGGTCCACGTCGCTGATCATCAGGTGAACGTCCAGCGGCAGGTTGCTGACCTTTGCCAGCGACTGCACCACCGGTAGGCCGATGGTCAGGTTCGGCACGAAATGGTTGTCCATCACATCCACGTGCACCGCGTCGGCGGTGTGGATGCGATGCAGTTCGCGTTCAAGGTTGGTGAAGTCGGCGGAGAGGATGCTGGGATTGATACGGCACTGGCGCATGGAAGGAGCTTCCCTGCCTTTCGCTGCTAGGTTCCTGCCGGAGTCTCTGTGCGGGTGAAGAGGGCCATGAACATGGCGTCGGTGCTGTGCACGTGCGGCCACAGCTGAATGGTCGAGCCGCCGCCTTCCATCGGGTTCGCCGCACCGGCGGCACCGGTGATGGTCACGGCGTCCAGCGCCGCAGCGGTATCAAGGAGCCTGGCGTCCTTGTTGCGGGCCAGCGCGTCCTGCACCACGGCGACCGTTTCGCCGGGGTGCGGCGAGCAGGTCACGTAGGCGACGACGCCGCCGGGTCGTACGGCCCTCAGCGCCGCGTCGAGCAGTTCGCCTTGCAGCACCGTCAGCTCAGCCACGTCGCGGGCCGTCTTGCGCCAACGCGATTCGGGGCGCCGGCGCAGGGCGCCTAGGCCGGAGCAGGGCGCATCGACCATGACGCGGTCGAAGCGGCCCTGGTTCAGTTCATCGCCGAAGTCCCGGCCGTCCTCCACCGTGACCATCCAGGTTTCTTCCGGGACGGCGTCCAGCGCGCGGCGTACCAGTTCGGCGCGGTGCGGGGTGGGTTCGTTGGCGGTCAGCGTGGCGTCGCGTTCGGCTGCCAGTGCTGCGAGCAGAGAGGCCTTGCCGCCCGGACCCGCGCACAGGTCAAGCCAGACCGTGTCGCGACCGCCATCGGGCAGCTGGATTCCGGCCAGGGCACGGGCCACCAGCTGCGAGCCGGCGTCCTGCACGCGGGTGGTTCCGGCGCGGACGCTGCTCAGGCGCGAGACGTCACCCCCGGAGTAGTAGGCCGAATCGGGTGCCAGCGTGCCGGGTTCGGCGCCGTTCTCGAAGGCCTCGTCCAGGCTGCCCAGCGAGGGAAGCGCCACCAGGTTCACCACCGGGGCCAGGTTGTCGGCCTCCAGCAGATCGTTGATTTCGGTGACCTCGCGGCCGTGCGCGACCAGCGACTGGCGCAGGGCACGCACAATCCACTCCGGGTGGCTGTAGCGCAGGGCGGCTGCCGACACGTCGTCTGCGACGTCCTCGAGCAGCAGGTCGATCCAGGCTTCCAGCTCCCGTGCGGCGACCTTGCGCAGCACGGCGTTGATCAGCCCGGAGGCTCCGGCACCGACGACCATGCGGGCCAGCGATACCGTCTCATCCAGTGCCGCATGGCTCGGTACGCGCATGCTCAGCAGCTGGTGCGCGCCCAGGCGCAGGGTATCGAGCACGGCCGGATCCAACTGATCCAGCGGGCGGTCCACGCAGCGCGCGAGCACAGCGTCATAGAGTCCCTGTCCACGCAGGGCGCCGTAGGCAAGTTCGGTGGCGAAGCCGGCATCGCGCTTGTCCAGGTGGTTGGCGCGGATACGGCCGGGCAGCACGAGGTTGGCGTAGGCATCATCGGCCGTGACCGCACGCAGCACCTCCCACGCGGTCAGGCGCGCCGGGTCGGCCTTGCGCTTGCGCGCCGAGGGGGCAGTGGTGCTGAAGCCGCGCTCGCCCGAGCCGCCGCGGTTGCGTTCGCGTCCGGCTTCGTTGCGGCGTTCCCCGCCGTTGTCGGCCTTGTTACCGCGGTATTCCGAACGACCACTCATGAGAAGGCCACCTCTTTCGCATTCTCGTTCCCGGCACTGCCGAGTCCCCGCGCCCAATCTGAGGCGGGCATGGGTTTCTTGCCGGCCGGTTGGACCCGGCCCAATTCAACTGCGTGGGTGCCGGTACCGACGAAGGCACGCGGACGCTTGCCCGACTCGATGCGCACGGCCCCCGGGGCCAGCTCGGTGACATCGGGCACCTCGGTGACGGGTCCGAGCTTGAAGCGCTGCTCCTCGAGCATGGTCCAGGCTCCCGGATCCGGGGTCACTCCATTGATTCGGGAGCGGATTTCCGCCGCGGGACGGCTCCAGTCGACGTGTCCGTCGGCCAGTCCCAACTTGTGGGCGTAGCTTCCGCCACCGACCTGCGCGACCGATTCCAGGGTGCCGTCGTCGATACCGGACAGGGTGCTGGAGAGCAGCTCCGAGCCGGTGCGGGCCAACCGGCCCAGCAGCTCGCCCGCCGTATCGGCGTCATCGATGACGGTGGTAAGCGTCTCGAAGACCGGGCCGGTGTCCAGGCCCGCCTCCAGCTGGAACGTCACGGCTCCGGTGACCGTATTGCCGGCAATGATCGAGTGCTGGACCGGGGCGGCTCCACGCCAATCCGGAAGCAGCGAGAAGTGCAGGTTGATCCATCCGTGCCGGGGAATACCCAGTGCCGCAGGTGGCACCAGTCCCCCATAGGCGACGATGGCTGCGATGTCGGGGGCGGCGGCAGTGATGGCCGCCTGCGCCTCGGCATCAATCTTGTTGGCGTAGATCAGCGGCAGGCCCAGTTCCAGCGCGCGGGCCGCGACGGGCGAGGGGGTCAGGACGCGCTTGCGCCCCACCGGTGCATCCTCGCGGGTCAGCACGGCCACGACGTCGAACCCGTCCTCGACCAGTCTGTCCAGCGACGCCACGGCAACTGCCGGGGTGCCAGCGAACAGGACCCTCACAGGCCGGCTCCGAAGCTGGATCCCGCACCGAAACTGGAGCCCACGGTGGAGGAGCGCTGGGAAACCGTGCGCCCGGCAAGCTTGTTGTAGTCGGCCGCGCGGATCTTGCGCAGGGCATCCTTCTTGGCGTCGCCCTCGAGCCTGTCGATGTACAGGATCCCGTCAAGGTGATCCGTCTCGTGCTGCAGGCACCGGGCCAGGAAGCCATCGCCCTCGACAACGATGGGGTTGCCCTCGACGTCGACTCCGGTGGCGCGGGTGTGGTTGCGGCGGCGCACCGGGTAGCTGAGCTCCGGGATCGACAGGCAACCCTCGGAGATGTCCTGCTGGAAGTCCTCGCCCAGTTCCAGTACGGGATTGACGATGTGCCCCCGGACTCCGGCGATCTGATAGGTGAAGACCCGCAGGGAGACACCGACCTGCGGTGCAGCAAGGCCCGCGCCCTCGACATCCTCCATGGTTTCGTCCATGTCGGCGACGAGCTTGCGCAGCTCGGGTCCGAAATCGGTAACTTCGTCGGCCCGGGTGCGCAGGACCGGGTCCCCGACGATGCGAATGCTCAAGACGGCCATGGGCTCGCCTCCCTTCCACCGGCAAGGGCCGGCAATGTGCTGTGGATGCTCGGCACGCCCGGTTTCGCTGGACGCACCGCCTCCAGTTTACGTGGTGTGCACGCGAAGCCACCGGACTGCGGGGTGTGACTAGTCACGTAGGGCCGGGGGCGGTCCAACCGGCTGCAACGCGATCCCTGCATCGGCGACCTTCAGCCCGGAACCCCAGACCTGGCGCAGCGACCAGAACCGGCTCCAATAGGCCGGAAGCACGGCCGGGTTGGCCATGACGGACTGCACCTCGGTTTCGCCGATGGCCACACCCAGCAGCATCGGTTCGGCCCCGTACTTCCAGGGCTCCCAGGTGCCAGCCTCGGCGTCGACAATCATTTCCTGGGCCTTGGCGCCAGCCGCCAATTGCATCACGACCTTGGGATCCAATGGCTTGACCTTGCCATCGCGGCCGGTCCCCCGTGTCTTGTAGTCGATCAGGCATAGCCTGCCGCCGATCTCGGCAACCAGATCAAGGGTCCCGGCGTAGCCGACCTCCTCGTTCCAGACGGTGACCTCGGCGGCCAACGGGACAACCTGATATTCCTCCCACCATTCATCGAAACGGCCGGCGAAGGCCCCCTCGCCATGCTCCTCGAGTTCGGCGCGCGCCTCTGCCGCAGTATGCGGGCACCCCAGGCCGCGCAGGGCGATCTGTTCGCAGTAGCCATGGACGCGATCCCCGCGGGCGGCTGCGGCATCACGGTATTGGGCAGCGGCGTCGGATGCCTGGCGTGCGATGGCCTTGAGCTTTGCCACATTGCCGATGGCTTCGGGCAGCCTCTTGTCCTGGATCACGGCCGTCGCGGCCATGTGCCCGATCCATCCATCCAGGCTCATGCCGGCCTGCGAAATGACCGTGGTGATCGAGGGAACCTCGGGCAGCCCGCCGATGCGGCGGGAGTACATGCGCCCGAAATCTGTCTGCTGAGCCAACGCTGGAGAAGTCATGGCTCGATTTTCGCATGTCCTCCCGACAGCCTCGCCCGAATCGCCAGCTGACCTGTTCGGAAGAAACCACCGACATTCCGGTGATTTCAGTTCCCGGACGGTCCGAGGGAACCGCCGATTTGTAAGTTGGGCAATCGGTCGTATAGAGTTCTTACTCGTTGGAGCGCAGCCGATCGGTTCGGAAACGAAACGGGAAATTGCGGCCCTACATTGCGGACATAGCTCAGTTGGCTAGAGCGCCACCTTGCCAAGGTGGAGGTCGCGAGTTCGAATCTCGTTGTCCGCTCGCAAGTCATCTGGTTGGTTCGCCAACCACGCCGATAAACGGGCAACCGTTTTGAGGTAATGGTGGGGTGGCCGAGAGGCTAGGCAACGGCCTGCAAAGCCGTGTACGCGGGTTCGAATCCCGTCCCCACCTCGAAGGTGTTGTAAGCTTGCAAAGCATTGGGCGATTGGCGCAGCGGTAGCGCGCTTCCCTGACACGGAAGAGGTCACTGGTTCGATCCCAGTATCGCCCACTGGAATGCCTCCACAGTCACGTGGAGATTTTTTCATGCGGACATAGCTCAGTTGGCTAGAGCGCCACCTTGCCAAGGTGGAGGTCGCGAGTTCGAATCTCGTTGTCCGCTCCATTGAAGGATTCAAACCCGTTCGGTTTGCTTCTTTTGATCGCTTGAAACCGTTTATTCGGTGGATGGCAATTTGGGCGATTGGCGCAGCGGTAGCGCGCTTCCCTGACACGGAAGAGGTCACTGGTTCGATCCCAGTATCGCCCACGGATGCATCCATCAATAATGGACGTGCAGCCATGCGGACATAGCTCAGTTGGCTAGAGCGCCACCTTGCCAAGGTGGAGGTCGCGAGTTCGAATCTCGTTGTCCGCTCCAAAGCAAGTGTGGGCCCCGGTTATCCGGGGCCCACACTTGCTTTAACGCCCTGAACCGAACCCGACACGTTGGACACGCTCCTAGCCTCTACGGACGGCCAATCCGCTCATGCACGGTTCGCAAACACCCTGAACACTTGATCTGCTGATCTGCGCTGAATGGTCGAAGGTGAGGTGGCTCACCAGCAAAGCGCTCATCCCCCTACCGCAAGCCCACGAAATCAACTCCTCATCACGCTCCATGGTCGCCACGCCCTCCGCTGCGGTTTCGATGCGGGATCCCCGGGCCTTGGGCCACGTCAGCGCGCAACGCCGGCAGGTAGATCGTCGAACAGCCCAGGCGCAGGCCGTCCCTTCGCCCGGAACGTGAAGCAAGACGTGCGGCGGTCGGCGTATTGGTTCACCCATGTGACGCATGGAAGTCGCCAGGGGTCCATGCTCCACCTCGACATGTCTTGCAGGGCATGACTCACTGGCTCCAGAAGCAGGCATTCACCACGGGTCGAGCTTCAACCCACCGGATCCCAGGAGCGATCCACCATATACGGCGAGACAATCAGAACAATCGCACTCGTCACAGCGGCAAGCACCTTGGTGATCTGGCTGGCCACCACCTTGCTCCGCAGCGTCACCTGGAAAGCAGCAAACCCGCCCCATTTGCCGTCGGAATTGAGGATGGCATCTTGGACTCGACGTTGCCGAGCGCACTCTACCGGGCTGAGGCCGGGTGCGGAGAGCCGAGCGGCTTTCGCGCGGATCCGATGACCGTAGGGCCAGCCAGGTCACACGGCATCCTCGAGTGCAAGGGGAACCAGATCCCGACACGCCGATATCGGGACGAGGATCGGCCATGGTGCGGCTTCAAGTCCCAGCAACCCGATCCTGGATTCTCAGAAAATACAGGTCAGCCATGCTTTAGGTAGGTCCATTCGCCGCACCCTCCCGCAATCATGGATTACGCTCTTGGCTCACCGAAATTCACCTGTGCCCCCTGTCGCGGCACTTGCCATATTGGCTACGATGTTTACAGGTGGAAGCAACCAAGGCTTCCCACGTCGAGAGGAGGTGCCTTTTGTCAGTATTTGACGAGCTCAAGGGCAAGGCCGAAGAACTCAAGGGCAAGGCCACCGAACTGGTTCACGAGAACGCCGACAAGCTGCATGACGCAGTCGAAAACGTCGGTAACTTCGTCGACGAGAAGACCGGCGGAAAGTTCGCCGAACACGTTGACAAGGTTCAGGACACGGCAAAGGGCCTCATCGACAAGGTCGATGGCGGCGAGACACCTCCCGCCTAAGCCACAGAAGTTCTCAAGCCAGCCCTCCCGGGCGCGGCAAAACGGGTGCCGGTACCGCCGTGAGGCGTCACCGGCACTTGTTGCGTGTCCGGCTTTTGATCCATAGGAACCACATGCCCGAGGTCACCCTCGATTCTCCCGCCCGCCGAAATCCGACACTTCAGCCGGTCATCGCCGGCTTGGTCACCGCGCTGGTCGGATACACATCCTCCTTCGCGGTCGTCCTGACCGGACTGCAAGCCGTGGGAGCAAGCCCCAGCCAGGCCGCCTCGGGCCTCTTGGCGCTGACCCTGACCTTCGCCGTGGTTGCGATCGGCCTGGCCTGGTTCACGAAGCGACCCATCACCACGGCATGGTCAACTCCCGGAGCAGCGCTCCTAGCCGGGGCCGGCGGCATGAACTTCGGTTGGAACGAGGCGGTCGGGGCCTTCCTCTTGACCGGCGTGCTCATCGCAGCCACCGGGGCCATACCGTGGCTGGGCCGGCTGGTTGCGGCGATTCCCGTCCATCTGGCCCAAGCCATGCTTGCCGGCGTCCTACTTCAGCTGTGCCTGGCCCCCTTCATGGCGCTATCCACCATTCCGCTTTATGTAACTCCAGTCATCGTCGTCTGGTTGCTCTTCCTGAAGCTGAACCCCCGATGGGCGGTTCCCGTGGCCATGGCAGTGGCCCTGGGCATCGCCGGCTTTACGTTGGCCACCAGCCCGGGCGACAGCGTCCACGGGGTCAGCCTGCTCCCCCATCTCGAGTTCGCCATCCCGGCCTTCACCCTCCGAGCCTTCACCGGCATCGCATTGCCACTCTTCGTCGTGACCATGGCGTCACAGAACGTTCCGGGCGTGGCTGTCCTCAAAGGCTTCGGCTACGACGTACCGTGGCGTTCCTCGATGCTTGCCACCGGCATCGGCACCTCGGTGGGGGCGCTCTTCGGTGGGCATGCCATCAACCTTGCAGCGATTTCAGCCGCATTGGCGGCCGGCGACGAGGCTGGTCCCGACCGTTCCCGGCGTTGGATAGCCGCGGTTTCATCCGGTGGGTTCTACATCATTCTCGGCCTTGCATCGGCGGCCATTACCGCGCTGGCCGCGGCCAGCCCGGCAGGACTTTTAGAGGCCGCGGCCGGCCTGGCACTGCTTGCCACGTTGGGTTCCGCAGCATCCTCGGCACTGGCTGAGCCTCGAACCAGGCTCAGTGCCCTGATCACGTTCCTCGTTGCCGCCTCGGGACTGAGCATCGCCGGCATTGGAGGTGCTTTCTGGGCACTGGTTGCCGGACTGACCATCGGTGCGCTGCTAGAGCGGGGACGCCGGCGATGACGAAGCGCAGGCATCGTCGAGAGATGCTTCAGCCTCCGGCGTGAAGCCTGCACTAGCGGACGAGGAACGGAACCTCCACGCGGAAACCGACCGCCAGGTGGAGCCTCCGGCTTCCGCCACGCCATGCATTGCCGAAATACAGCCGATTCCCAACACCGCGCCTCGCAAACCACGCGCGACGCCGCGTGCCTTGGAATGCGACTCGTCTATTCCCGTCGGTCCACTTCCTTGCCCGTGGCTTCTTCCCGCGCCAATGCCGCGGCCAGCTCCCGGGACAGGTGCAGCGACGGCATCCAGAACGCGGCTACCAGCGCCACAAGCAGCGCCGCAGCGCCTACCCAGACGGCGGGGATGGCCGCGTCAACGTAACCTGTTGGCGTGAGCTGCCCGCCCGCCCCGGGTGAACACTGCCGTCAGCACGGCGATGCCCAGGGCCACTCCGACCTCGCGCATGACCGAATTGGTGCCGGAGGCCTTCGCGTGGTCATTGGCGTGCATGTTGGCCAGCACCGCCGTCGACAGCGGAGCAAACACGAGCCCCATGCCGATCCCGGCCGCCAGGCAACCGGGGACCATGACGCCGTACGCAACGTCGGACGACAGATGCGCCGCCAACCAGGCCAAAGCCCCCGCTTGTAGGGTCATGCCCGTGATGACGAGTGTGCGCGTTCCCAGCCTCGGCGCCACGAATCCAGCCATCGGGGCCACGAACATCGGCGCCAATGTCCACGGCATGGTCATCACGCCGGCCTCTAAGGGGGAATACGCCTGAACCACCTGCAGAAACTGGATCAAGCTGAACACCGCGCCGAAGACGCCGAAGCTGAACGTCAAGCCGACGATGTTTGCGGCGGTAAAACTGCGGTCCCGAAACAGTCGTAACGGCAGCAGCGGATCCCGGGTCCGCGCCTCCCACAGCACGAAAGCCACGAGCAAGATGCAGCCACCCACCAGAGGGGCCAGGACCTCGGCACTTGACCAGCCGGCATCGTTCCCGTGCACGATGCCGAAGACGAGTCCCAACAGGCCGACACCGGAGAGCACCAGCCCCAGGATGTCGGCCCGGACACGGGCTCCAAAGCTGTTGGGCAACACCAGAAGCACCAGTGCAATGGCGACGATCCCGATCGGGACGTTGATCCAAAAGATCGACTGCCAGTTCAAGCCCTCCACGACCACACCGCCGATCAGCGGCCCCAGGGCTACTCCCAACCCGGAGACGCCTCCCCAGATGCCGATGGCCAGGGGACGCAACTTGGTGCTCACGGAGCCGGCGAGCAGGGTCAGCGACAGCGGCATCACCGCGGCCGCACCGACGCCCTGGAACGCCCGGGCCGTGATGAGCTGCGTCGGTTCGGAGCTCAGTGCGGCCGCCGCGGAGGCGAGCGTGAAGACGGCAATGCCGGCAACGAAGATGCGGCGACGGCCGAACCGGTCGCCGAGTCCGACAGCGAGCATCATGAACGTGGCGAAGGCCAGGGCGTAGGCATTGACGATCCATTGCAGTTCCTCGACGCCGGCGCCGAGCTTCTCATGGATGACGGGCAGTGCCTTGGTGACCACGAGGTTATCCAGAGTGGCCATGAACAGCGGAAGTGAGGCGGCCGTGATGGCGAGCCATACGGGGATGCGACGGTTCATCGGAGGTCCAAAACCATTGAAATTTCATGTAATCAACTGATTACCTGATCCGAAAATATAGTTATCAGCTGATAACATGTCAAGCATGGGGACCACAGGAATTCAGACGCCCACGCCAACCCGGATGCCTTCCGTGGAGCGCCGCGAGTTGATCCTCGCGGCTGCCACCGCGGTCTTTGGCGAGCGTGGCTATGCCGGTGCCACGACCGCCCAGGTGGCCAAGGCCGCCGACATCAGCCAGCCCTACGTGGTGCGCATGTTCGGCACCAAGGAAAACCTGTTCCTCGAGGCCATGGACCGGGCGTTGGGCAAGCTGCTCAACGCGTTTCGCACCCTGATTTCCGAATACGACGCCGGCCGAATGGACAGCCAGGTCGCCGCGCTTGACCCGTCCCTCGGCGAAACCCGCGCTGGGCACCTCAGGGGCTTGATGGGACGCGCCTACGCCGACCTGATCCGGGACCGCGGCATCCTGTTGCTTTTGATGCAGTCGTTTGTCTCCGGCCATGAGCCGATCATTGGCCCGCGCGCCCGCGATGCCTTCCTGGCTTTGTTCCGGCTGGTGAGGGACGAAGCCGGGCTTGGCCCTCAGGGCGCTTCCGACTTCCTGGCCCAGGGCATGCTCATGAACACACTCATCAGCCTGCGCATGCCGGAAGTTTTCGAGACCAACCCGCTGGCTGGCGAACTCCTGGCCTGCACCATGAAGACCAAGCTGGACACCGTGCTCGCCGCCAGCCAAGCCCACCCCCGCATCGACTGACGCCCACCGTCAGCCCCTTGGATGCGGGCTTACCGGGCGACGCTTCGGGCCTGGACCGTCGAAATCAAACTGGCCCCCTCGTGGCTGCTGTCGAGCGTGATGGGACCAGCAGGTAGGGCGCGCCCGCGAGAAAGGCAAACAGTCAGGGCCGAGGACTCCTTGGCTTTCCGTAGGCGCGAGTTGACAGGGTGGAAAACCCCAGCAGAGAGCAGGCTTGGGCCGCGGCATCGCGGACCAGCGACGCGGTGTCCACGCTGAGCGCTGCGAGGGTGGCAGGGCCCCTGGCAATGGAGAATGCCGCGGTGATGCCTTCGGCGCGACAGCGGGCACTATCGAGTTCCACCGTGCCGGCGATGACGATGACGGGGGTGTCGGCCGGGGACAGCCGACGCACGGCGTCGACGACCTTGCCGCCGAGCGACTGTGAATCCAGCCGCCCCTCCCCGGTGAGCACGAGGTCGGCATCGGCCAAGAGCCCTTCGAGGTCCAGCGCCTCCGAGACCAGCGTTGACCCCGGAACCGTCCGCGCACCCAGCAGGGCGACGAGGCAGGCGGGCAGGCCTCCGGCCGCGCCAAGGCCTTCGCGCTCGAGGAATTCCGCGGCGTCGATTCCCGCCTGCGCCGCCAGGATGCGTGCCAGGTGTTCTAGGCCCGCGTCAAGGGCTGAAACGTCATCGGCTCCTGCACCCTTCTGTGGTCCGAAGACCGCTGCGGCGCCCCGCGGACCGCAGATAGGGTTGCTCACATCGACCGCCAGCTCCCAGCAGGCCGCGCTTGCCGCCGGGTGCAGCCCGGACGGATCGATGCGGGCAATATCGGCCAGCCCACCGCCGCCGGGGGCCACAGGAAAGCCGGCGGCGTCGAGGAAGCGAACACCCAGCGCGTTGAGGAAACCCGTGCCGCCGTCCGTGCTGGCCGACCCTCCGATGAACAGCATGATTTCGGTGATGCCCGCGTTGAGCAGGTGGACGGCTATTTCTCCGACACCGCGGCTATCGGCACGCAGCGGCTGCAAGGGAACGTCGCTGACCTGGGGTAGCCCGTTGGCTTCGGCGGCCTCGATCATACCCGTGCGCCCGTCGGCCGAGACACCGAAGCGCGCGGTGGCCGGACGTCCGATGGCGTCATGGACGGAAAGCGTTTGCTGATTGCTGCCCCAGGCCGCAAGCAGGGCGTCGAGCGAGCCCTCACCGCCATCGGCGAGGGGAAGCTCAATGATGTTCGCGCCAGGTCCGAAAACCGACCGGGCACCAAGCGCAAGTGCCGTTGCCGCTTCGGCGGCGCCCAGGGATCCCTTGAATGAATCCGGGCACGCCACGATTGTCATCGAATTCTCGGGGATCATAAGTCACTACGATAGTGCCCAGCACAACGCTCGATGGTGGTTGAAGCAACCTCAATCAGTGGCTCTTGAACTTTGGCTGCGCACGAGCGTTCAGCCCGACCAAAGTTCGAGAGCCATCATGATCGCGTCGCTTCTACGCTGCAGTGCCAGCGTCCGATGGAATATCAGGCTCAGGCGATGACTGCATGGAATCCCCTTTACCGAGCCGAGCGTGAGCGGCTCAAGATAGATGACTTGAACACCAGTGGCAGATTCGCCCCGGGAGTTCCCCGGCACGGGCCTTGTCCCGGCAGGTGCTGCAGGGCTCCCCCGTCGCCACCGCACCTCCCACCACAAGAGGGAAAACCCGCCGGGCCCAGAGCGGCCCGGCGGGTTGCGAGATGGTATTTTCAGCTGCCCGCACGGACTTGGCCGCAACGGAGCATGCGGAACGCCTAGACGGCCGCTTCCGCCTGCTGTCCCTCGCGGGCCAGTGCGGTCAGGCGCGAGACGGCTCGGAAGTACTTCTTCTGGTAGCCGCCGGACATCATTTCGTCGGTGAACAGTTCGCTGAACGGCATGCCCGAGGCAACTATCGGCACGTCCTTGTCGTACAGGCGGTCGGCTAGCACGACGAAGCGCAATGCAACCGACTGTTCGGTGATGGTGTGCACGTTGTGCAGGACCAGGGTGTCGATTCCGTCGATCAGCTGGCGGTAGCGGCTCGGGTGCACGCTGGCCAAGTGCGACACGAGCTCGGCGAAGTCGTCGACGGCGAGCGTCTTGTCCGGGTAGCGCTCCTGGGCGAAGGTCACGACGTTGTCCTCGGCGATCGGCCGCGGGGCCTCGGGCAGGCCGCGGTGGCGGAAGTCCTCGCCGTCGATGCGGTGCACGTCGAACTGATCGGCCAGCACCTTGATCTCGCGCTGGAAGTCGACAGCGGCGAAGCGGCCGTCACCGAGCGAGCCGGGCAGCGTGTTCGAGGTGGCGGCCAGTTTGACGCCGGCATCGGCGAGTTCGCGCATGAGCCGGGACATCAACACCGTGTCCCCCGGGTCATCGAGCTCGAATTCGTCGATGCATACGAGCTTGTAGTGGCTCAGCACCTCAACGGTCTGGCGGAAGGACAGCGCGCCGACCAGGTTGGTGTATTCGACGAAGGTACCGAAGGCCTTGGGGCCAGGCGCGGCATGCCACAGCGACGCCAGCAGGTGGGTCTTGCCCACCCCGAAGCCGCCGTCGAGGTACATCCCGGACTTGGTCTTGGTCTTCTTGCCGAACAGCTTGCCCAGGAACCCTCCGGTCCCGGTATCGATCGAGGCGGCGAACTCCTGCAGCTTGGTCACTGCCCCGGCCTGCGAGGGCTGGTTCGGGTCCGGACGGTAGGTATCGAAGGAGACCTCGCCGAAGCGGTGGGAGGGGTGGAAGCCTGCAAGGAGTTCCTCCACCGACACCTTGGGCGTGCGTTGGGTCAGGTGCTGAATCGTGGCCATGCGGCGGGTGGTTCCTTCGCGTCGGTGGAGGGGGAGGGTTCGCAAGTGCACCAAGGCGCACGAGGCCAATTTTACGCTCCGGGCAACGCCCCACGCACATGAGCTTGATCACTCCCGCGTTCCCGAGCGGGCGCTGGTAGCGAAATATGGCCCCCGATGACCCCGCGAAGCCCAGATCCGGCCCGATGATCGCTAGGCTAGAGGGGTACTATCCCCACACCCCCATCCCTTTGCAGCGAGGTCATTTCCCATGAGTCTTCCCACCGAGGCCAACACCCAGTTCGCCGAGTATGCGCACCCGGAGCGCCTGGTCTCCACGGCCTGGCTGGCCGAGAACCTCGGTGCCGAGGGCCTGGTCGTGGTCGAGTCCAACGAGGACATCCTGCTCTATAACACCGGACACATTCCCGGCGCCGTGAAGATCGATTGGCACACCGACCTGAACGACGAGTACACCCGCGACTACGTCGACGGCGCCGCCTTCGCCGCATTGATGGCCGCCAAGGGCATCTCGCGCGAATCGACCGTCGTGATCTACGGAGACAAGTCCAACTGGTGGGCCGCGTACGCCATGTGGGTCTTCACGCTGTTCGGCCACGAGGACGTCCGCCTGCTCAACGGCGGGCGCGACAAGTGGATCGCCGAGGGCCGCGAACTGACCCGCGACAAGGTCTCCCCCGCACCCGCGCAGTACCCGGTGATCGAGCGCGACGACACGGTCATCCGCGCCTTCCTTCCCGAGGTCCTGGCCCACCTGGGCCAGCCGATGATCGATGTCCGTTCCACCGAGGAGTACACCGGGGAGCGCACGCACATGGCGAACTACCCGGAGGAGGGCACGCTGCGCGGCGGGCACATCCCCGGCGCCGCGTCGGTGCCATGGTCCCGTTCCGCCGCCGAGGACGGCACGTTCCGTTCACGCGCCGAACTGGAGGCGCTCTACCTCGACGAGGCGGGGCTGAAGGCCGGCGACGACATCGTCACCTACTGCCGCATCGGCGAGCGTTCCAGCCACACCTGGTTCGTGCTGGCGCACCTGCTGGGCCTGGAAAAGGTCCGCAACTACGACGGCTCGTGGACCGAGTGGGGCAACGCCGTACGCGTGCCGATCGTCAAGGGCATCGAGCCCGGCGTCGCACCGGTGGGACGGGGTGCCTAAATGAGCGGCACACTGCCCGGCCCCCTGGCCGAAATAGTCAACGACTTCATCGAGGTTCCGGAAAACGAACGGCTTGAACTGCTGCTCGAATTCTCCGAGGAGCTGCCCGCCCTGCCCGAGCGCTTCACGCAACACCCGGAGCTGCTCGAGCAGGTCGTCGAATGCCAGACCCCGCTGTTCCTGGCCCTCGAACTGGCCGACACCGAGGCCCGCGAGGTCTCGCTGTTCTTCTCGGCACCGCCCGAGGCTCCGACCACCCGTGGTTTCGCCTCGGTGCTGGCCCAGGGCCTGGACGGCCTGCCGGCCGCCGAGGTGCTGCGGGTGCCCGATGACATGCCGAACCAGCTGGGCCTGACCCGTGCGCTGACCCCGCTGCGGATGCGTGGAATGACCTCTATGCTGGGACGCATCAAGCGCCAGATCCGTGAACGCCTGCCCGAGGCCGCCGCGTAACCAGCAAAGGAACCGACACCATGGTCAAGAAGAAGGCGGCCGCACACTCCGGAACTCCGGCAACTGCATTGCTCGATGCCCGCGGCATCTCCTATTCGGTCCATGGCTACACGCACGACCCGGCGGCCGTTTCCTTCGGCCTGGAGGCTGCGGAGGCACTGGGCGTTGCCCCGGCGCTGGTCTTCAAGACGCTGCTGGTGAATACCGGAGTCCCCGGGGCCCACGCCCTGGCCGTCGGCGTGGTACCGGTGAACCGGACCCTCGACCTGAAGGCCATGGCCCACGCGCTGGGAGTGAAGAAGGTGGAGATGGCGGACCCTGCCGTCGCCGAACGCCGCACCGGCTACGTGGTCGGAGGCATCTCCCCGCTGGGCCAGCGCAATCCCTCGCGCACTGTGGTGGATTCCAGCGCCCTCATGCATGAGACCGTGTTCATTTCCGGCGGGCGGCGGGGGCTGGACCTCGGGCTGGCCCCGGCCGACCTCATGGCGCTCACCGGGGCCGAAAGCGCACCGATCGCCGGACACTGAGTGCCGCGGCGTGGTTTGATCCGCGGGCTTCCGCAGACACCACGCCGGCTATGCAGAGGGTGCTTCACCCACGACTTCCAAACCGGGCTCCTGCTCCCGCTTCGCCCGGGCCCCGATCACGATCACGAAAAGGTCCTCCATGGCCATACGCCATGGAACAACCCGTGACGACGGGGCCCAGCGACCATGCCACCGAGCATCCCGAGCTCGACGGATCGGACGGCAACGGTTGCCTTCTCCAGGCTTCGCCTGCCGCGTGGAGCGAGCGGCGTGGGAAGAACCTTCCCGACAAAGGCCGTGGCCGGCCCCGATTTCATCTCCCTCCAGACTCGCGATCTCGATGCATCCCAGGCGTTCTACGAGCAGTACCTCGGCCTCGTCCGTTCCCAGGCGGGCCCTGCCCATGCCGTCGTCTTGGATACCACGCCGATCGCGTTCGCGCTGCGAGGCATCGTCCCCGGGACCGATCTTGCATCAGTTGCCCAGCCCGGCATCGACGCCGCAATCTGGCTCCACGCCACCGATGTCCAGGCCATTGACGACGTGCTCGAGGCCGACGGCCACACGATCGCCTCGGCTCCGATCGACGGCCCGTTCGGACGCACATTCACCTTTGCGGACCCTGACGGCTACCACGTCACCCTCCATGACCGCGCCCGGGTCACCGGACACCGGCCGGCCGCTTCTCCCCCGGTGACGGGTTGGCCGCCACCGGGGAAACCGCTGTTCACCACCGTGCCCAGGGTCGATGACCGGAAAAAGACCCGGGCTTTGCCCCGTCCAGGACGCCCAGCTCCTCCATCGACCTGGAGCGGGCGGTTCTTCCCTGAACGATCCCACCAAAACGCCTCACACTTGGAACCCTCCGGAAATGGTGAGCCAAATCAATGCGGCGTTCAGCGCCACGATCAATGCCGCGCAGATCCATGCCGCAACCCGTAGTGGCGGTGAATCGACGTGGATGCCCATCACCGCCTTCGAACCCGTGAGCCGGATCAGCGGAATCAAGGCGAACGGCAGCCCGAAACTGAGCAGCACCTGGCTGAGCACCAGCGCGAGCGTCGGTTCGATGCCGCCGGCCAGGATCAATAGCGCGGGGATCAGCGTCAATACCCGGCGCAGCATAAGCGGTACCTTCACCTTCAGCAGCCCCTGCATGATCACCGCCCCGGCATAACAGCCCACCGAGGTCGAAGCCAGGCCCGACGCCAGCAGCCCGACGCCGAACCCGATCCCGATCACCGGACCCAGCGCGGCCGTGATGGCGGCGTGCGCACCCTCGATGGTCTCAGTGCCCGGGACCCCACGCAGGCTGGTGGCGGCCAGCAGCAGCATGGCAATATTGACCGCGCCGGCCACGGCGAGCGCCCCGATCACGTCCCAGCGGGTAATCCTGATCAGCCGCGTCCGCGCCGCCGCACTCTCGGCATGGCCATGGCGGTCCCGGGCCAACGCCGAGTGCAGGTAGATGGCGTGCGGCATGACCGTCGCGCCGATCATCGAGGCGGCCAGCAGCAACGAGTCGCCACCATCGAAGCGCGGCACCAGGCCGGAGAGCACCGCGCCGGGCGGCGGCGGGTGCACCAGCAGCCCAGCCATGAAGCCTACGGCGATGATGGCGAGCAGGATGATGACAGCGTTTTCGAAGGCCCGCTGACCGCGATGGGTCTGGAGCACCAGCAGCACCATGGAGGCGACCCCGATGATCCCTCCACCGGTCAGCAGCGGCAGGCCGAAGAGCAGGTGCAACGCCACGGCGCCTCCGATGACCTCGGCCATGTCGGTGGCTGCGGCAATGAGCTCCGCCTGCGCCCAGTACAGGCGCCGCGGTCCCGCCGAGAGCCGGGAGCCCATCAGCTCGGGCAGGCTGTGGCCGGTGGCCAGGCCGAGTTTGGCCGACTGGTATTGCAGGATCACCGCCATCAGGTTGGCCACCACCAGCACCCAGACCAGCAGGAAGCCGTAGCGCGAGCCCGCCGACACGTTGGCCGCTACGTTTCCAGGGTCCACATACGCTATGGCCGCCACGAATGCGGGTCCCAGCAGGAAGAGCCGTGCCGAGAGCCGGCGCCTCCGCGGCCGCACCCGCGGCTCAGTGGCCACCGTGCCACCGCCGGGAGTCCCGGTCCATCGGGGTCGAAAGAATTTTAGCCACCCCTAAATATTAGGTCCGTCAGGCATCCTCATCAAGCTCAGGCCAGGGACCTGGCCAGCCGGATCAGCCGGACTGCACCGGCTGTTCGCTTCCGCCGGGCCGCGGGGCATTCAACACCCCGGTGAGCCAGCGGGATACGGTGCGTTCCCAGCGCTGCGGATCGACGTTCCACTCCCGGGTATGCCCGGCACGGGTAAAGCGTTCGAACGTGACGACGTCGGGATTCAGCTCCGCCAGCTGGGCCGAGGGGCCAATCGGCACGAAGTCGTCGTCGGCGCTATGCAGGATCAGGGTGGGCACGCGCAAGCGGTCGTGCTTTGCCACCCAGTTCATTTCCCGCAGGTCAAGCGGTGAGGCCATGCCGGTGAGCCAGCGTCCGGCCCGGTTGGAGATCATCCACTGCCCGAAGCGGCCCACGGCCTCCGGTATCCGGTTCACCCGTGCCTGATGGGCGAGCACGTCGATCCAGTTCACCACCGGCCCGTCGAGCACCAGGGCACGCAACAGCGGCGCATGACGCGATTTGTCCGCTACCTGCAGGCTGATCGCCCCGCCCATGGACCACCCCACCAGCACGATGTCGATGGCCCCGTGCTCCAGCGCGAAGTCGATCGCGGCCTCCACGTCGGGCCATTCGGTGGCGCCGAGCCCGTAGCGGCCGTCGATGGCGGCCGGGGCCTCCCCGTCGTTCCGGTAGGAGATCAGCAGCGAGGTCAGCCCCAGCTCATGGAGCACGGGCAGGCCGCGCAGGGTTTCGAGCCGGTTGGCCCCGCGCCCGTGCACGGCGATCGCCCAGGTCGAGGCGCGCTCGCCCCCGGGAACCAGCCAGGCCGGCGCGGATCCCCCGGGCTGCAGGATCTCCACGTCGCGGGCTTCGAAGCCCAGGTCGCGCGGGTGGTGGAAGACCACCCCGGACAGGCGTCCGCGTACGGCGGAGTTCAGGTCGCCCGAATAGACCTCCTCCACGCTGCGGGTCACCGTGCGATCCACCGGGTCAAAGGAGGTGATGTCCCCGAGCCGCGCATGTCCCCGGTCGGCGTCGAAGAAGAGCGAGTAGCGGCCCTCGACCGTGGTGGATTCGTTGGCCGGGAGGATGATTTCAGTGCCCTCGCCCGTCGTGATCACGGCAAGGATGTCCAGGTCGGCGCCCGGGACCACGTCCGGGGTGACGATGCGCCGGGCAAAGTATCCGGCGAGTCCCGAGGCTCCGACGGCGACGATGGATCCGGCCACGGCACCGGCACCTAGCCCCAGCAGGCCCCAGCGCCATTGCGCGGCGCGTGCCGGATTGGGTGCGGAAGGGAGATCGGGAACGGTGCTCATGTATCCATCATCGCAAATCCGCGGCCATCCGGAGGCCCCCGGCGGGAATGTTGAGCCGATGCCGCGTGTTGTGCACAGCATGAGTGAAAACCAGCCCCAGCGCCCCGCCGCCCCCACCATCGTGAAGTCCGAGCAGCAGTGGAAGGAGGAGCTCTCCGCAAAGGAGTACGATGTCCTGCGCCGGTCCGGCACCGAGCGCCCCTTCAGCGGAGAGTATTGGGACACCATGACGACCGGCGTCTACAGCTGCCGTGCCTGCGGGCACGAGCTGTTCACCAGCAACGAGAAGTTCTCCTCGAACTGCGGCTGGCCCTCCTTCTTCGCGCCGCTGGCCGAGGACCGGGTCCGCTACATCAAGGACGGAACGCTGGGCATGGAGCGGGTCGAGGTGCGCTGCGCTGCCTGCGATTCGCACCTGGGCCACGTCTTCGCGGGCGAGGGCTACCCCACGCCGACCGACCAGCGCTATTGCATCAACTCGGTCAGCCTGAGCCTGAAAACCACCGAGTAGCCTCCAGCACCCGGGAAGTCCCCGTGCTGACCACGGCGAATGGCTGCACGGGCGAGCATTCCCCGGGCTGTGCCTGAGCGGCGCACACACACCCTCAAGCAACAGACCTCCTAATTCAAAGACCGATTTTACAACAGCTTTGCTTTCCTCTCCCTACGCTGGTCAGTAGGAAGCCGTCGCTGCGTCGACGGATCCACCACGAGACGAAAGAGGTGTCGAGATGACCCACGCAACACTCCCCCAGCCCATCACCGAGGCCGAACTGCTGACCGGCGACGCGTGGAGCGGCCTGAAGAAGTCAACCACCGCGTTCCAGCTGCTGCAGGTCAAGGACGGGTCCGTCCCGGAGGCCGGGGACCTGCCGCTGGCCGGCGAGCTGATCGATACCGTCGTCTCCTGCGTGCGTGAGCTGGCGCCGCAGTTCGAGCACGATGCCCAGTACCTCTCCCGGCTCGTCACCGACCTCGAACACTGGAAGGATTCCGGCTTCGGCGTCCCCGACTTCCTCGACTCGCTGCTGGCCTTCCAGCCGCAGAACCAGCGCGTCGACGGCCTGCGCCATCTGGTCATCTTCCCGATGTACACGCAGAACGGCTCCACCAGCCGACTGCTCGAGGCCGTGCTGGTCGAGGTCATCTGGCCCGAGTTCATCGCCGGACTGGAGGGCGGGGACTACTCCAACAAGCTCTTCGTGCCACTGCGCTTCCTGGACTTCACCCCGGGCTACGACACCAACTCCGCCGTGCTCTTCCCCGAATCAGTGGCCATCCGCGAAACCCCGTCCTTCACGTGGGGCGCCATCTTCCAGGACCGCGAGGCAGCACGCTACCGCCGGGTGCTGAAGGCCGCGACGGCCATCACCAACCTGGAGCTGCCCGCCGACGCGGCCGCGATGATCGAGGACCAGGAGTTGACCGAGGAAACCTTCGTCATGTGGGATCTGATCCACGACCGCACGCACATGCGCGGGGACCTGCCCTTCGACCCGTTCATGATCAAGCAGCGGATGCCCTTCTTCCTGTACTCGCTCGAGGAACTGCGCTGCGACTTGACGGCATTCCGCGAATGCGTGAAGATCCAGCACGACGAGGCCATGGACGAGACCACCCGGCGCCACGCCAAGCTGGTGCAGTACGCGGTGATCTTCGATCGGATCTTCCGCTTCGCCATCACCGGGACCCGCACCCGGAACTACGACGGGCTCGGCGGGCAGCTGCTCTTTGCCTGGATGCACCAGCACCACGTGCTGCACTGGACCGACACCAAGCTGGCCATCGACTGGGACGAGGTCCCGGCAGTGGTCTCCGCGCTGGGCGAGGCCATCGACGAACTGTACTGGCGCTCCATCGACCGCCCGAAGCTCGCCCACTGGCTGGCTGCCTATGAGCTGGTCTCCGCCACCCTCACCCCGCACCCCGCCTCGGTGTGGGCCAAGGGCCCGGACGCGCTGCCGCTGACCTCACCGCTGCGTGAAATGACCGACCAGGTGCTGGACGACGAGTTCCCGCTCTCGATGTTCTACGAGGCGCTGTCCAAGAAGATGGCACCGGTCATCGAGTCCACCGCCGGCCTCACCGGCGCGCACCGTGCCTGAACCGCAGGCGCCTAGCCCGGCACTGGAGCGGGGGAATACACTCGGAACCATGGACAGCCTCTCCGAACTCACCATCCTGATCGCCGGCGCCACCTCGGCTGCGGGGGTGGCAACGGCCCGCGCGCTGCACGGGGCAGGCGCCACCGTGCTGGTCGCCGGTTCCAATGCGGCACGGCTCAACGAGCACCTCGGTTTCGCCCACGGGCGCTATGAGGTTGATCTGGCGGACCACGCGGCGGTGCACGCACTGGCCAAGGTCATCGAGCTGGAACGCGGTCCCCTGGACGGGCTCATCCACCTGGTCGGCGGGTGGCGCGGCGGCAAGGGCCTGGCCGGGCAGTCCGACGCGGACTGGGACTTCCTGCACCGCAACGTCATCACCACGCTGCGCAACACCACCCGGGTGTTCAACGACGCGCTGCTGGCCTCGCCGGCAGGGCGCGTGGCCATCGTCTCGGCCACCGCTGTCGGCTCCCCCAGCGCGGCCTCGGCGAACTACGTCACCGCCAAGGCCGCGGCCGAGGCTTGGATGTCCTGCGTCGCCGCCGGCTTCAACACCGCCCAGTCGGCCCACAAGGCGAATCCGGTGCCCCAGCGCGCCGCGGCAGTGACCTGGGTCATCAAGGCCTTCGTCGACGACGCGACGCGCGCGGCGAACCCGGAGAAGGCCTACGCCGGATTCACCGACGTGGCCGACCTGGGCGCCGCCGCCATCGACCTGTTCACCGCCGACGCGGCACAGCTCAATGGAACCCGGCGCTCGCTGGTGCCCTCCGGCTGACCCCGGCGCCCACCACGGGCATCCACCGGAGACGCGCGTCACCTATGCTGGAGGCGCAGCCGCCAACAGATCCAACTTTGAGGAATTCGTGAGCACACCCATCCACGATGCCGCAGTGCGCGGCTTCGCATCAGATAACTATTCCGGCGTCCATCCCGAGGTCCTTGCCGCCCTCGCGGCGGCCAACGGCGGCCACCAGGTCGCCTACGGCGAGGACGACTATACGGCCCAACTGGCCCAGGTGGTCAAGGAGCACTTCGGGCCCACCGCCGAGGTCTTCCCGGTCTTCAACGGCACCGGGGCGAACGTCACGGCCCTGCAGTCGATGCTGCCGCGCTGGGGCGCCGTCATCTGTGCCTCCACCGCCCACATCAACGTCGACGAGAACGGCGCGCCCGAACGCGTCGGCGGGATGAAACTGCTCTCGGTGGACACCCCCGACGGCAAGCTGACTCCCGAGCTGATCGACAAGGAGGCCTGGGGCTGGGGCGACGAACACCGCGCACAGCCGCTGGTGGTCTCGATTACCCAATGCACCGAGCTCGGCACGCTCTACTCGCTCGACGAGCTGCGCGCCATCACCTCCCACGCGCACGAGCGCGGCATGTTCGTGCACCTGGACGGGGCCCGGATCTCCAATGCGGCGGCCGCCTTGGGCGTCGGCTTCAAGGAGATGACCACCGACACCGGCATCGACGTGATGTCCCTGGGCGGGACGAAGAACGGGCTGATGTTCGGCGAGGGAATCGTGGTGCTGAACCCGGCCGCCTCCACCGGGCTGAAGTTCCTGCGCAAGATGAACATGCAGCTGGCCTCCAAGATGCGCTTCATCTCCGCGCAGATGGTGGCGCTCTTCGGCACCTCGCTCTGGCTCGAATCCGCGTCCCATGCCAACGCGATGGCGGCGCGCCTGCGGAGCGCGGTCGATGCGATCGACGGCGTCGAGGCGGTCTACCCGACGCAGGCCAACGCGGTCTTCGCCCAGCTGCCCAACGTGGTGGCCGACAGGCTCCGGGAACGCTTCCGCTTCTACGACTGGGACCGCACCGCCGGCCAGGTCCGCTGGATGTGCTCGTTCGACACCACCGAAGCCGACGTCGACGCGTTCGTCGCCGCACTGCGCGAGGAACTGGCGGCAGCCGAAGCCACCGTCTAGCGGCACTTGCGCCCATGCTCCCCGGCGTGCCGCGCCCGGGTGGGCCCACCCCCCGACCTAGACTCGGGAAGGTGAGCTCACCCGGATCCATTTCGCAGGTTCCGCCCGAATTCCTGGCGGCCCTTTCGGCGGTACGCCGCGCCCACTGCCGGACCGAGGTCCGGTTGGAGGAAATCCCGGCTCCGGCCCGGCTGGCCCCCTACGCGCTGGCCCTCTCCGCCGACGTGTTCGAACGCGTCCACCGTGCCGGCGGCCCGCTGCGCGACGAGGAGGAACTGGCCACCGGCCGCTTCGTCCTGCTGCACGACCCGGCCGGCTCGGACCTCTGGGACGGCACCTTCAGGATCGTCACCTACATCAGGGCCCGCATGGACGCGGAAATGGGCAACGACGCTTTGCTCGGCTCCGTCGCCTGGACCTGGTTGGTCGACGCGCTCGATGACCACCGGGCCCCTCGCCGCGAGGCCGGCGGCACCGCCACCCGGGTGCTCTCGGAAAGCTTCGGCACGCTGAACGCCCGCCAGGACACCATCGACATCGAGCTGCGCGCCTCCTGGACCCCGGAGGGCACGGACATCGGCGCCCACCTCGCCGCCTGGGTCGACATGGTTGCCACCTTCGCCGGAATCCCGCCGCTTCCAGCCGGCGTAACGGCGCTGCCGCACCGCCGCCGCAGCTAAAAGGACTAGAATTGGTCTCATCATGACCAGTATCCATACCGCATCGACCCAGCCATCCACCGAGTCCCCCGACGGGACGGCCGGAGAAGCGGTCGTCGAGCTCGTCCCGCTGGACATGCCCCGCGACGGGGTACCGGCGGTCATCAATACCGACGCCGACCTGGCCCGCGCGGCACGCGCCCTGGCAGCCGGCACCGGCCCCGCAGCGGTGGACGCCGAGCGCGCGTCGGGCTACCGCTACGGCCAGCGCGCCTTCCTGGTCCAGATCCGCCGCGAGGGCTCCGGCACCTGGCTGATCGACCCCGAACCCTTTGCCGACCTGTCCATCATCAACGACGCGCTCGATGGCGCCGAGTGGATCCTGCATGCGGCCAACCAGGACCTGACCTGCCTGGCCGAGGTCGGGCTGCACCCGGAGCGGCTCTTCGACACCGAGCTGGCAGCCCGGCTCGCCGGCCTGCCGCGCGTGGGCCTGGGCCCGGTCGTGGAGAACCTGCTGGGCATGCATCTGGCCAAGGAGCACTCCGCCGCCGACTGGTCCACCCGCCCGCTGCCCGAACCCTGGCTGCGCTATGCCGCGTTGGACGTCGAGGTGCTCGACGTGCTGCGCGAGAAGCTGACCGAGATCCTGGTGGCCGGCGACAAGCTGGCCTTCGCCCGGGAGGAGTTCGAGGCCGTGCGCACCGCTGGCCCGTCCGCCCCGCGCACCGACCCGTGGCGCCGCACCTCCGGCGTGCACCAGCTGCGCGACCGCCGCCAGCTCGCCGCCGTGAAGCTGCTCTGGGAGGAACGCGAATCGCTGGCGCAGAACCGCGACGTGGCGCCGGGCCGGCTGATCCCGGACTCCGCTCTGGTCGCCGCCGCGCGCGCCATGCCCACCACTGTCCCGCAGATGCTCAAGACCCCCGGCTTCCACGGCCGCGCAGCCGCCAAGGAAGGCCCGCGCTGGCTGCGCTGCATCTCGGCGGCCCGTTCGGCCGCCGACCTGCCCCCGCTCCAGGTCCCCACCAACGCCCCGCCGCCGCCGCGCGTCTGGGCAGACAAGGACCCGCTGGCCGCCGCGCGCCTGAATACGGCCAAGGAGCGGATCACCCGCACGGCCGAGGCTTGGGACCTGCCGCTGGAAAACCTGCTCACCCCGGACTACCTGCGCCGCATCTGCTGGACCCCGCCGGCGCAGATCGACTTGGATACCGTCTCGGCCGCGCTGCGCGATCTCGGCGCGCGCGAATGGCAGATCCAGCTGACCGCCCCGGTGATCACCGTGGCGTTGCTGGATCCGGAACCGCTGCCGGAAAAGCAGCAAAAGTAGGTCATTGCCGGGCGTTCCTGCTTGCACTAGAAGTTACTCACCAGTAGCGTATGGGGTGGATCACATTCCATACCAGCAAGAGGAGCACCCGGTGACCCCAGAGCCAACCAGCCCTTTACGCCGCACCCGCCAGGTCCGCGACGTGGTTTTCGTCGACGGGGTCCGCACCCCCTTCGGTCGCGCCGGCGAAAAGGGCATCTACCACGGCACCCGCGCCGATGACCTGGTGGTCAAGTGCATCCGCGAGCTCATGCGCCGCAACCCGGCGCTGCCTGCCGCGCGCATCGACGAGGTGGCCATCGCGGCCACCACCCAGAGTGGAGACCAGGGCCTGACCATCGGACGCACCGCCGCACTGCTGGCCGGGCTCCCGCAGTCCGTCCCCGGCTTCGCGATCGACCGCATGTGTGCCGGTGCGATGACGGCGGTGACCACCACGGCGGCTTCCATCGCCTTCGGCGCGTATGACGTCGTGGTCGCCGGCGGCGTCGAGCACATGGGCCACCACCCCATGGGCGAGGGCGCAGACCCGAACCCGCGCTTCCTCGCCGAACGCCTCGTCGACCCGGCGGCGCTGAACATGGGCAACACCGCGGAGAACCTGCATGACCGCTTCCCCTCCATCACCAAGGCGCGCACCGACGCCTACGCCGTAGCCTCCCAGCGCAAGCTCGCTGCCGCCGTTGCGGCCGGGGACATCGCGCCCGATCTGGTTCCGGTCGCCACCACCGCCCCGGGTGCGGGCTGGGAACTGCACACCGCCGACGAACCTCCGCGCCCCGGCACCACATTGGAGGACCTGGCCGCCCTGCGCACACCCTTCCGCGCCCACGGACGGGTCACCGCCGGGAACTCGGCGGGCCTGAACGACGGCGCCACCGCCGCGCTGCTCGCCTCCGCCGACACGGCGGCCGAGCTGGGCCTGAGCGTGAAAATGCGCCTGGTGGCCTTCGCCTTCGCCGGGGTCGACCCCTCGGTCATGGGCATCGGCCCGATCCCCGCCACGGACAAGGCACTGACCCGGGCCGGACTCGAGATCTGCGACATCGGCCTGTTTGAAATCAACGAGGCCTTCGCGGTGCAGGTGCTCTCGTTCCTGGAACACTACGGGCTTGACGACCAGGACCCGCGGGTGAACCGCTATGGCGGGGCCATCGCCGTGGGCCACCCGCTGGCCGCCTCCGGCGTGCGGTTGATGAACCAGCTGGCCCGCCAGTTCGAGCAGGACCCCTCGGTGCGCTACGGGCTGACCACGATGTGCGTGGGCCTGGGCATGGGCGGCACCGTCATCTGGGAAAACCCCCACCACCTGGACTTCGGAAAGGACGCCTGAACCATGGCACCGACGAACTTCGAGCGCTTCGAGCAGCTCGCCGCCCTGGTCCCTAACGAGGTCATCACGCACGCCATCGTGCACGATGTCACCCTGGCCTCCGGCAGGGTGCTGGCTTTGCTGACGCTGGACAACGGGCTGGACCACTCCAAGCCCACCACGCTGGGCCCGGGCTCCATGATCGGGATCGGCCGCACGCTGGCCGCCCAGGCGGCCCGTGCGGCAGCCGGGGAGATCCACGCGCT
The DNA here is from genome assembly GCF_014190875.1 of Paeniglutamicibacter cryotolerans. Classification (NCBI taxonomy): domain Bacteria; kingdom Bacillati; phylum Actinomycetota; class Actinomycetes; order Micrococcales; family Micrococcaceae; genus Paeniglutamicibacter; species Paeniglutamicibacter cryotolerans. The sequence continues at coordinate 241,543 of NZ_JACHVS010000002.1, read as the reverse complement.
GGCTCTCACGGGCAAGCCGTACTACCTGGTCGCCGGGGCTGACCTGAACGGGGTCAAGGGCCTGCGCAAGGAGTCCGAGGGCCGCGCCATGGCCGAGCTCGGGCATGCCGCCTACGACCTGCTGGCCGATCTGGGTGTTCCCACGTTCGCGTTCATCAACGGCGTGGCGCTGGGCGGCGGGCTGGAAATCGCCCTGGCCGCCACCTACCGCACCGTGTCCAGCGGCGCCAACGGCATCGGGCTGCCCGAGGCGTTCATCGGCCTGGTCCCCGGCTGGGGCGGGGTATACCGGCTGCCGCGGCTGATTGGCCCCGAGGCCGCCATGACGGTCATGATCGAAAACCCGCTGAACAACAACCGCTCGCTCAACGGCGCCGCGGCCCACGCGATGGGCATCGCCGACGCCCTGTTCGAACCGGCTGACTTCCTCGAGCAGTCATTGGCCTGGGCCGATGCCGTGCTGGGCGGCAAGGTCACCGTGGAGCGCCCGCGGGCGGTGGATCCGGCCACAGACCCGGAAGCGGCTGACCGCTGGGATGCGGCGGCTGCCAAGGCGCGCGCCTTCGTGGAGGCCAAGACCTCAAACGCCGCACCCGCCCCGGCCAGGGTGATCGATGTCTTCGAGGCGGGCAAGACCGCCACGCAGAAGGAATCGGCCGCACTCGAATGCGCGGCACTGACCTCGCTGATGGGCTCCACCGCCTTCCACAACACGGTCTACGCGTTCCTCGAGCTGGTCCAGAAGCGTTCCAAGCGGCCGGCAGGGGCCCCGGAGCGGAAACTGGCCCGTGCGGTGACCAAGGTCGGCGTCGTCGGCGCCGGGCTCATGGCGGCCCAGCTGGCGCTGCTCTTCGCGACCCGGCTCAAGGTCCCCGTTATCATCACCGACATCGACCAGGACCGCGTGGACGCCGGCCTCGCCCACATCAACGCGGAGATCGACAAGCTGCTGGCCAAGAAGCGCCTGGGCCGCGACGCGGCAAACCGCACCCGAGCGCTGATCACCGGTTCGGTCACCAAGGAGGCGTTTGCCGATGCCGACTTCGTCATCGAGGCGGTCTTCGAGGAGCTCTCGGTCAAGAAGCAGGTGTTCGCCGAGGTGGAGGCCGTGGTATCCGCCGAATGCATCCTGGCCACCAACACCTCATCGCTCTCGGTCACGGCGATGGCAGCCGAGCTTCGGCACCCGGAGCGGGTCGTGGGCTTCCACTTCTTCAACCCGGTCGCGCAGATGCCGTTGCTGGAGATCGTCCGCGCACCGGAGACCGACGACGCGGTGCTGGCCACGGCCTTCGCCCTGGGCAAGGAGCTGCGCAAGACCTGCGTGCTGGTCAAGGACTCTCCGGCGTTCGTGGTCAACCGGGTGCTGCTGTGCCTGATGGGCGAGATAGCCAACGCCTTCGACGACGGCACCGACCCCCATGTGGCAGATGGAGCGCTGCGTCCCATGGGCCTGCCGATGAGCCCGTTCACGCTGCTGGCCATGGTCGGGATACCGGTGGCCCAGCACGTGACCGAATCCCTGCACGCCGCCTTCGGCGAGCGCTTCCGCGTCTCGGCGAACCAGCAGGCACTGATCGATCACGGGATCCGCGGCCTCTGGGCACCGGCGTCCGATGGCGCAGTGGAGGTCCCGGCCTCCACCCTGGCGGTGCTGGAATTCGGCAATGCGCCGCTCACCGGAGAGGAGCTGCTGACCCGGACCCAGGACGCGCTGGCGCGCGAGATCGGGATGATGCTCGAGGAGGGAGTCGTCGCCGGGCCCGAGGACATCGACCTGTGCATGATCATGGGCGCCGGCTGGCCCATGCATCTGGGCGGCATCACCCCCTACCTCGACCAGGTCGGCGCCTCCGAGCGGGTCAACGGCCGCAGGTTCCACCGGGCCTGATCCGCTCCGGTTCACCGCCTTCCCTGTGTGCCCCCGCTCCCCGGCTTTCCGGGGAGCGGGGGCACACCCCTTTCCGGTCGGGCTCCGACCTGTCGGAACGGTCTGCGCGGTGCAACACTGGGGGTATGAATGAGATGACAGTCGGCCCCCCGACACGGCGCGTTCTGCTGGGCACCACCCTTGCCGTCGGCTCCGTCGCCACCCTGGCCGCCTGCGGCGGGGGCTCGAAGACCGATCCACTGCCCTCGGCCACCGGAACGCCCAACGACGCCGGGCCCGTCTCTGCGCTGCCCGTGGGCGGAAGTGCATCGCTGTCCGTGGGCGGGCACGACTACCTTTTCTACCGTCCGGATGAGGCAACGGTGCTCGCCTACACGTCGATCTGCACCCATCAGGGTTGCACCGTGGGCGTGACCAAGGCGCTCTTCAAGTGCCCCTGCCACGGTTCGGAATACTCCCACAGCGACGGATCGGTGATCCAGGGCCCCGCGCCCAAGCCGCTGACCCGCTATGCGGCGGAGATCAAGGACGGCAAGATCGTCCTGTACCTGTAGCCGGTGCCCTCCGGCGGGCACCGGGGCGGTTCGCAGATGCCCGCCGGTCCATGAAACGATGGACCCATGAGCATCTCCCTTTCCCCCTGCCGTCGCGCCGTCCTGGGATCGGCAGTCGCTGCCGGTGCCACCTTGGCCCTTGCCGCCTGCGGCGACGGGTCATCGGCCGCCCCGAACAACAACCCCGGGCCGGTTCCCGAACCCTCCGGCGCAGGAGTAAAGGTCGCCGCTGTGGCGGACCTCGCCATCGGCGGCACCCTGTCCGTCACGGCCGAGGCAAAGAACTACCTGCTCTACCGCGAGGACGAGAAGACCGTGCTGGCCTATACGGCGGTCTGCACGCACGCAGGCTGCCAGGTGCAGGGCGAGGAAAAGGACTTCGCCTGCCCGTGCCACGGCTCGCGCTTCGACTTCACCGACGGCCATGCCACCGGCGGACCGGCCCGCGACGCGCTGGCGCGCTTTGCCGCTGCCATCGTCGGCAAGGACGTCGTGCTCTACGTGTAGCGGACGCGTCCCGGCCGGCGGTAACGAGAAGATACTGCGCGGCGGCATGCCCTCGCCCCCTGCTCGAGACCATCGGGCGCCGGCTTTGATTCGGTGTTCCCGGGCACACCCGAGTTCCGCTGCGAACCGGGGCCCCGCCATACTGAAGCAACACCACCCCGCAGATGGACGGGTTCAACCAGGTCAAGCAGAACGGCCTCTGGGGACTGCAGGAGAAGGCCCTCTTCGAAGACGCCGAAGTCCAGGACCCCAGATCAGCGTCCTCGGCGGGCCGGTCTCCACCGCGAAGGACGCGAAGGAACAGCTCTACCGCAACACGGCCAGACCGACCGGGTCCTGACCGCGCCTGGTCAGTCAGGACCACGGAGCACTCAGGGCACGGGCCTTCCTGCTGGCCAGGACCAGGACCAGCTCACGTTGCCCGAATTCGAGGAACTCCGCCACCTCCGCTTCCCCTTTAAGGGCATCGCGGACATCGCCTGGTGAGGGCCCCTAGCCGTCGAACCCCTGGGTCAGGAACTCGATCGACCCCTCGTCCAGACCCTCCAACGAAATCCAACCGGCATCCGCCGGCCCGCCGGGGACCCGGTATGACATGGCGGCACCCCAGTCACTGGCAACCACTCGGTCCGCATGCACCCAATGCCTGACCAGCACCTTGCCCCCGCTGTGGACATCGACCCGCAGGCATTCGACCTCGGCCCGGTGGGGAACCTCGAGCATTTCGGTTTCAGGGGCCAACTCCAGCCTGACCAGATCCGCCTCGCCGACACCCGGCCCGCGGCCTGACCGGCCCACGCCCTCATCGCCTAGGCGCGTGAATTCGAGCGACGAGGCCCCGGACTCCAGCAGCCGGCGCAGCATGAGGAACTCGCCGTAGCCGGGCATCGAACCCTCCGGCGTTCCTGGTTTGCGCAGCATCAGCCGGGGTTCGTCCATCTCCGAGCTGCGGAACCAGCTCAGTTCCCACGCCGAATGGTCCCCGGTCAGCCTGATCCGGGATTCTGCCCGGTACAAGGAAGGGCTCTCGCCCAGGGTGACCCGGGTGAGCAGCACGTTGTCGGAAAAGCGCCGATAGAGCACGCCGGTGCGTTGGTTCTCCTCGATGAACAGCTCCCAGCGCTCGAATTCTTCCATCCGCCCCACCATGTTCCCGATCCAGTCAATCCGAGCCAAGGCTACTCCCGAGATCAGAACAGGGCGACCTTTTGCACCCGCGGGAAGATGGCATCCAGCTCCACCAAGTCCGCTGCCGTGGGCTTCCACCCGGCCGATGCTGCGTTCTCGATGACCTGCTCCGGGCGCGTGGCCCCGGCAATCACGCTGGATACGCTGCGCTGTGCGGCCAGCCAGGAGAAGGCGACTTGCAGCTCGGTCAGGTCCCGGGCCCTGGCGAAGGCTCCGAAGGCCGCCAGCTGGGTGAAGTCGGCCTCGGCGAACAGGTTCTGCCGGGAGTGGGTGAGCCGGCTTCCCTGCGGTGCGGTGCCGCCGCTGTATTTGCCGGTCAGCAGCCCGTTGGCCAGCGGGAAGTAGGGCAGCAGCCCCAACCCGTAGGCCTCCGCCGCCGGGGTGACCTCCAACTCTGCGCGGCGGTCCAGCAGGTTGTAGTGGTTCTGGCTGGATACGAACCGGGCGGAGCCGGTGGCGCGGGCGGTGAATTCTGCTTCGGCGATTTGCCAGCCTGCCCGGTTGGAATGCCCGATGTAGCGGACCTTGCCCGCTGACACCAGGTCATCGAGGGCCGCCAGCGTCTCCTCGATCGGTGTTGCCGGATCAGGGGTGTGGAACTGGTACAGGTCGATGTAGTCGGTGTTCAGGCGGCGTAGCGACGCCTCCACGGCGGTGACGATGTAGCGCCGGGAACCACGGGCACCGAAGTCGTTGCCGTTGGCCCCGTTCATGTCCATGCCGAACTTGGTGGCCAGCACCACGTCGTCGCGGCGGTTGCCCAGCGCCGCACCCAGCCGCTCCTCGGAGAGGCCCGGAGTGCTCCCATAGACGTCTGCGACATCGAACAACGTCACCCCCGCATCCATCGCCGCATGCACGATGGCGTCGGTACCCTCCTGCGACTCGGTGACGGTGCCCGGACGGCCGAGGTTGTTGCAGCCGAGACCCACCAGCGAAACGGTGAGTCCGGAGTTGCCCAGGCGGCGGTATTCCATGGTGCCCATGAGTATGGTGGTACCTTTCATTCACTGTGGTTTACCGCGGCACCTTCCGGTACCGGAGCCGCCGCGGGCAGGGAATCCCCCCTCGCATTCAAACATGCCAGTGCCCTGGGCCACACTATGTCGGGAGAGTTGCGTTCCGGGTTCTCCCAAAACCACGCGAACCCCTTAAGATTCGTAGTATGTCTAAAGTCCTCACCTCACTGCCCGTCGGCGAACGCGTCGGCATTGCCTTCTCCGGTGGCCTCGATACCTCGGTCGCCGTAGCTTGGATGCGCGAAAAGGGCGCCATCCCCTACACCTACACCGGCGACCTCGGCCAGTATGACGAGCCGAACATCGACGCCGTGCCCAGCCGCGCACTGGAATACGGTGCCGAAGCGGCCCGCCTGGTTGACTGCAAGCCCGCCTTGGTCGAAGAGGGGCTGGTGGCCCTGGCCTGCGGCGCCTTCCACATCCGCTCCGGTGGCAAGGCGTACTTCAACACCACCCCCCTGGGCCGTGCCGTAACCGGCACCCTGTTGGTGCGTGCCATGCGCGAAGACGGCGTTGACGTGTGGGGCGACGGCTCCACCTACAAGGGCAACGACATCGAGCGCTTCTACCGCTACGGGCTGCTCTCCAATCCGAAGCTGCGCATCTACAAGCCGTGGCTGGACCCGGCATTCGTGCAGGAGCTCGGCGGACGCCAGGAGATGAGCGAATGGCTCGTCGCCCGCGACTTCCCGTACCGTGACTCGGCCGAAAAGGCCTACTCCACCGATGCCAACATCTGGGGCGCCACCCACGAGGCCAAGACCCTCGAACTGCTGAGCACCTCGCTGGAATCGGTTGAACCGATCATGGGCGTGCGCTACTGGGACGAATCAGTTGAAGTGAAGGCCGAAGACGTGTCCATCACCTTCGAGGCCGGCCGCCCGGTCGCCATCAACGGCCAGGAATTCGCCGACGCCGTTGCCCTGGTTGACATGGCCAACAAGATCGGTGGCCGCCACGGCCTGGGCATGAGCGACCAGATCGAGAACCGCATCATCGAGGCCAAGAGCCGCGGTATCTACGAGGCCCCGGCCATGGCGCTGCTGCACATCGCCTACGAACGCCTGCTCAACGCCATCCACAACGAAGACACCGTGGCCAACTACCACGCGGAGGGCCGCCGCCTGGGCCGCCTGATGTACGAAGGCCGCTGGCTGGACCCGCAGGCCCTGATGCTGCGCGAATCGCTGCAGCGCTGGGTTGGCTCGGCCGTCACCGGCACCGTCACCGTTCGCCTGCGCCGCGGCGACGATTACACGGTCTTGGACACCGTGGGCCCGAACCTGAGCTACCACCCGGACAAGCTGTCGATGGAGCGCGTCGGCGACTCCGCCTTCGGTCCACTGGACCGCATCGGCCAGCTGACCATGCGCAACCTGGACATCGCCGATTCCCGCTCGCGCCTGGAGCAGTACGCCGCCCAGGGCCTGCTCGGCGACAAGACGGTCAAGCTGGTCGGCTCGCTCGAGGCCGGCGGCGCCAGCGCCATCGTTGATGCCGAGGCCGTCGACGCCAACGAACTCGCCACCGATCGCGCACTGGAGCGCGCGGCGTTCGATTCCGGCACCGACTAAGGTCCCAGGAACCACAGGCCGTGGCCGGCATCCCTACCCCGCTGGGGCAGGGATACCGGCCACGGCCTTTTGCATCACCCTCCCCCGAATGAGCCATCCCCGAGGGGGTCTACCCGGTCCACTCATCGTCCACCAATGTTCCATTCGAACATGCAGACCCGAACCATCTCGTCACCTCATCCCACACAGTGATGTGGATAACCCAAAAATCCAACTTGACCTGACTTTTCACAGAATTTCATGTGGAGATCATACGTTCCAAAAACATTCCAATTGTCGGCACCCAGTCGTACACTAGTCGGCCTTACGATTCCAGTGAGATGGACCCGTCGATTTCGGTTGCGGATGGACCGTCGGCGATGCGCCGCCGGGCTGCCGCTTTCACCTCGGCCCGGGCCTGCAATCTCAGCTGGGCCGCCGCGGACCACAGACTGTTTTCGGCTTTCCTTCCGTCCGGGGTGACCCGCCGATCGCAGATGTCGCGATACCTGCGCTGCGGGTGTCCCTGGTTGGCTAGCAAGTGCGCACGGATCGCCATGGCGTAATCACCGGCGTTGTCGGCCCGCAGCTCCCGCAACCTCATCAACTCCAGCAACAGGTTCAACCGGGCACGATTGCGGAAGGACAAGGCCCGGTCTCCGATGCATTTCTTCACCCGGACGAAAACGCTTTCCAACGCACCGTTGGTATAGATCGGCGCGATCGCCTCCCGGCGTCCGGCTTGTCGGCGGATCTGCTGGCCGTGGCCACCGACCCAGGTCTGGATGGCCAGCAGGCCCGACTCCTGAACCGCGGTTTCGAACGCATCCCACCGATGGATATCGTTCAGTGCACCGTGGAACAGCTCCCGTAAAACACCGGACCCGACGGTCCGTTCCAACGTTGCCCTCCCGCTGGCATACAGGTGGTGTTCGCACGCGTGGTAGCGCTCCAGCCAGAACAAGGCGCCCCAGCGCTTGATGATCGCGGCCCGAATACCGGGATCCTCGTCGGCAACGATGGACAGCGGGGTCCCCGGAAAGCGATCGAGGAACTCACCCCAGGCGGCGGTCGTGCGCGCGGGGTGGGCCTCCAACCGCCACAGCTGCCCGTTTTTGCCGTTCCGGTCATAGCCGTAGGCCGCCAGGACCGTATAGAGGGCGGTCCGGTCCGTGAATTCCCCGGCGGCATGCCACCAGAACGTCTTCGAGTCCAGAACGAGGATTGTCGGCCACCGCACGGGGGCCTGGGCCGCGGCCACCACGGGGACAAAATCAGCCACCCAATCAGCCACGGTTTGGCCGTTATGCAGAAGCTTTTGCCCCTGGGCGGGAGTATTGCCGGAGGCCTGCATCCGTACGCGCCGTGCGGCATCGATATAGGTGCTTCCGCGGCCGATATCAACAAGGGCCGCAGCGATTTCACGGATCAGGTATTCAAACTGTGCGGGAGCTGCGGGTCCTTCATGGGGTGCCAGATGGCTCTCACATTCGACGCACGTTTCGTGGTCTGCACGCGTCCGGCTGACCACGCCGAGGAAGCGGTGGTAGGAACCTCCCGGGAGGTTACACCGCCAGCGTTGCCGGGGCCGGCCTCCGTCTTTTTGCAGACCGTCACGCACGACCCGGCCATCGAGATGCCCACGGGGACAAGCCGGGATTTCTCCAGCCATGGCTTGATTTTACGCCGAAACCATCTCACTGGAATCGTAAGGCCGACACTAGTTCCATGTTCAAGGCACGGAAAACCACCGCCGCGAACCCGACGGACCCACCGGCCCCCGGGACTCCCCTCCCCGCCACCGCCCTGCTCACCGAGATCATGACACTCACCAGCACCGCCCGTACCCTGATCCCGGGCCTGGGTCACACCCCGGCCGCCGAAGCCGAAATCGTGGAACTGATCGCCGGCATCGAAGAAACCAAGGCCGCCCTCGCCGCCCTGGAAACCCACGCCACCCTCGCCCTGGACGTCGCCGCCCGCACCACCCAGGCCCTCCACGGCAGCACCCCCGACGCCCTGGGCCGCGGCGTCGGAACCCAAATCGCCCTCGCCCGCCACGAAGCCCCCATCGAGGGCCTGCGCCACCTACGCTGCTCGCGCATCCTCATCGAAGACCTACCCCTGACCCTGGCCCACCTCACCCGCGGAGGCTTCACCGAAGACCAGGCCCTGACCCTCGCCCACGAGGTCCGCCACCTCGACCACGACACCCGCGCCGAGATCGACGCCCGGCTCCACGCCCACCCCGAGGACTTCACCGGACAGGGAGCCAAGGCCCTGTCCAACTGCGTGCGCACCCTTGCCCAGGAACTGGACCCCCGCGACCTGCTCGCCAAGGCCGAAACGGCCCGCCAAAAACGCTACGTCACCCTCTACCCCGCACCCCACGCCATGATGCACCTCACCGGCATGCTCCCCGTTGAACAGGGCCTGCTTATCGAGGCCGTCCTGAACGACCTTACCGACTCCGCCCTGGCCACCGGCCAAGGCGCCGGGCGCACCCGGGAACAGATCCGCACCGACCACTTCTACGAACTACTCACCGGCACCGGCACCCAGGCGCCGGCCCTGGAGATCGCACTGGTGATGACCGATCGCTCCCTCTTCGAAGGAGACACCGAACCGGCCTACCTCCAAGGCTACGGGTCTGTCCCCTCCCCCTGGGCCCGGGACCTGATCCGCGGCGATGACCACGACGCCAAAGCCACCCGCTGGATCCGCCGCCTCTACACCGCACCGGGCACCGGAGACCTCCTGAACATGGACTCCACCCGCCGCACCTACCCCCGCGGACTCGCCCAGTTCATCAGAGTCCGCGACCAGATCTGCGCCACCCCCGGATGCAACCACCCCATCGGCCACTACGACCACATCCACCAAGCAGCCCTCGGCGGCAAGACCACCGCCGCCAACGGCGCCGGCCGCTGCGCCTGGTGCAACCAGACCAAGGAAACCACCGGTTTCACTGAACGCGTGATCCCCGGCATCCGCCACGGCTTCGAAATCACTACTCCCGCCGGGAAGACCTACCGCTCCATCGCCCCGCCCCTGCCCGGAACACACACCCGGAACTGAAAACCCACCCCGCTCCACGGAAAAACCCCCGGTTCCTTCCGGAACCGGGGGCCCAACCATGCCCATGCCGATACTCCTGCTGCATGTCGTCACACCGCCTACCACCAGTCGATCGGGGCATCGAGTCGACTGTCAGCTCCATCGGAGCCAGAATCGCACCACTAGGCGGAGAAACCCACCCACGAGCTAATCAATGCGAAAAGCATGAAAAGTACAGCAATGGCACCCAGCACCAGGGGAAGCAGTTACCACTTGTTGCCTCGAACCCTCAAGGCTGAAATCACGGTTACCAGCATGGGCGGAACGAGCAGGAAGCTGTTGTCGTTGATATACATCAGCGAAATGGAGATGCCGAGCACTGCTAGGGCAATGAACGGCCAGGCCTTCGAATCTGCCGCAGTAGTTGATCGGACCGGAATCTGGGTGGTCATGGAATGTCTCCTTGCTTGTGGGGGCAATACCATATCGGCCGCCAGCTGGGGTTCTTCCCCTGCCGGCGGCCGGTCTACTACGCGAACGATTTAGAGGAGGCTGAAGGTGCCCTTGGCCGGCATCGGGTGCTTCTGCTTGAAGGCTTCCGGGTCACCATACGGCGCTGCGGCGATGGTCAGCTTCGTGAAGTCGAACTTGCCTTCACGCAGGCAGGTCTTGATCGCCGATACGCACTTGTTCACCTCGGGGCTGAGGATGCGGATGTTCAGCTTGCGCGGGGCAAAGTCACTGGACTCGACAGTACCCAGGCCCCGCCAGGCCAGATGACCGGTCAGTGCCTCGATGGCGGTGTCGCGCAGGCGACGGTCGCGCTCGGTTCCGTCATCCGACTTCAGCGCATATTGGATGACCACCCAATGCTGCTCTTCAGGGGTCAGTGCGGCAAAGCCGTCCTCGGTGCACTGTTCGCCAAACGCCGCCAGCAGCGTTGCCGCGGTCTCGTCATCGACGTCCTTGGCTTCCTCGGTCTTGGACATGTGCCCGACGACTCCGTGGTTGACCACGAACTGTCCCAGTTCCTCATCTTCGAAGGTCTCGTACCAGGCCTCGCGGAAATGCAGCACTGATTCTTCGTCACGCATGTAGGTGCGGATAATCGCCATGCCTAGTTCTCCTTGGATTGTTGATGGTTTCGGGGGTAGTTCAGGGATCTCGCGAACCAGGAATCGACTGTCTCATTGAACGGCGCCCGACATCCGCGAACGGATTCGAGCAATCTCTCGGCTTCATGCCTGATCGTGGACACCAACTCACCGGGGTAGCCGTATGCAGCAGCGTGTTCTTCGAACTCGTCCTCGTCGTCGATGAACAGGCCCTTGTCGGTGGAGCGCACCACATCCAGGTCCATGTCCACGGAGTTGACCTCCCAGCCGCCGTGGGACATGCGGCGCCAGCCGATCTCGGTGGAAAGGTCGAGATAGGTGCGCAGATTCCCGGGGTGCCGGTGGTCGTAGAACGTGCCCAGCCACTGCCCGGAGGCAGGGATCAGGCAGATCGCGTCCGAGGCTGCATAGAAGCCGTATCCCGGACGGGAGACCAGTGCGCCTTCCGATTGCAGGAACCAGTGTCCGTGTTCGTCGGCACCCAGATAGCTGCCGGGAACGACCCAATGGGCCGAACCGTCGTACTTCCAAGCGCGGGCAATCACCAGCTCCCCCGGGACCGCGTCCTGGGGTTCACGGGGCAGTCCCGTGGGGACGGACGGTGGCAGGCTCACAGCTGCGGGATCTGTCCGGTGGGCAAGTCGTGTCCCGGCAACGGACGAGCGAAGGGGACCTTGGTGCCCAGCACCTGGGCCAGCGTGTCGCCGGCGACCTGGGCGGCGGTGAGCCCGACGCGTTCGAGCACTTGCGAGCGGGAACCGTGGGCCAGGAACTCGGTGGGAAGACCCACCTCGTTCAGCGCCGTATCAACGCCCGCACTACGCATTTCCTGGCGGATGCGCGAGCCGACTCCGCCGGCCTTCACCCCGTCCTCGATGCAGACGACGATTCGGTGGCGGGCGGCAAGCCCGATGATCGAGCGCGGCACAGGAAGTACCCAGCGTGGATCCACTACAGTGACGGTAATGCCATGGGCGTGCAGCCTGGATGCAACATCCAGCGAGAGCTCGGCCATGCCGCCGACGGAAACGATCAACACATCGCGTTCGGCCGATTCACCAAAGCGGGCCAGTACCTCGACCCCATCGTGCAGGCGCTCCAGCGCTTTGACCTCTGGCCCGACGGAGCCCTTGGAGAAGCGCACGACCGATGGCGCGTCGGAGATGGCAACCGCCTCGCGCAGTTCTTCACGCAGCCGTTGCGCATCGCGCGGCGCGGCAAGGTGGAGCCCGGGGATGATCTGCACCAGCGACATGTCCCACATGCCGTGGTGGCTGGGCCCGTCGGGTCCGGTGACGCCGGCACGATCCAGCACGATGGTGACGCCGGCCTTGTGCAGTGCCACGTCCATCAACAGCTGGTCGAACGCGCGGTTCAGGAACGTCGCATAGACGGCAACCACCGGGTGCAGGCCGCCAAAGGCCATGCCGGCGGCGGAGGTCATTGCGTGTTGTTCGGCGATGCCGACGTCGAAGACGCGCTCCGGGTGGCGTTCGGCCATCTTCTTGAGCCCGACCGGCTGCAGCATCGCACCGGTAATGGCGACGATCTCGGCACGCTCGTCGGCGATCGCGGCAATTTCATCGCCAAAGACGCTGGTCCAGGACTGCGCCGAGGCCGTCGCCACGGGTTCGCCGGTTTCGGGGTCGATGACACCGACGGCGTGGAACTGGTCGGCCTCGTTGGCACGCGCCGGGGCGTAGCCACGGCCCTTCTCCGTCATAGCATGCACGATCACGGGTCCGGCGTAGTTCTTGGCCTGCTGCAGCGCCTCTTCCACCGCCGCCTGGTTATGCCCATCGATCGGGCCGATGTACTTCATGCCCAGGTCCTCGAAAAGTCCCTGCGGCGCCCACCAGTCCTTGATGCCCTTCTTGGTGGCATGCAGCGACTTGTAGGCGAACTTGCCCACGGCGCCACCGTCCTTCAGGCGGCCCTTCCACCAGTCCATCGTGTCTTCGTAGGCGCGGTTGGTGCGCACCTTGTCCAGGTTCCGGCGAAGTCCGGCCAGCTGGTCGGCCAGCCCCCCGATGGTCGGGGCGTAGGAACGGCCGTTGTCGTTGACCACGATGACCACCCGGCGGTCCTTGTCGGCCGCGATATTGTTCACCGCTTCCCAGGCCATGCCGCCGGTCAGCGCACCGTCGCCGACCAGGGCCACCACGTAGCGGTCGCCCTCGCCGGTGAGCTTGCGGGCGCGGGAGATTCCGTCGGCCCAGGACAGCGATGAGGAAGCATGGGAGGACTCGACGATGTCGTGCACCGATTCGGCCCGGTCGGGGTATCCCGAAAGCCCGCCCTGCTGGCGCAGCGTAGCGAAGTCCTGGCGGCCGGTCAGCAGCTTGTGCACGTAGGACTGGTGGCCGGTATCGAAGATGACCGAGTCACGGGGGGAATCGAAGATCCGATGAATGCCCATGGTCAGTTCCACCACGCCCAGGTTCGGCCCCAAGTGCCCTCCGGTACGGGCGACGTTGTCGATCAGGAAGGTGCGCACCTCGGCTGCGAGCTCCTGCATTTGGACCATGGATAGGGCACGCAGGTCACGCGGCTCATGAATGGTCTCAAGCAGTCGCACGGAGGCAGTCCTTTCGAAGCGGCAATAATCAGTTAATCGTACCGCCGAGGATGCCCGGTCAACGATTTAGCACGCTTTTCCCGGTTCCAGGCCACCATCTCCCACGCCGGGAAACCCGCGCTTCGGGCACCGGCTCCATCTTCTGCCCATGACCGGCTCCGATCCGATCGACGCGATGCATGAGCCCGCATCGGTGCCTTGGTGTTGAATCAGCAGGCCTTGCCTACCCGCGATACCCAGGGCGCAGGACACCGGGCAGCCTAGATGATTGATTCCAAGGGTTCATGGTCATAGGCGGTCAGCGACCGCAGTGGATGGGAACCGGTGTTCAGGTTGTGCCAGATGGCCACGGTCAGCGCGAGGATGCGTTGCAGGACCCGCACGGTGACCCCGGCGATGGTCCTCCCGCCATGGGCCTCCAGGTCCAGCTGGCCCTTGAGGGTGTCGTTGATTGACTCGATGACCTGACGCAGTGGCTTGAGCAGACTCTTTCCGGGACGGGGTTTCTCACCTTGACGGGTCGGACGGACCAGGGTGATCCCGGCCTCGGAGAGGTCCTGCTCGAAGGCCTTCCCGTAGTAGTTCTTGTCCGCGATGATGATCTGTCCCGGCTCCACCGGGGTGGGCAGGTTTTCCAGGATGCCCAGCAGGGTCTCACGCTCATCGGCCTTCGCCCCGGTCAGCGCGTAGCCGACCGGCAGTCCGGTCGGGGTGCACAGCAGGTGCAGGCGCAGCCCCCAGAACCACCGTGAATGCGAGGCGCAGTACCCGTATTCGGCCCAGCCGGCCAGTTCGGAGCGGTGGGCCGTGGTGTGGGAGCGCCCGCATTCCACAGGGGTGGAATCGGCGAGCCACAGCTCATCGGACCAGAGCCCGGTGGTGTGGGCCAGGTGTTCGTTGAGAGCCTGCAGGGTCCCGCCCAGCTTCCGCAGCCGTTTGTTGTATCCGGGTTGTTGGGGCAGGTCCGGGAACCATCGGCGCAGGTCGTTATGGGATTGGCGGAGCCAGCGGCGTTCGGAGGTGAAGCCGAGCAGGGCCTGGAGGACCGCGATGGTGACCAGTTCGGCGTCGCTGATCCGGGGCCCGAAGCCGATGGCCGGACGCCACGGGAGCAGGTGCGGATTGGCCTTCAGAAAGTCGTCCGCGCAGGCGTACAGTGCTGTTGCAAGGGTGTCCAGATCGGGAGCCATCGGAACTCTCCAGGTTCGAATGTTGGGTATTACATCTCGATTCTGGACACCCTTGCCCGCGCTGTCACCCCTTGGAATCAATCATCTAGTGTCCATGGCCCTTGTTGCGGGGTAGTGCGGCCAGCACGTCGTGGTTCAGTTGGGAAATCATGTCCAGCGGGATCCCGGCCGGACAGACTGCGGTGCATTCCCCGATTTGGCTGCACCCTCCGAAGCCTTCGGCATCGTGTTGCTCCACCATCGCCAAGACGCGGGAATCACGTTCGGGCTGGCCTTGGGGCAGCGAACCCAGGTGGGTGATCTTCGCACCGAGGAACAACGAGGCCGATCCGTTGGGGCAAGCCGCCACGCACGCGCCGCAGCCGATGCAGGCCGCCGCATCGAAGGCCCTTTCGGCATTCTTCTTGGGCACCGGCACCGAGTGGGCCTCGGGGGCCGCACCGGTGGGAGCGCTGATGTATCCCCCGGCGGCGATGATCCGGTCCAAGGCGCTGCGGTCCACGATCAAGTCCCTGAGCACCGGGAAGGCGGTGGCCCGCCAGGGTTCGATGTCGATGACCTGCCCGTCCTTGAAATGGCGCATGTACAACTGGCAGGTGGTCGTCAGTGCTTCGGGCCCGTGGGCGATCCCATTGATCACCAGCGAACACGTCCCACAGATCCCTTCACGGCAGTCGTGGTCAAAGGCCACCGGATCCCCACCGGCGAGCGCGAGTTCTTCGTTGAGCACATCCAGCATTTCCAGGAACGACATGTCACCCGATATCCCGTGGACCTCGTAGGTGGTCATGGCCCCGGCTGCCTCCGCGTCGGCCTGGCGCCAAATGCGCAGCGTGATGTTCATTTGTAGCTCCTTTGCTGAACCTTGATGTATTCGAAGTCCAGCTGTTCGCGGTGCAACAGCGGGGGCATTCCTTCCCCGGCGAATTCCCAGGCCGCGACGTGGGAATACTCCTGGTCCCGGCGCAACGCCTCGCCCTCCGCTGTCTGGCTTTCGGTGCGGAAGTGGGCGCCACAGGATTCGCCGCGGTGCAAGGCATCGATGCACATCAGCTCCGCCAGCTCGAAGAAGTCGGCCACCCGGCCGGCCCGTTCCAGCGACTGGTTCAACTCCTCGTTGATTCCGGTGACCTTCGCATGACTCCAGAAGGATTCGCGCAGCTTGCGGATCAGTCCGATGGCCACCGTCAGTCCCTCGGCATTGCGTTCCATGCCGCAGTATTCCCACAGGATCGAACCCAACTCGCGGTGGAATGAATCCACGGTGCGGTTCCCGTTGATCTGAAGCAGCCGCCGGGTGCGTTCCCTCACGCTGGCCAACGCCTCCAGCACGGCAGGGTGGGTGTCATCGACACCGGCGGGCATCTGGTTCGAGGCCAGATAGTCCCCGATGGTGCCGGGCAACACGAAGTAACCGTCGGCCAGCCCCTGCATCAGCGCGCTGGCCCCGAGCCGGTTGGCCCCGTGGTCCGAGAAGTTGGCCTCTCCGATGACGAAGAGCCCGGGGATCGTGCTTTGCAGGTCGTAATCGACCCATAGCCCACCCATCGTGTAGTGGATCGCCGGGAAGATGCGCATCGGTGTGGTGTACGGGTCCTCGTCGGTGATCTTCGCGTACATGTCGAACAGGTTTCCGTACTTCTCCTCGATCTCGGCCCGTCCCAGTCGTTCGATGGCATCACCAAAATCCAGGTACACCCCCAGCCCGGTGGGACCCACGCCACGCCCGGCATCGCATTGCTGCTTGGCTGCACGGGAAGCCACGTCGCGGGGCACCAGGTTGCCGAAGGCCGGATAGGCGCGTTCGAGGTAGTAGTCGCGTTCGGCCTCCGGGATCTGTGCCGGATCTCGGGTGTCCCCAGCCGCTACCGGGACCCAGATCCGCCCGTCGTTGCGCAGGGACTCGCTCATCAAGGTGAGCTTGGACTGATGGTCGCCGCTGACCGGGATGCAGGTCGGGTGGATTTGCGTATAGCAGGGGTTGGCGAAGTAGGCGCCCTTGCGGTGGGCCCGCCAGGTCGCACTGACATTGCAGCCCATGGCGTTGGTGGAGAGGTAGTACGCGTTTCCGTAGCCTCCGGTAGCCAGCACCACGGCGTCGGCCAGGTGCGTTTCGAAGGCTCCGGTCACCATGTCGCGCACCACCACGCCGCGGGCCTTCCCGTCGACGACGATCAACTCGAGCATTTCGTGGCGGGTATTGACCTCGACCGTGCCGGCCGCGACCTGGCGTTCAAGCGCCTGGTAGGCACCGAGCAATAGCTGCTGCCCGGTTTGCCCGCGGGCATAGAACGTCCGCGAGACCTGCACGCCGCCGAAGGATCTGGTGTCGAGCAGTCCCCCGTATTCCCGGGCGAACGGGACCCCCTGGGCGACTGCCTGGTCGATGATGGACACACTGGCCTGCGCGAGTCGGTACACGTTGGATTCCCTCGAGCGGTAATCCCCTCCCTTGACGGTGTCGTAGAACAGGCGGCGGATGCTGTCCCCGTCGTTGCGGTAGTCCTTGGCCGCATTGATCCCGCCCTGCGCCGCAATGCTGTGGGCACGTCGCGCGCTGTCCTGATAGCAAAAGACCTTGATCCGGTAACCGGCCTCCCCTAGGGTCGCCGCTGCCGATCCCCCGGCCAAGCCGGTGCCGATGACGATGACCGATCGCTTGCGTCGGTTGGCCGGGCTGATCAGTTTGGCCTCGAAGCGGCGCTTGTCCCAGCGTTCCTCGATCGGTCCGCCGGGATCCTTGGCGTCGAACAGCGCGTCGCCCTGGGCGTAGTACTCGCTCATGGTCCCACCCATCCGACCAGGATGCACAGCGGCGGAACGAGGAATCCGAGCAGCAGTATCGCGCTGATCAGGACCGCAAGCTGGTTGAATCGGCGGCGGCGGACCTCTGAGGTGGCGGCCCCGAGCGAGGCGAGCGCACTGAAGATCCCGTGGCGCAGGTGCAGGCACAGCGCGACGAGCGCCACGGCGTAGGAGAGCACGACCCACCAGATGGAAAAGCCGTTCACCATCCTCAGATAAGGGCTTTCCGAGGCGCCACCAGGAGATATCACGTTGACCGTCAGATGCAACAGGTGATAAACCACGAACAAGGCGATGGTCAGTCCGCCCCAACGCATGGTGAAGGACGAATAGCTGCGTTGTACCCCGCGCCGGTGGGCGTTGCTCTGATACCTGTATCCGCCGCGTCCCCCGGTAGCCGCCCGGGATCGGTGCCACAGGACGAAGGCGGCCCAGATGTGGGTCCCGACGCTGAGCAGCAGGATCACGCGCAGGATCCACAACGCCCCGCCATAGGGCAGCAGTGGTTCCAACACCGTGCGCAAGTAGGCGGAATAGCCGTCGAAGGCTTCCTGTCCGGCAAAGACCTTCAGGTTGCCGTACATGTGTGCCAGGAGGAAGAGCACCATGATCAGCCCACCCACGGCCATCAGGGCATGCAACGCGGAGGACGATGCCGTGGCGCGCGTCCGTGTCGGTGAGATGGACATCATCGCTGGTTTCCGATCCCGGGGTGCCGCATCACGCAGCGGTCAGGTGGAAGGAGGGGGCGGGATGCGCTGCAGTTATCCAAGGGGAACCTCGTCCTTCACAGGGAGTGCCATCGGGACCGTTGCCCACCAACCTACGTCGTGGACCGTGCTGCGACAAGGTCCCGGCGAAGATCTTTGCGGCCGACCGCCAATCGAGCCTGCCGCTACTGGACCAGGACCTGCAGGGCGCCTGCCCGCCGTTCCGGCTGCACCGGGTGCCACCGGTCCATAAGATGATGGGTAGCAGAGCGGCAACCGTTTCCGCCCCCAACAGCAAAGGATCCGACACGATGTCCCAGAAGAAGACCCGTATCCTGTTTGTCTGTTCCAGCAACGGGGGCAAGTCCCAGATGGCCGCGGCCCTGCTCAAGCTGGAAACCGGAGCTGCCTTTGACATCACCTCCGCCGGGGTGGACCCGGCCCGGCAGATCAATGCGCTGGCGGCCGACGTGCTGCAGGATATCGGGGCCGACATCCGGTCGCAGGTCCCCACCGCGCTGACGCGCGAAAGGCTGCTGGACGCGGACCGGGTGGTCATCGTGGGATCCAATGCCCGTGTCGAACCCATCGAAGGGTTACGGATGGAGCGGTGGGTTCCCGAGGAGGCCGC
Organism: Paeniglutamicibacter cryotolerans; assembly: GCF_014190875.1. Classification (NCBI taxonomy): domain Bacteria; kingdom Bacillati; phylum Actinomycetota; class Actinomycetes; order Micrococcales; family Micrococcaceae; genus Paeniglutamicibacter; species Paeniglutamicibacter cryotolerans. The sequence goes on along the minus strand of NZ_JACHVS010000002.1, from coordinate 222,745 downwards.
CTATGCCCATTTGGAAGAGCATGCCCGGATGGTGGCGCTGCGGGACGATCTGCACGCCAGGGTCCGCACGTTGGAGGCCGAGCTGCACGCAGAATAGATCTGCGCACACCGTATCCGGAGGTTGTTGCTCGAGGCGAGGACCACCCAGCCCTCGGCGGTGTTCCCCCGGGCGCCAGCCCTCTGCCCCTGCGTGATCGGGTTCGTCGGTAAAAACAGCTGGGGCGTGTTGCCCGGTTTCCCGGTCAACACGCCCCAGCGGGGTCGAGCTCGGCTATTAGCTGGCCGTGATCTGACGTAGTACGTATTGCAGGATGCCGCCGTTACGGTAGTAATCGGCTTCACCCGGGGTATCGATGCGCAGAACGGCATCGAAGGAGACGCTCTTGCCGTCTTCTGCCACGGCGGTGACCTTCAGGGTCTTGGGCGTGGTGCCGTTGTTGAGTTCGGTCACTCCCTCGACTGCGAAGGTCTCGGTGCCGGTCAGGCCCAGGGTCTCGGCGTTTTCGCCGACCGGGAACTGCAGCGGCAGGACGCCCATGCCGATGAGGTTCGAGCGGTGGATGCGCTCGAACGACTCGGTGATGACGGCCTTGACGCCCAGCAGCGCCGTGCCCTTGGCTGCCCAGTCACGCGAGGAGCCCGAACCGTATTCCTTGCCACCCAGGACAACCAGCGGGGTGTCGGCTGCTGCGTAGTTCTGCGCCGCATCGTAGACGTAGGCCTGCGGTGCGCCCTCGACGCTGAAGTCGCGGGTGAAGCCACCCTCGACGCCGTCCAGGAGCTGGTTCTTGATGCGGATGTTCGCGAAGGTGCCGCGAATCATGACCTCGTGGTTGCCACGGCGCGAGCCGTAGGAGTTGAAGTCCTTGCGGTCCACTCCGTTGGCCAGCAGGTACTTGCCGGCCGGGGTTTCGGACTTGAAGGAGCCGGCCGGGGAGATGTGGTCGGTGGTGACCGAATCGCCCAGCTTCAGCAGCACGCGGGCACCGGCGATATCCGAAACCGGATCCGGGGTGGCCTTCATGCCCTCGAAGTACGGGGGCTTACGAACGTAGGTCGAATCCTCGGCCCATTCGAACGTGTTGCCTGCCGGGGTGTCCAGGGCCTTCCAACGGGCATCGCCGTCGAAAACGCCCTCGTAGCCCTTGGCGAACATGGTCTCGTCGATCGACGAGTCGATGGTTGCCTGGACCTCGGCCGGGGTCGGCCAGATGTCCTTCAGGAAGATGTCGTTGCCGGCTTCGTCCTGGCCCAGCGCATCGGTCTCGAAATCGAAGTCCATGGTTCCGGCCAAGGCGTAGGCGATGACCAGCGGCGGGGAAGCCAGGTAGTTCATCTTCACGTCCGGGTTGATCCGGCCTTCGAAGTTGCGGTTGCCCGAGAGCACCGCGGTGGCTGCGAGGTCGTGGGCCTGGATGGCCTCCGAGATCTCGGCATCCAGCGGACCGGAGTTGCCGATGCAGGTGGCGCAACCGTAACCCACGACGTAGAAGCCGAGCTTCTCCAAGTAAGGCAGCAGGCCAGACTTCTCGTAGTAGTCGGTGACTACCTTCGAGCCGGGGGCGACCGAGGTCTTGACCCACGGCTTGGACGCCAGGCCCTTCTCCACTGCCTTGCGTGCCAGCAGTGCTGCGGCAAGCATGACCGAGGGGTTGGACGTGTTGGTGCACGAGGTGATCGATGCGATCGACACCAGACCGTGGTCGATGTCGAACGCGCTGCCGTCGTCCTTCTTCACCGTGACGGCCTTGGAGGGGCGGCCGATGTTCAGGGCGTCGGCATCCTCACCGGCATAGGTGAGGATGTCCTTGCGGAACTGCTCTTTGGCACCAGTCAGCTCGATGCGGTCCTGCGGACGCTTCGGGCCGGCGATGGACGGAACCACGGTGGAGAGGTCCAGTTCCAGGAACTCGGAGAACTTCAGCTCGCGGCTCGGGTCGTGCCACAGGCCCTGCTCCTTGGCGTAGGCCTCGACGAGGTCCACGTTTTCGGCCGAGCGGCCGGTCAGGCGCAGGTAGTCAAGGGTCACGTCGTCGATCGGGAACATGGCAGCCGTGGAACCGAATTCCGGGCTCATGTTGCCGATGGTGGCGCGGTTTGCCAACGGCACCTGGGCAACGCCCTGGCCGTAGAACTCCACGAACTTGCCGACGACACCGTGTTTGCGCAGCATTTCGGTGATGGTCAGCACGACGTCGGTGGCGGTGGCGCCGGCCGGGATCGAGCCGTTGAGCTTGAAGCCGACAACGCGCGGAATCAGCATGGAGACGGGCTGGCCGAGCATAGCTGCCTCGGCCTCGATGCCGCCAACGCCCCAGCCGAGCACGCCCATGCCGTTGACCATGGTGGTGTGGGAGTCGGTGCCGACGCAGGTATCCGGGTATGCGCGAAGCACGCCGTCCACCTCGCGGGTCATCACGGTGCGGGCCAGGAACTCGATGTTCACCTGGTGCACGATGCCGGTTCCCGGGGGAACGACCTTGAAGTCGTCGAACGCGGTCTGGCCCCAGCGCAGGAACTGGTAACGCTCGCCGTTGCGCTGGTACTCGATCTCCATGTTGCGCTCGAGCGCACCGGAGTTGCCGAAGGCATCGATCTGGACCGAGTGGTCAATGACCATTTCGGCAGGAGCCAACGGATTGACCCGGGTCGGGTCCCCGCCCAGGTCCTTGACTGCCTCGCGCATGGTGGCGAGGTCAACGATGCACGGGACACCGGTGAAGTCCTGCATGATGACACGGGCCGGGGTGAACTGGATTTCGGTGTTTGGTTCCGCATTGGGATCCCACTCGGCCAAGGCCTTGACGTGGTCGGCGGTGATGTTCGCACCGTCTTCGGTGCGCAACAGGTTCTCCAACAGAACCTTGAGGCTGTACGGAAGGCTTTGCGCGCCTTCTACTGCGTTCAGCCGGAAAATTTCGTATTCTGCACCCTTGACGTCTAGTACGCCTTTGGATCCATAACTGTCCACTTTGCTCATTGGGACTCCTCTCGCCAGGCTTTATCTTTATTGCACGCTCGCACTTCATGCCAGTAAGGCGGACCTCACTGGCATGGTGATGCGTGATTCGCGGCAGAGCTACAAGCAGTCTATCCTTTCAGCGCGAAAGGATAGACGCGACGCGACGCTTTGCCGCCCAACGGGGTCACCTGCTCGTCGAGCGGCGCTCGAACACCCCGACAGATTCCATGTGGTGAGTATTCGGGTACAGGTCAAGGACCTTGACCGATGTCAGCGCATAACCGTTGCGGCGCAGGTCAGCGACGTCGCGGGCGAAGGAAGCCGGGTCGCAGGAAACGTAGGCGATACGCTGCGGTCCGGCCTGTGCGAGCTCACGCACTACCTGCTTGCCGGCACCGGTGCGCGGCGGATCCAGCACTACGCCGTTCAGCTTGCGCCCGTGTTCGCGCAGCTGCGCAGCGAGGGCGTTTTCGACCCTGCCCTGGGTGACTTTCGCCTGCGGGAAGTGATGCAGGTTCCGGCGTGCGTCCTTGCTGGTGCCGGGGGCACCCTCGATGGAATGCACGAGGCCCGACTCCCCCACGGCCTGCGCCAGCGGGGCGGTAAACAGCCCTGCCCCGGCGTAGAGGTCGGCCAGCACCTGGCCGGGCTTCGGGTCCAGGATCGCCATGACCTCATCGGTCAGCACCTGCGGCGCCAGCCGGTGGATCTGCCAGAAACCCTCGCCGGAGACCCGGAAGGTGTGTCCGGCCGCTTCCTCCGCCACCCAGGCACGTCCGCGGATCCGGCGCAGCTCTCCGCGCCCGTCAGCAGCGGTGCCGCGGGACTGGGTCAGTGCGGCGGCGCTGACGCCTGCGGGCAGCTTCGCTGCGGGCTTGTCGGCGGCGCCGGGACGGGTTCCGTCCTCGACGAAGAGCACCAACAGTTCGCCTCCGGCGGCCGGGGCCGCTACCTCGACCCGGGAAATGCCGCGCAGCGGCAGCTCCCACAGGCGCAGCGCGTTGATCGAGTCGAGCGCCAGCGGCATCTCGGTAACCGGAATCAGGTCGTTGGAGCGGAATCCGTTCATGGACAGGCGGCCGGAGCCGTCAACGGCGAAGGCGACCCGGGTGCGCCAGGCCAGCCCGTTGTCAGATTCGCCCGGCACGCCCCGGACACCGGTGAACCCGGCGTCCGCTGCATCCATGCCGCCCAGACGGGCCAGCTGCTCGGTGAAGATCAGGGACTTGAGTTCGCGCTGCTTGGCCAGATCCATATGCCCGAATTCGGCACCACCCACGGGCACTTTGCCGGCGGCGCCGGCCTTCAGCGCGTCGGCGGCCGCCCAGAAATGAGGGCGGCGTGATGCGTCGGCTTCCAGCACTTCGATGACGTCGCCACGCCAGAAGCGGGCGTCCTCGCCAGAGTCGGTCAGCCGGATCTTAGCGAGCTCACCCGGGATGCCATGGCGGACGAAGATGACTCGTCCCTCGTGGCGGGCGACGCAGTGTCCGCCATGGGCCGGCGCGCCGATGCGCACCGTGAGTTCGAGGGCAGTCATGATGGTTCTCCTGTGTTTCTTTGAGGGGCGCCGGACGGCAGCCACCTGCTGTTTTCAGTGGAGGATAGGCGCCAGGGCACCGATGCGACCACGACTCCGGATTCGAAGTGCAACCGGGTCTTGATCCGCAGGGCGGTCTGGTTGTGGACGAGCTGTTCCCACCAGCGACCCACCACGTATTCGGGAATGTAGACAACCACCAAGTCACGCGGGGTATCGCGCTTGATGGCCTTGATGTGGTCGATGATCGGGGCCGCGATTTCGCGGTACGGGGAGGCAAGCACGGTGATCGGCACCGGGATTCCCAATGCCTCCCATTGTGCCAGTGTCTGCTCGGTCTGTGCGTCGTCGACGTTGACCACGAGCGCCTCGAGCTTCGAGGCACGCGAAGCCCTGGCGAAGGAAACCGCCCGCAACACCGGCTTGCGCACCGTGGAAACCAGGATCAACGCGTGTACCCGAGCCGGCAGCGCCTTGGGCGCATCCTCCAGGTCCACTGCGAGTTCGGCGTCGACCGCCACGTAGTGGCGCTTGAGCGCATCCATCACCAGGAACAGCAGTGCGATGCCCAGCACGGCAAGCCAGGCGCCGTGGATAAGCTTGGTGACCAGCACGATGACCAGCACCGCCGCCGTCAGCAGGAAGCCGAGCAAGTTCAGCGAACGCGAGCGGCGGATGCGTGAACGCACCCGGCGGTCTGGAGCAGCAGTCAGCTGTCGACCCCAGTGCCTGATCATGCCCAGCTGAGAGAGCGTAAAGGAAACGAAGACGCCCACCACGTAGAGCTGGATCAGCGTTGCCACGTGCGCGTTGAAGATCCAGACCAGTGCCAGTGCAGCGACGGACAGGGAGATGATGCCGTTGCTGAAACCCAGCCGGTCCCCGCGGGTGCGCAGCTGGCGGGGCAGGTACCCGTCGGTGGCCAGATGCGAGGCGAGGTTCGGGAAGGAGGTGAAGGCGGTATGTGCCGCGACCAGCAGCACGGCGGCCGTTACGGCAAGGATCAGATAGAAGCCGACCGAGCCGCCGCCGAACACGGCATGGGCCAGCTGCCCAAGCACCGGGTTCTGCACGTATCCGGTCGGGATCGGGCCGCCGTTCAGGCGCAGGCTGGTGGCCGGGTTCTCGGCCAGGTGCACACCGGTGGCTCGGGCCAGGAACATCGTACCCAAGGTCAGCACAGCGGCAATCAGCCCGATCAGCAGCAGGATGGTTCCGGCGTTGCGGGCGCGCGGCGGGGCAAGCGTATGCACGTTGCTGATCGGCACCTCGACACCGGTCAACGCCGCCGAACCGGTGGAGAAGGCGCGCAGCACCAGCAGCACGCCGGCGATTCCGGTCAACCCGGCCGGGTAGGCCGGGTCGGGGATCAGTTCGAAGCCGGCGCTGGGCGCCGCTCCCAGCGCACCGATGGCCGCCATGACCCCGCCTGCGGCGAGCATGGCCAGCAGCGCGCCCATGAACAGGTAGGCGGGCAGCGCGTTGCCCAGCCGGGAGCGCCCGCGTCCGCGCAGATTGAGCAGCGTCAACAGCACCACGCCGACGCTGGCGATCAGCGGCTCGTGGCCGGCCAGGACCGGGAACGCGGCAATCACGTAGTGGGCGGCGGAGGAGACCGAAACGGCTACCGTCAGCACGAAGTCGACCAGCAGCGCAGCGGCAACAGTGGTTCCGGCGCGCGGCCCCAGGTTCACCGAGGCTATCTCGTAGTCCCCGCGGCCTGAGGGGTAGGCCTTTACCGACTGGCGGTAGGAGGCGATGATGACCAGCATCACGGCCATGATCGCGATACCGACCTGCGGCGAGAAGGAGATGGCTGCCATTCCGGCCAGGGCCAGGGTCAGCAGCACCTCGTCGGGGGCATAGGCGATCGAGGAGAGCGCATTCGCCGAAAAGATGGGCAGGGCCGAGCGTTTGCGCAACGGGGCCTGCTTGAGCCGTTCGGTCCGGAAGGGACGGCCCACCAGAATCCGCTTGAGCGCGTCGAGAAAGGTCAACACCCGTCAAAGTTAGCGCCTTTGGAGCCGTACTGTCATACGCACCGCCGTGCACCGGGCCGTATGCTTGCCTACGGCGGCCCGCCGGCTGATCCGTGGCAGACTAGGGCAGGAAACAAAAGCGGTCCGCCCGGTGGGCGTTCCGAAGGATGAGGAAGCGGGAACTGAAGCGTGGCGCATTTCGTCATCATGGGGTGTGGCCGCGTGGGCATGACCCTGGCCCATACGCTCGAGGATGCCGGCCACACGGTCGCCATTATCGACCAGGACGAACGTGCGTTCCGGAGGCTGCGCCGCGGTTTCGCCGGAACCATGGTGACCGGCATCGGGTTCGACCGCGACACCCTCGAAGAGGCGGACATCGCCAACGCCTATGCGTTCGCGGCCGTCTCCAGCGGTGACAACTCGAACATCCTCGCAACCCGCGTGGCCCGCGAGACCTACCACGTTCCTCACGTGGTGGCCCGCATCTATGACCCGGGACGGGCTGAGATCTACCAACGCCTGGGCATCCCCACCGTCGCCGCGGTGCGCTGGAGCGCCGATCAGGTGCTGCGCCGGATCCTGCCCGAACAGTCGATCAACGGCGACTTCCGCGACGCGTCGGGCAAGCTGATCCTCGGAGAAATCGAGGTGAACCGGGACTGGTACGGCTCCTCGCTGCAGGAGATCGAGGCCGCGGCGCGGATCCGCGTGGCCTATCTGACCCGCTTCGGCGAGGGCATGCTGCCGCGCGCCGACACCCGTTTCCAGGAGGGCGACATCCTGCACGCCATGATGCCCGTTGCGGCCACGGCGGAGATCGACCGCGTGCTCTCGCAGGGTCCGGGCACCGACGACGAGGACGAGGAACAAGCATGAAGGTAGTTATTGCCGGAGCCGGTTCGGTGGGCTGCTCCATCGCCAAGGAACTGCTGCATAACGGCCACGACGTGCTGCTGATCGACGAGAAGCCCGAAGTAGTCGGCCGCTCGGGTGTTCAGGGTGCGCGCTGGCTCTTCGGCGACGCCTGCGAGCTGAGCACGCTGAAGGAGGCCAAGCTCCAGGACGTCGATGTCGTGGTGTCCGCCACCGGGGACGACAAGGTGAACCTGGTCGTCTCGCTGCTCTCGAAGTCCGAGTTCGGCGTCGGGCGCACCGTCGGACGGGTGAACAACCCGAAAAACGACTGGATGTTCGACGATTCCTGGGGCGTGGATGTGGCGGTGAGCACGCCGCGGCTGATGACTGCCTTGGTCGAGGAGGCCGTGGAGATCGGGGATCTGGTCCGGTTGATGACGCTGCAGTCCGGCGTCGTCTCGATCGTCGAATTCACCGTCCCGCACGATTCGCCGCTCATCGGGCGCACGCTCGGCGCCGTCGCCTGGCCGGTCGATTCCACGGTGGTGGCGATCCTGCGCGACGACTCCCCCATCACCCCGAGCCAGGACGATGTCATCGAAGGCGGCGACGAGCTGTTCTTCGTCACGACCATCGCCGCCGAGGCCGAACTGCGCACCGTGCTGCGCCCGCACCACCAGGCCTGAGCGGTTCACGGCGCTCCGGCCCCTGCGCTCCGAACCGGCATTTTCCCTCGCCATCAAGCGCGTCCGGCTGCCTTACGCTCCGGCCACCGGCCCGGACCCCCCGGCCTTTTCGGGGGCCGGCGCCGCGGCGCGGGAAATCATCCACGCCGCCCACAAACCGGCGGCATACAGCGGAACGCCCATGGCCAGCCGCGCCGCACCGAGCGCCGGGACGTTATCGGCGAAGTACAGCGGTACCTGCACCGCCAGCCGGGCGATGAACACTGCCGCCACGGCCCAGGTGGCGTACGCGTAGAGACGGACCGCGGCCGGGTCCTTGCGCCATTCGATGCCGCCGCCGCGGATGAAGCCGAAGATCAGGCCCATCAACGGCCAGCGCACCAGGATCGAGGTGATCAGCGCCGCTCCGTAACCGATGTTCGTGAAGAATCCCGGCACGTAATAGTCCTTGGCGTTGCCCGAGGCACGGGAGAAGACGGCGCAGATCGCCACGCCTGCCAGCCCGGTCAGGGCCTGGGTGAGCGAGCCGCGGCGCACCAGCCGGGCGATGGTGAACGCCAGGGCGACGGCCAGCGAGGCGATCAGCGCCGGATTCAGGTTCTGGCCGATAGTGAACACCACGAGGAAGACCACCCCGGGGGCCAACGACTCGATGAGTCCACGCACCCCGCCCATGGTCTTGAGCACGTCGATCTGCCCGTTGGCGCCGCGTTCGATGCCCGCATTGCGGGAGATGTTGCGGGCGATGTCCTCGGCCGAAGGCTGCTCGGGCTTCTGCTGCCCGGGCTGCTCCGGTTCGGAGGCGGGATCGGGGTGCTGGCTCATGGCTGTTCCGTACGTCCTTCGGTTCGGGCGCCCGCCCCGGATGCTGCGTGGGGATCGGGCAGGATTTCATAGCGCGGATTGTGGATCGTCGCAATGCCATCGACCAGCGCGACCATGCCCTCGCAGCGCAGCCGCGAGCCGGCGAAGATGCCCGGAACCCTGCGCTGGCCCAGCCAGATCAGCCGCACCTGCGCCGCGGGGCGCCGGCGGCCACCCGGTGGAGCCGGGTGGTCCGAGACGATGGCGGTGAAGGCCGGTGCAGAGGTGCCGGGCTGGATGGTGATCGCGTCGACGTACCCGTTCAGGACGACCCGCCCGCGTTCGGGCAGTTCGGCCAGGGCGCCGAGCATCACCGGGCCCGCCCCGCCGGGGGGCGTGCTTGTTGGAGGCACCAGGTTAGCCGATCTGCGTGACTTCGGGGCCGCGCTCGGGACGTTCTAGCCCGTCCGGGGATTCCTCGGCCTGGGCCACGGCTCCGGCCGGGACGGTCAGCGGCAGCAGCTCGGCCGGGGGCATCGGCTTGTCGCCGCGCACCACGATGACGCGGGCCAACAGGTCCTCGAGCGCCTTGGACTCTGCCTCGTTGGTGAGCGCCTCTCCACCGATGACGCCACGCAGGAACCAGCGCGGCCCGTCGATGCCCAGGAAGCGCAGCGCGATGTAGCCGGCGCTGCCGTCGGGCGCGGTCGAGGGAACGCGGGCGAGCATTTCCTCGCCGAAGCGCCCGGTGCTGCGCTCGATGGAGCCTGCTTGTTCGGTGATGCCTGCGGCGATCTGCTCGGAGATGCCCTCCCACAGCCCGGCGGTCTTGGGTGCCGCGAAGACCTGCAGCTGCAGGCGCGAGCCACCGACCTCCAGGCCCACGGCAATCACGCGTTGGGTGGAGTCCTCCACCTCGAGTCGCAGCTGCATGCCGGGGACCGGCTCGATCTGCAGGGCGCCGAGGTCGAGGTAGCCGTCGCGGCCCTTGACCAGATCGCCATCGAACGGCCCGTCGGCGGTGACAGCCGCCTCGAGGGAATCCACCGCGGCATCGGGAGCCCCGGCGGCATTTTTTTCGGTTGCGGTTTCTTCGGCCTTGTTCTTGCGCTTGAAAATCATCGGTAATGCTCCTCGGTAAAGCCTGGCTCGATTACTGTAACGGCTGCTGCTGGGAGAATCCCCCGGTGGACCCGAAACCGTCGGCGCCGCGCACCGTTTCGTCCAGGTCGGCCACGGGGATGAAACGGGCCGTCTCCACGCGCTGGATGACCAGCTGCGCGATCCGGTCCCCGCGCTTGAGCACGATGGGTTCGGTGGCGTCGGTGTTCAGCAGCGTGACCGAGATTTCGCCACGGTATCCGGCATCGACGGTGCCCGGCGCGTTGACGACGGTCAGCCCGTGCTTGGTGGCCAGGCCCGAGCGCGGGTGCACCAGGCCGACGTAACCGAACGGCAGCGCCAGGGCCACACCGGTGGGCACCAGCGCACGCTGTCCCGGAGCCAGCGTGAGATCCACGCGGGCGCGCAGGTCAGCGCCGGCATCGCCGGGGTGGGCGTAGGACGGGGCCTCAAGGCCCTCATCCAACATTTTCAGGGCAATATCGACTGTGGTGTCGGACATCGGGTGGCGAACTCCAAGCATCGGGATCGGAAACGGGGGGCGGGGAGCCGTAGGTCGATCCCCGCGCGCGTGCCTTGCACGCCCGCATCAACTGTAGTCGTTCCCACACCTGCGTGCCCCGCCACCGGGCGAAAACGACGCGCCGCAGCACATATGCTGGAAGGCATGCACGAAAACACCTCAGCACCCGTGTCAGCCACCGTCCAGTACAGCGAAAAGCTGTGGCCGGCCTGGTGGATCTGGATCGTTGTCCTCGGTCTGGCCGGCACGGCCAGCGTTGCCTTCGTCCCGATCGGACTCGGCGTGGGCCTCACTGCCGGAATATTCACCCTGGTGACGATGCTCGTCCTGCTCATGATCTCCACTCCGTCCATCATTGTCACCGATACCCGGGTGCAGGTCGGCCGCGCTTCGATCGAACGTGAATTCATCGGCGCCGCCTCGGCACACCGCAGCGACGACGCGTTCCAGGAGCGCGGACCGCGCCTGAACGCCACAGCCTTCATGTGCATCCGCGGCTGGATCGACCCAGTGGTGCGCATCGAGATCACCGATGAGCGCGACTCCACCCCGTACTGGCTCACCTCCACCCGCCGCCCCGAGGAACTGGTCAAGGCCCTGGAATTCGGCGGCACCCCCGCCCACTAGCCGCAGATCCCCCGTCCGCGTGAAAACGCCGATGGCGGCGGCAGCCCTCGGGCCACCGCCGCCATCGGCGCGTTGCCAGGGGATCAGCCCTCGCAATCCTTGCAGTAGAACATTCCGCCCTTTTCGCGGGCCACCTGTGAACGGTGGCGCACCAGGAAGCAGGAGGCGCAGGTGAACTCGTCGGACTGGGCCGGCATCACATGGACCAGCAGTTCCTCGCCGGAGAGGTCGGCGCCGGGCAGCTCATAGCTGTCGGCGAGCTCCGCCTCGTCCTCGTCGACGACGTTGGAACCGGAGTCCGCCCGCCGCCCCTTGAGTTCCGGCGGGGCGGAAGCCTCCTTGAGCTCTTCTTCGGTCTTGCGCGGCGCGTCGTAGTCGGTCGCCATAGTTGCTGAATCACGCTCCGGTCATTGCTGCTGATAAGTGGTGGCGGGCACTGGTCCGGCCCGAACCGGCGGGCCCCGGGGGCCCCGTTTTCTCCCGGCGTTGGTACAACACCGGCGGGCCCGCTTTTGTGCCCGTGACGCACAGATTGTTCACTATCGGCACCGAAAAAGCCAATCGGTGCCCCCCGCGGACGCACGGGGGCACCGGATGCGGGAAATAGCCGCATCGATGCGCGCCACACCTGAAGATACCGTAGGAAAACCGGGTGCGGGGTGGCAGAGTTCTACTCGAGAAACACAATGGTTTGTGGAGGGTGTATACATGCGTCAACTCCGACTGGTGGGCATCCACGAGAACGGCGAGGAGCTGCTGCTGAGCAGCGACGACGGATCGGGCTTTGCGCTGCCGATCGACGAGGCACTGCGTGCCGCGCTGATCCGTGCCGCCCGGGCCGACCGCGGGACCCCCGAGGGCTCCGTCCTCGCACCCCGGGAAATCCAGACCAGGATCCGCTCGGGCAGCACCGCCGCACAGGTGGCAGCCGAATCGGGAATGCCGCTGGCCCACGTGATGCGCTACGAGGGCCCGGTGATGGCCGAACGCGAATATGTGGCCCAGCAGGCCCGCAACGTGGAAGTCTCGGCCCCGCAGACCCACGAGGGCTACCGTGCCGTATTCGGCGAGGAACCGGCGAACCTCGGCGAGATGGTCGCGCACCGCCTGCACGCCTTCGGCATCGAGGCGTCCTCGTTGAACTGGGACGCCTGGCGGACCAACGACGGGGCCTGGGTGGTGGTGGCCGAATTCGACCTGGCCGCGGCCAACGACCGGACCAACATCGGGAGCATCGACGAGGACACCCAGGCGCGCTGGTCCTTCCACCCGGCACGCAAGTCGCTGCAGAACTCCAACCGCTGGGCCCAGGTGCTCAGCGAACTGGAGCCGCTTGACGCACCCGCCGCCGGCCGCCGTCTCACCGCGGTGGCGGATTCCCCCTTCGACGTGGACGCGGGGGCGGACGATGCCGGCTTCGAAGCCGCCGTCGCCGACTCCGAGGAACTGCTCGACGTGTTGCGTTCGCGCCGCGGACACCGCCTGGGCACCGACGAGGACGCCGACGACCAGCTCGCCATGATGCTCTCCCGCGGCCCGATCCCCTCCGCGCACCCGCGCAGCCACGATCTGGACGACGAGCTCTCCGGCGACGAGGACTTCACGCTCGTCGACGACCCGGAGGAGCTCGACGGGCTGCCGCGGCTCTATGACGGGGTATCAACCCGCACCAGCCACATCACGGTGGTCCCCGGCCCGGGAGCCCGCACCGTGGGCCACGCTGAACCCTCCGCCACACGCCCCGCGGACGAGCTGATCCCGGATAAGTCAGACGACGACGGGCCGGTCAAGAAGAAGCTGCAGCGCCGCTCCTCGGTGCCCAGCTGGGACGAGATCGTCTTCGGCCGCAAGAACGACTAGCTGCCCACGCGAAAAGCGGGGCCGGTTCATTGAACCGGCCCCGCTTTTCGTTCCAGGCTCAGCGCCGGGGCGCCACCAGCGTCAACAACGGGACCTCGCGCTCGGCCCGCGTCAGCGACCCGTGCTGACCGACCATGTTGAACGATTCGGGCTTGGCCCGACGCCCATCGTAAAACGCCACCTCATCGGCGGCCAGCACCAGCAGGTCGCCGATCCGCGGGCGCACCGCATCGTCCACGGCACCGAATAGGCCGTGTTCGATGGCCGCCTCGCGGTCCAGCACCCAGGCCTTTTTCCCAAAGCGGGCCCGCCAGGCATCGGCAACGCGGGTCCGGGTCTGCGCATCGGCTTCGGCGGCGAAATGCAGCTGCACCCCGCGCGGTTCACCGGCGGTGACTTCGACTCCCTGGAGCAGCTCGGGGAACTGCGAGTAGTCGATCCGGTGCTGCTGCGCCACATCGACCATCCCGTGGTCGGCCGTGAGCAGCAGCAAGGTCCCGGCCGGCACCCGGGCGGCCAACGTCTTCATCGACGAGTCCAGGTCTTCCAGCGCTTCTCCCCACTGTCGGGAGCCGGCACCGAAGCGGTGCCCGGCCTTGTCCAGCTCGTTCCAATAGCAGTACATCAGCGCGCTCGGGTGCTTGGCCAGGATCTCGGTGGCCGAACGCACGCGGGCCTGCGGGCTGGAGGCCTGGACGAAATCGCCCCCGCGGAGTGCGGCCCGGGTCAGCCGGGAGCCGGCGAATTGCGGCAGGCTGACCGTCGACACGTGGATGCCGTGGTCCACGGCCGCCTCGAAGACCGTGGGGTGCGGCTGCCAGGAAAGCGGGTCCAGGTCCTCGGGCCAGTTGCCCAGCTGATTGACCAGGCGCCGGCGTTCCGGATCCAGCACGTCGTAGCCGACCAGCCCGTGCCGTCCCGGGGGCAGCCCGGTGCCGAACGATGCCAGCGAGACGGCAGTAGTGGTCGGGAACGCGGCCTGCAGCGTGCGCGATCCGTCCAGCTTCTGGCGCAGGAACGGGGCATGGCCGCCGCGGGATTTCAGCAGGGATTTGCCCAGCCCGTCGGCCATCACCACACAGATCCTCCGGGCCGCCGGAAGCCCGAGCGTGTTCTCGAATCCGGGCACGCCCAGGACGGCCGCAGCGCTGGGCAGCACCTGGTCCAGCGTCGCTCCGCCATAGGGCGGTGCCGGTGGTAGGTCCATGGCGGGAACGTATCCGGCGTTCATCCGCCCTCTAGCCCTGGTGCAGGCCGCGGGCAAATCGCGAGCCGACGCGGCCGCGCTGCTCGGGTGCCACCGAGGGCGCGTGGACCTCGGCTGGTGAGATGCTGGCCCGGCGCAGGGCCTTGGCGAACGTGCGCGCGTCCTCCACGGCTCCGGCTCCGTCCGCCTCGGCACTGACGCGCAGCACCAGGTCCTCCTGCTGCGAGGTGCCGGTGTAGCCGTGATCGGCATCGCACTCAGGATCCCCACACCCGGCCGGTGCCAGGTCGATGCGCTGGCCGCCGGACCAGGACATGCCCACCGTCAATTCGCGGATCTTGTCGCTCGACTTGTAGTTCTGCGGCTGGTGGTAGACGTAGCTGAGCACCACGGAAGCGATCCGGGAGACGGGAATCGTTTCGGTGGACACCTGCGCCATCACCTGTTCGCCCATGTCATCGAGCATCTGGTCATCGACGTGGGCTATCACCAACACGTCGGCGGTGAGCACCAGCACGGTAATGTGGCGGTGCACCTCGTTGCGGTCGAAGTGCGTTTCGAGGTGGATCAGGTGCGACACCGGGTCGCGGCCGTCCAGCGCGTCCTCGACGACGTCGGCAACCATGCGCGGGTAGAAGCCCGCGCGGTCCAGGGCACTGTGCAGGTCGCGGCCGGGGGCCGAAGTTCTGGAGGTCATGGCATCCAGTCTACCCAGCACCCACGACACGATGACCCGCGGCGGCCCGGCATGACATCCCTGAGACCGCCATGACGCCGGACGGGTTATCCACAATCCCGCCCGGACCCCTGGCCACACCCGGCCAAACCGCGCCAAGCCGGGCAGCACGAGTACCAGCCAACCGGAATGCGCCGCCCCGGGAAACCCCGATCCCGCGACGCCGGTGGAGGCTCCCGGGTTCGCCGTGCTCGTCGAGCGGCGGCACCGGGCCACCGTCCGGCGGCAGCTCGCTGCCGACCGGCTCCTGCCCCCACCCGCACGGCAAGCCGCTGTTCTCCAGCACCACCGCCTTCATGACCCGGGTGCTGGGCATCGGCCCGGCGTGGATCCGGCCACCGGTTGGACGCCTCCGCCGTGCTGCTGTCCTGGCGCCGTCCCGACGGATCACCTGCACCAGCTGCCTACCCGCACCTCGCAGGTTTGTTGGATGTCGGAACCGTCGATCCGCAGACGACGCTCGCCGCCGCAAAACGGCTGGACAGCCTTGTCCCGACGCTCGCCAAGCACCCGGATGCGGCGGCTCGCATTGCCGCCGTCGAGGAGGAATTCGCAGCCGCCGTGGCCACCGATTCCCCGCACACCGCCTATAAGGTCATCCAAAACCTCTTCGACGTGGTGGACAACCCACACCTGCCCGAGCATGGAACCCGCACCCCGTTCACCGCTCCCCCGGCCTCGTCCTACGGGCCCGCCGCGGGGTCTGTTCCCCGGCCATCGTTCGATGCCGGCCTGCTCGACGCCGACGGCATCGGGATCTCCGCCCCCGACTGGGCGGTTGAACCCGGAACCCCCGCAGCGAAGCGACCGCGCAGCACGCTCTCCGACGGCCGCGGATGGAGCGACGGCAGCGATCCGATGCTAGGCACCCCTGCCTAGCGCCGGCTGATTGTGCTGATCGGCTACCGGACCCTGCCCGGCCGGCTGGGAATTCGGACCATCTCCGGGGTGCCCTTCGTCATCCCGTTGCCGAATATAGACCCGGCCCGGAGCGCAACCTCTATGGGGATCCGGAGCTTACCGGCAATCCGCACCCTCCGGTACATGAACATGGACCTACGCACGAGAACGAACTCCCGGGCAAGGATCCGCCTGTGCTCCGGAACTTCAATCATCCAAGGCTCTAGGGCCGTGGGCCACCGGCGAGCCGGATCGCCGCGACATGTCCGATCAGCTGGACAGGGCTCGGCGGGCCGAGTCGGTGCGCTGCTCCGGGTTCCCGATCCAGACCTCGGCCGAGAGTACCGTCAGCCCGGAGTCGGAGGCCATCACCGGGTTGAATTCCAGCAGCGAGACCTCGGGGTGCTCGTCTTTCATCCGTGCCACGCGGTTCAGGAAGTCCTCAAGCAGCCCGACGTCCACCGGCGGCAGGCCCTGGTAGCCGAAGAGCCGTGCCGCGGCACGCGGCGTGCGCACCAGTTCCGCGAGGTCCGTGTTGGTCAACGGCGGGATGCCATGGGCCCAGTCATCGAGCAGGTTCACCGCGTCGCCGGCCAGGCCGAAGGAGATCAGCGGACCCAGCAGTGGATCCTCCAGCGCACGCACCACGCACCCCTGCCCGCCGGGGGCCATCGACTGGATCTCCAGCTCGTGGTCGCCGTACGGGGCCAGCGTCTCGCGCATGTGCTCGATGTTGCTCCGCAGCACCGCCTCGTCGGTGATGTTCAGCCGCACCCCGCCCAGGTCAAGGCGGTGACGCAGGTTCGCCTCACGGGTTTTGATGGCCACCGGCCAGCCCAGCCTCCCGGCCGCGGCCACAGCTTGGTCCGCAGTGGCGAACTCGACCGATTCCAGCACCTGGATCCCGTAGCAGGCCAGCAGCGCGGCGGCCTGCTCCCGGGGCAGGCGCAGCAGGTCGGTACCGCCGACCTTCGCACGGGCCGCGTCGATCAACACGGCCGCCCGGTCGGAGTCGATGCCGGCCGGGAGCGTCGGTTCGCCGAAATCACGGGCACGCCACTGGGCATAGCGGACCACGGCGGCCAGTGCGATGACCGCCTGGCCGGGGCTCGAATAGCACGGCAGCCCGAGCTGGTTTCCGGCCTCGGTCAGTTCGGTGTCCAGCAGCCCCTCGACGGGAACAGACGCGTCGGTGATCCCGGTGAACGCCACGACCACCGGTTTGCCGCTGGAACCGGCGCAGCGGCGGATGGTTTCGGCCAGCGCGAGGGTGCTGATTCCCCGGGCCGGGAGCAGGCAGATGACGGCGCTGTGCACCGCTTCGTCTGCCAGCAGCCCGGCCAGCCTGGTCGCCAGCAGCGGCAGCGCCCCGGATTGGCCGTCTTCCAGGGCGATGTCCGAAACGTTGTGGATCACCCGCAGCCCATGCTGCTCGGCGGCATCGGCCACCACCGAGGCCAGCGCGACCGAGTTGGTCAGCACCGCCACGCCATCGCCGGCGGGCAGCGGCTGAGCCGCGACGATCTGCGCGATGTCCATCAGTTCCTCATTGGTCTGCACGCGGATCACCCCGGACTGGCGCAGCATCGCATCCACGGCGCCCAACGGGGCCTGCGTCGTGCGCACGGCATGTCCCGGGGGCAACCGCAGGCCCATGACATCGGACTTTGCGACGATCACCGGTTTGGAGCGCGAGAGACGGCGGGCGATACGTGAGAACTTGCGCGGGTTGCCGAAGCTCTCCAGGTACAGTCCCACCGCGCTGGTGCCGGGGTCGTCCTCCCAGAACTGCATCGCGTCGTTGCCCGAGACATCGGCCCGGTTGCCGGCGGAGATGAACGTCCCCAGCCCCACCGAGCGGCGCGAGGAGGCGGCATAGAGCAGCACGCCGATGGCCGCCGACTGGGAGAAGAGCCCCAGCGAGCCAGGGCTCGGCATGCCCGGCGAGACGGACGCGTTCAGGCGCACGGCAGGGTCGGTGTTGAGCACCCCGAGCGAGGCCGGGCCGATCATCCGCATGCCGTTGGCACGGGCCAGGCGCACCAGTTCGCGTTGGCGCACCAGCCCGTCCCGGCCCTCGTCCTCGTACCCGCCGGTGACCACCAGCAGGCCCTTGACCCCGAAGGCGGCGCAGTCGTTGATGACGGCGGTGATTTCGCTTTGCGGCACGGCGATCACCGCCAGGTCAACCGGTCCGGGCACCTCGGCGAGCGAGGCGTAGGAGATCATCCCGGCCAGTTCGAACGCCTTCGGGTTGATCCCGTAAACCGCTCCGGTGAAGCCTCCCTCGATCACGTTTTCCAGCAGCGTATAGCCGATCGAGCCCCAGGCCCGCGATGCGCCGATCACGGCGACGGAGGAGGCGGTGAGCAGCTCGCGCAGCGATTGGGCCTCCGCGCGGTGTTCCCGCGATTCCATCACGGCGCGGGAGCGCTCGGTCGGGTCGATCGGGAATTCGAGCATCACCACGCCCTCGTCGAAGTGCCGCTTGACCTCGTAGCCGGCCTCGGCGAAAACGGTGAGCATCTTGCGGTTCTCCGGAAGCACCTCGGCACAGAATCGTTCGATGCCGTTCTCGCGGGCCGCCGCCGCCAGGTGTTCGAGCAGGATCGATCCCACGCCCATGCCTTGGTACGCGTCGGAAATGTTGAACGCGACCTCGGCCTGTTTGCGGTCCTCGAGCCGGTCGTAGCGGCCTACCCCGATGATCGCCTCTCCGCGCAGCACCACGAACGCGACGCGGTCCACGTGGTCCACCTCGGTGAAGCGTTTGAGCTCTTTGGCGGTAAGCGCCGATTTGTACGTAAAATAGCGGAGATAGACCGATGCCTCCGACTGGCCCCGGTGCAGCGCCTGCAGGGCGTCGGCATCGGTGGCCCGGATCGGGCGCAAATGGGCCGTGGACCCGTTGCGCAGCACGACATCGGCTTCCCAGTAAGCCGGATATTCGCCCGGTTTGCGTCCATCCACCATAGGCTTAGCCTATCCGCAGTTATCCCCCACAGGGAGTGTTGGACGCGCCGCCGGCGCACACCCATCCGGCGCACTCACCCCCCTTTTCCGGCCCAGGTGCCGGAATAGCCCCGATTCGAGGATCCGAGAACAGCATGGCCCGTAGGAAACAGGAAACACCCGCAGAGGACTTCGTCGAGCACATCGTCGATATCGACGTGACCAGCGAGATGGAGGGCTCCTTCCTGGAGTATGCGTATTCGGTGATCTATTCCCGGGCCTTGCCCGATGCCCGCGACGGACTCAAGCCCGTGCAGCGCCGCATCCTGTACATGATGTCCGAAATGGGCTTGCGCCCGGACAAGGGACATGTCAAGAGCGCCCGCGTCGTCGGTGAGGTCATGGGCAAGCTGCACCCGCACGGCGACACGGCCATCTACGACGCGATGGTGCGCATGAGCCAGTCCTTCGCGCTGCGGCTGCCGCTGATCGACGGGCACGGAAACTTCGGTTCGCTGGACGACGGGCCCGCCGCCCCCCGTTACACCGAAGCCCGGCTCGATGCCGCCGCGGTGGCCATGACCGGGCACCTGGACGAGGACGTCGTGGACTTCGTCCCGAACTACGACAACCAGTTCATGCAGCCCAAAGTGCTCCCGGCCGCGTTCCCGAACCTGTTGGTCAACGGCACCACCGGCATCGCCGTGGGCATGGCCACCAACATGGCCCCGCACAACCTCGGCGAAGTGATTGCCGCAGCGCGCTTCCTGATCGAGGAGCCCGATGCCACCCTCGCCCAGGTGATGAAGTTCATTCCCGGCCCCGACCTGCCCACCGGCGGCATCATCGTGGGCCTGGACGGGATCAAGGACGCCTACGCCACCGGCCGCGGCTCCTTCAAGACCCGGGCGAAGGTGGCGCTGGAGCAGATCACCGCGCGCCGCGCCGGGCTGGTGGTCACCGAGCTGCCCTACATGGTCGGCCCGGAGAAGGTCATCGAGAAGATCAAGGCCGCCGTCACTGCCAAGAAGCTGCTGGGCATCGCCGACGTCGTCGATCTGACCGACCGCAAGAACGGGCTGCGCCTGGTCATCGAGCTGAAGAACGGCTTCAACCCGAATGCCGTGCTGGCCTCGCTGTACAAGCACACCCCGATGGAGGACTCCTTCGGCATCAACAACGTGGCGCTGGTCCAGGGCCAGCCGCGCACGCTGGGGCTGCTGGAGCTGCTGCAGGTCTATGTGGGTCATCGGCTCTCGGTGGTCCGTCGGCGCACTGCCCACCGGCTGGCCAAGAAGCAGGCGAGGCTGCACCTGGTCGAGGGCCTGCTTACCGCCATCGTCGACATCGACGAAGTCATCGCGATCATCCGCTCCTCCGACGAGACAGCGATGGCCCGCACCCGGCTGATGGGCGTCTTCGACCTCTCCGAGATCCAGGCCAGCCACATCCTGGAGCTGCGCCTGCGCCAGCTGACCAAATACTCGCGGATCGAGCTGGAGGCCGAGGCGCAGGAACTGCGCACCGCCATCGCGGAGCTGCAGGAGATCCTGGACTCGGAGCCGCGACTGCGCGCGCTGGTCTCCGCCGAGCTGCAGGAGGTCGCCGACGCGTTCGCCACCCCCCGGCGCACCGTGCTGCTGGCCACCGAGGCCGGCAAGCCGCTGAAGGGCACCACCATGCCGGCAGTGGAGGGCACCGGGAAGAAGGCGCCGCTGGCGCTGGAAATCACCGACGACCCCTGCTGGGTGCTGCTCTCGGGCTCCGGCCAGGTGGCCCGGACCAGCACCCGTGAACCGTTCGGCGACGACGCGCCCCGGGCCAAGCACGATGTGCTGTCCTCGCTGGTGCCCACCAGTGCACGCGGCGAGATCGGCGGCATCACCTCCACCGGCCGCATGCTGCGCCTGCAGGTCGTCGACCTGCCGATGCTGCCGGACACCAACGGGTTCCCGCAGCTGGCCGGCGGGGTGCCCATCGGCGAGTTCGCCCAGCTGGCCAAGGGCGAGAAGATGGTTGCGCTGGTCCCCTTGAACACCGTGATCGGCCTGGGCACGGCCGCCGGCGTGGTCAAGCGGCTGACCCCGGACTACCCGCTGAACCGCGACGAATGGGAAGCGATCACGCTCAAGGGCAAGGACGTGGTCATCGGTGCCGCCCCTGCCGAGGAGGAACAGAACCTGGTCTTCGTCACCACCGGCGCACAACTGCTGCACTACCCGGCCTCCGCTGTCCGACCCCAAGGCCGCACCGCCGGCGGCATGGCCGGGGTCAAGCTGCCCGATTCCGACGCCGCGGTGTTCTTCGGCGTGCTTGATCCGGCCGATCCGCAAGCCGTCGTGGTGACCATCGCCAACGGCAGCAGTTCGCTGCCGGGCACCGGTGCCGGCACGGTGAAGGTCACCGCCTTCGACGAGTACCCGGCCAAGGGCCGCGCCACCGGCGGCGTGCGTGCGCACCGCTTCCTGAAGGGCGAGGACGAGCTGACCCTCGCCTGGGTCGGACGTGGTCCGGCACGGGCCTCCTCCACCGCCGGGGTGCTGCGCGCCCTGCCGACCGAGCACGGGCGCCGCGACGGCTCCGGAGTTCCGCTGGCGCAGGGCATCGACCTGCTCGGCGGACTTCCGTCGGCCAAGGGCGCGGCGGGCACCGGCCCCCAGGGCCTGGGCTCCGGGACATCTGCCGGTCTTCCGGCACCGGGCACGGCAACCCGCGCCCCGCTCGCCGCGCCGGAAACCGATTCGGTGCCGTTTGCCGGCTCCGGCGTCGTCGAGGTCGAGACGAAGCGGGTTACGCCGATTCAGGATTCGCTGCTGGACTGATCCACCACCCGGGGACCACCCGGGCAGACCGCTCCCCGCTGCTCCGAGTCGGTGGCGCAGGAGCGGATGCGGCAAGGGCGGTACCGGCAACCATGGTTGCGGCACCGCCCTTTGGTGTCCTCGGCGCAGTCCTCCTGCCGCGATGGCCTACCGCGCCGCGGCACCTGCGGCCACAGGGGTGCCACGCACTGCGGCCCCCCACCACTCTGGCGAAGTGTCCCGGGGCGCAGCATCCAGGCGCAGCACGGAATCAGCATGGGCCTCCAGCCGCCGGTCGTGGGTGACCAGCACGACCGCCTTCCCGGCGAGCGCCCGACGCAAGTCGGTGATCAGTTCCACCGATTCGTCCTGGCCCAGGTGCGCCGTCGGTTCATCGAGCAGCAGGACGTCGGCCCGCGCCAGCAGCGCCCGAGCCACGGCAAGGCGTTGGCGCTGGCCGCCGGAGAGCCGGTGCCCGCCGGAACCGATCCGGGTGTCCAGCCCCTCCGGACTGGAGGCCAGCCAATCCCCGAGTCCGATGGCCCCGAGCACCTCGGACAGTTCGGCGTCGCTTGGCTGGTCGGCCTCTTCCCGGCCCAGGCCCAGGTTCCGGCGCACCGATGAATCAAAGAGGTGCGCCTCCTGCGGGCACCAGGCGATCCGCGCCGCATCCCCGGCGGACATTCTCCGCCAGCCGCCGCCATCGCCCACCGATAGCGTGCCGGCGCGCGGCGCCAGCGCCCCGAGCATCGCGGCCAGCAGCGTGGACTTGCCGCTTCCCGATGGCCCGGTGACCGCCAGCCAGTGTCCGGGCAGCACCCTCGCGTCGATCCCGCTGAGGACGTCGTTCCCCCGGCCCCAGCCCAGCGTGACGCCCTGGAGCCGCAGGCCCATCGGGGCTGCCGCGGCGGTCCCCGGCCGGCCGGCCGTGGCCACGGATTCGGCCGCTGCACGGATGCCGGCCGTCCCGGTTCCCAGCGAAGATTCGATGCGCCGCAGACCGTCGTCCAGCTGCGGCACCAGCGATGCCGACACGGCGGCATCCGCCAGCGGTTCGGCCATGGCCAGCAGCAGTAATCCGGCCACGGCGGCCATTTCACCGCTTCCGCCCGTCGCGCCCACGGCTACCACCGCGGCAACGGCTGCCAGCGAGCACAACAGCACGCTCGCTCCCTGGCCGAGCCCGGCACCGCGGGCACTGCGCCGCAGCACGGTGCTGGCCCGGGCATCGGCCGCCGTGAATTCGCCGGTCGCCCGATCCACGGCGCCATGGGCACCCAGGTCGGCGCTGGCACGCAGGATCGTGGGGATCCGCTCCCCCAACGCGATCCGGTGGGCCGAAAGTTCCACCGAGTGGCGTTGTTCCACCGCCAGCACCAGCGGCGGTAGCAGCACGAAGGCGAGCACCCCGAGTCCGATCGATACCCCGAGCGCTCCCGGCGCCCAGAAACCGATGCCCACGCTCACTGCCGCCCAGCTCAGCAGTGCCGAAGCCGGAGGAACCAGCACCCGCGGCACCGTGTCGCGGACCTCGTCGACCTCGGCGACCAGGCGGCCCAGCGCGGCACCCGAGCGGGTCATCCTGCCCCAGTGTTCGGGGCGGGTGGAAAGCGCATCCCAGATCCGGGTGCGCAGCGTGCCGGCCCACCGCAGCACGGCGTCGTGCACGGCGAGGCGTTCGGCGTATCGCAGCACAGAGCGTCCGATTCCGAAGGCCCGCACTGCCACAATCGCGACCAGCAGGTGCATGATCGGCGGCTGGTGGCTGGCCGAAACGATCAACCACCCGGACACGCCGGTGAGTCCCACTGCGGCCAGCGCGGCCAGCGCCGCGAGGACGATGCCCACGGCCATGCCCTGTCTCCCGGTCCACGGAAGCGTGCGCAGCATGCGCCAATGGCTGCGGGCGCCCGCTGCTGGCGTCCGGTCACCGGCAGCGGTGGAAGAAAACGTTCCGGGCGCCGGGTGAGTGGCGCTCGCATGCGCTGTCGTCGAAGTCGAAGTCGCCGTCGAAGTCGCGGGAACGATGCTGGCAGGTTCCCCTCGACGCAGCAGTGCTGCCAGCACGGGGTCGTGGCTTGCCACCAGCAGCGCTGTATCCCCGCGCAGGGCCGCCAGCGCCGTGCGGACCGCCTCGGCACTGACCGGGTCAAGATGGGCCGTGGGCTCATCGGCCACCAGCAGCCTTGGCCCGGGCGCGTCCTTGAGATGCAGCAGGGCGCGGGCCACCGCAATGCGGCGCAGCTCCCCCGGGCTGGCATCGCTCAGCCGGGCCCCGATCAGGTGCCCGGCATTCACCGAGCCGAGGACGGCAAGCACCTCGGCGCCATCCACCCGGCGCCCCGCGTGCAGGCGCAGTTCGTCCTCCGCGGTGTCCTGGCTGAAGGCCGGGTGCTGGGAAATCCAGCCCACCGTGTCGGCTCCGGTCCGAAGCATCCCGGTGAGCACTGCCTCGGCATCGGGTCCGCGGTGTTCCAGCACCCCCGCCACGGCGTTCAGCAGCGTACTCTTGCCGGTTCCGCTGGCCGCATCAAGCACCAGCACCCCTCCGACGTCCAGCGTGAATGTCGCCTCGGTGACGACGACGTCGGGACGGGCCCGGTATCCGATCCGAAGACCCTGCGCCCGCACGGCGATACCGTCCATGGGCGCCAGCTCGTCATTCTCCCCGGTTTCCCCGGTTTCCCTGCTGGCCAGGATCTCCCGGGTTCGGCGTAGCGCCTCGGACCCGTCCTCCGCTGAGTGGTAGGCCGAACCCAGTTCCCGCAGCGGTGAGAAGCATTCGGGGGCCAGCATCAGCGCGAGCAGGCCGGCCTCCAGCCCCATGCCGCCGTGGACCAGGCGCACGCCGATGAATACGGCGAGGACCGCCACCGAAATCGTGGCAATCAGTTCAAGGGCCAGGCCGGACACGAATGCCGTGCGCAGCGTGCCCATGGTCGCGCGGCGGTAGTCCTCGGTGACGCGCTCCAGGGCGCGGCCCTTGGCCCCGGCCCGGCGGAGCCCGATCAAGGCCGGCAGCCCCTGGGCCAGTTCCATCAGCTGGTTGGCCAGCCGGTCCAGTCCGACGGCCGCCACGCGGACGCGGTCCTGGGTATGCAGGCCGATCAGGATCATGAAGGCGGGCACCAGCGGCAGGGTAAGGGTGAGGATCAACGCGCTGACCCAGTCGGCGACCAGGATCCGCACCAGCAGCATCAGCGGTATCACGGCGGCGGCAAACAGTGCCGGCAGGTACTTCGTGTAGTACTCGTCCAGCGCGTCGAGCCCGCGGCTGGCCAGCGCCGAGAGCGCCCCGTGGCCCAGCTTCCCGGCCACCCCCGGCTGCCCCTCGAGCCCGGATTTGAGCAGGCGTCCCCGGAGCTGCTCCTTGGCACCGAGGCCCGCGCGGCGGCTGAGCAGTGCAGTGGCCCAGACGGCAAGGGCGCGGGCCAGGGCCCCGGTGATCCCAACCACCAGCAGCCGCCGCACAGACAGCGTCCCTCCGCCAGCCAGTTGCGCGATGCCCGTGGCGAGCGCATCCGCTATCAGGATCAGGCCTGCTGCCTTCAACGCGGCCAGCAGGACCAGTCCGGCGGCGACCCTGCGCCCGCCGGGTCCCTCGGGTAGTTGCGGTTTCATGGCGTCCTAGACGATCGGTGTCACGGGATGGGCTGCGGGAATCTGCGCCTCGGAGATGCGTTTGCGGAACACCCAGTAGGTCCACCCCTGGTAGGCCAGCACCAACGGGACGCCGAACGCGGCAACGATGCTCATCAACTTCAAGGTGTACGGCGAGGATGAAGCGTTCGCGACGGTGAGGTTGAACGCGGCATCGAGGGTGGAGGGAAGCACGTTCGGGAACGCTGCGGTGAAGATCGTCGCGACACCCAGCACCAGGAACAGGCCCAGCGAAATGAACGTGCGGCCCTCGCCATCAGCGCGGGCAAAGAGCCAGGCGGCAAGGGCGGCCAGCACCGCCAGCACCAGCAGCACCCAGGGCAGCGCCTTGCCGTTGAGCAACACCACGGCGATGGCCCAGCCTGCCATCGGCAGCAGCCCCACTGGCATCCAGCGCGCCAGCAGGGCGCGGGCCCGCACCCGGATCTCCCCGTCGGTCTTCAGCGACAGGAACGCCAGAGCATGTATCAGCGAGAAACCCACCACTGCCAACCCGCCCAGCACGGCGTACCCGGTGAACCAGGCGAAGGGACCGCCAACCCGGTCTCCGTTGGCGTTCAGCGGCAATCCGGTGGTACTCAGCGCAAGCATCGCGCCGATGCCGAACGCCGTCACGAAGGAGCCGATGGCGATCGCGTTGTCCCAGAGGTTCCTGGCCGTCCGGGTGCGCGCCTTGCCGCGGTATTCGAAGGCCACGGCCCGGAAGATCAGCGCGGCCAGCACGAAGACCAAGGGGATGTAGAGCGCGGAAAACAACGAGGCATACCAGTAGGGGAAGGCGGCGAACATCGCACCGCCGGCGGTGATCAGCCACACCTCGTTACCGTCCCAGACCGGGCCGACGGTGTTGAGCAACACGCGGCGTTGGGACTCGTTGCGGGCGAACAGCCGCATGAGCATGCCCACGCCCAGGTCGAAGCCCTCGAGGAAGAGGTAGCCGGCCCAGAGTACGGCGATGAGTATGAACCACAGGGTGGGGAGGGAATCCATGATCGTCCTTTGTCTCGGATCGGCGGGCTAGTAGGCGAAGGCGAGCACGTCGCTGTCGTCGTGTTTGTCCCCGCCCGGGTCCGCCGGGTCGTTGAGTTCGGGCATGCCTGCGGCGACCCCGCCGCGTACGTAGCGGGTGAGCAGAACCAGTTCGACGACCAGCAGGACCGCATAGATCGCCGTGAGGCTGATCAACGAGAAGAGCATTTCGCCCGCGCTGACGCCCGGGGAGACTGCCGCGGCGGTGAACATGAAGACCTGGTCGATGCCGTCGAAGGTGGGGTTCGGCGCCACGACGAAGGGCTGGCGGCCCATCTCCGTGAAGATCCAGCCGGCGGCGTTGGCGCCGAACGGGGCCGCGATGCCAGCGACAGCCAGACGCGAAAGCCACTTGCTGTTCGGCACCGTCCCCTTGCGGGTGATCCATAGCGCCACGGCTGCGGCCGCGGCGGCCATCCCGCCGAGGGTGATCATCAACCGGAAGCCCCAGTAAGTGACCTCCATCAGCGGCAGGTAATTGATCTCGGAGCCGGCGCGCTCCCCATACATCGGGTCCTCGGGCAGGTGGGTGCCGTATTTGGCCTGGTACTCCGGCAGCAGCGTGTTGACGCCCTTGATTTCGGTGGTGAAGTCGTTCTTGGCCAGGAAGGAGAGCAGCCCCGGGATCTCGTAGACCCCGACGACGTCCTCACAGGTGCTCGCCCCGCCGCGCAGTGAACCGATGGACAGCACGGAGAAGCCGGTGCCGTCGTGGCAGGCGGCTTCCGCGGCGGCCATCTTCATCGGCTGCTGTTCGAACATCAGCTGTGCCTGGGCATGTCCGGAGAACGCGACGCCGAGGAAGGAAACCAAGGCGACCATGGCGCCAAGGCGCAGGGACTTGATCCACACGGCGTGGTCGGTCTTGTCGCGGTTCCTGCCCAGTTTCGGGTCCTCGCCGACGATGACCCTGCCCGCCGCGTCGACCGTGTCGATACCGGCCGCGCGCCTGCGGTAAAGCTGGAACCAGGCGATGCCCAGCAGGAATCCGCCGGCTACGGCGAAGGCTCCGAAGAGCGTGTGTGGCAGGGTGACCAGTGCGGTGTTGTTGGTGAAGACGGCCCAGGCGTCGGTCATCACGGCGCGCCCATCGATTAGTTCGACGCCGACGGGGTGCTGCATCCATGAGTTGGCGACCAGGATGAAGTAGGCGGAGAGGACGGTGGCCAGCGTCGCGCACCAGATGGTGGCCAGGTGCACCCGCTTGGGCAGGCGCTTCCAGCCGAAGATCCACAGGCCCAGGAACGTCGATTCGACGAAGAAGGCCAGCAGCGCTTCCATGGCCAGCGGCGCGCCGAAGACGTCGCCGACGAAGCGGCTGTACTCGCTCCAGGCCATGCCGAACTGGAACTCCTGCACGATGCCGGTGGCAACGCCCATGATGAAGTTAATGAGGAAGAGTTTTCCCCAGAACTTGGTCATGCGCAGGTATTCTTCCTTCCCGGTGCGGTACCAGGCTGTCTGGAGGCTGGCCACGAGGATGCCCAGTCCGATGGTCAGTGGGACCATCAGGAAGTGGTAAACGGTGGTGATGCCGAATTGCCAGCGGGCAATTTCCAGGGGATCCATGCGGATTACCTCTCGTGGACTCTGGGTACGCACCGGGGTGGTCCGGACGTGAGTTCTACGTTCTGTAGAACTTTACTTTCTACCGAGTGTAGAACATTTTGCAAAAGCCGGGTAAAATCGAAGCTGTGGCTTCCAATACACGGTGCCACCGAACCGCTTTTTACCTGCCGGATCGCTGTACTGCTCAAACTAAGGATTATCGATTGGCCACTCTCGGCGACCTGGAACGCTCGGTGATGGAACTCCTGTGGGATTCCGTCGAACCGCTGACCGCCAATGACCTTCGCGATCGCCTCGCTGATTCCGCCGACGACAGCAAGGAACTGGCCGTCACCACGGTGCTCACCGTCTTGGCGCGCCTGGAAAAGAAGTCTCTGGTCTCCCGCGAACGCAGTACGCGTCCGCACCGCTACCAGCCGGTGACCAGCCGCGAAGAGCACACCGTTGCACTCATGAACGAGGCACTGGGCACCGTCATGGACCGCGAGGCCGTGCTGGCCCGCTTCATTGGCGGGATCTCTGCACAGGAGGCCGCGACACTGCGCAACCTGCTCGACACACCGCGCAGCGCATAGCCCGGACAACTCACCCGGGCCGGCGCGGCGCATGCTGCTCACTTCCTACCTCTTGGCCGCATTGGCCTTAGTGCTGGCATGGCCGGCACCGGTCATGCTTTCGCGCGCCCATTGGCCGGCCCGATCCCCTTTTGCAGCGATGGTGCTCTGGCAATCCATCGCCCTGGCGGGCGGGCTCTCCATGATCGGAGCCATGCTCTGTTACGGGCTAGTACCGCTGGGCGACAACCTGCCCGATGGCCTGCGGGGACTGATCAGGGTCCTGCTAGGCCAGGAATCACTTGATTCACTTGGCATCCTGCACGCGTTTGCGCTCAGTGCCGCCGCATTGCTCTCCGTACATCTGGTGTTCACGCTCTGGCTGACGTACTTCAGGATCAACCGCCAGCGCCGCCGGCATCGTGACATGCTGCACCTGCTCAGCTCCCCCTCCAGCGAGCGGCCAGCCACACTGGTCATCGACCACGAGGCGCCGGTGGCCTACTGCCTGCCCGGCGGGTCACGGTCGGTCACGGTGCTGTCGGAGGGCCTGATGAAGCTGCTCTCCCCGACCGAGCTGCGCGCCGTGCTGCTGCATGAGGAAACCCATCTGGCCCAGCGCCACCACCTGCTACTGTGGGCGTTCGCGGCCTGGCGCTCGGCGCTGCCCTGGCTGCCGACCTCCAAACTGGCCCAGCGCGCCGTTTCCTCGCTGATCGAGATCATGGCGGACGACGTCGCCCTGCGCTCAGTGGACAAGTCGACCCTCGTCACCGCCATCGCACTGGTGGCCAGCGGGGCGGCCCAGCTGCCCGCCGCATCGCTGGTCAGCGGAGGCGGGGAGAAGATCGACACGCCGACCACCACCTCCGCCCGGCTGAGCCGCCTGCTTACACCCGAACCGGCGCTGGGTGCCGGATTCCGCTCCACGGTGCTTGCCGTGGCCGTTTTGCTCATGGCCGTACCCACCGTCCTGCTGCTGGCCCCCGGACTTTTCGGATAGGTCTCCACCTTGCCCGACGGGCAGGACCGCGGCAACCCCGCCCCAGCGCCGCCCCCGCCTCCCCAGGCAAAAAACGGTGGGGCGATTCGCGCTACACGTCGATGCGGTCGCGTTCCAGGCGCTCGGCGCCCGAAATAATGAAGTCCTTGCGCGGCGCGACATCGGACCCCATCAGCAGGTCAAAGACCCGCTCAGCCGATTCGGCGTGCTCCAACCCGACCCGGCGCAACGTACGGTGGCGCGGATCCATCGTGGTCTCGGCCAACTGGTCCGCGTCCATCTCGCCTAGGCCCTTGTAGCGCTGAATCGGCTCCTTGTAGCGTTTGCCGTCCCGCTCCAGGCCGTCCAGGACCTGATGCAGCTCGGTCTCCGAGTAGGTGTAGACCATCTCGTTCTCCTTCGAGCCGTGGTTGATGACCTCGACCCGGTGCAGCGGCGGCACTGCGGCGTAGACGCGCCCGGCTTCCACCATCGGGCGCATGTAACGGAAGAAGAGGGTAAGCAGCAGGGTGCGGATGTGTGCCCCGTCGACGTCGGCATCGGTCATCAGCACGATCTTGCCGTAGCGCGCCTGGGCGATGTCGAAGCTGCGCCCGGAACCGGCTCCGACCACCTGGATCAGCGCCGCGCACTCGGCATTGGAGAGCATGTCGGCGACGGAGGCCTTCTGCACGTTCAGGATCTTGCCGCGGATCGGCAACAGGGCCTGGAAGTCCGAGGAGCGCGCCAGCCGGGCGGTGCCCAGGGCACTGTCGCCCTCCACGATGAACAGTTCGGTCTTCTCGGTGTCGGTGCTGCGGCAGTCGGCGAGCTTGGTGGGAAGCGAGGAGGTTTCCAGCGCATTCTTGCGGCGCTGAGTCTCCTTGTGCACGCGTGCGGAGATGCGCGACTTCATCTCGCTGACGACCTTTTCCAGCAGCATCGCCGACTGGGTCTTCTCGTTCTTCGCCGAGGAGTTCAGCTTGGCCGACAGTTCCTTCTCCACCACCTTGGACACGATCTGACGCACCGCGGAAGTGCCGAGGATCTCCTTGGTCTGCCCCTCGAACTGCGGTTCGGCCAGGCGCACCGTGAGCACAGCTGTGAGTCCGGCAGCGACATCGTCGCGTTCGATCTTGTCGCTGCCGGCCTTGAGCTTGCGGGCATTGGCCTCGATCACCTTGCGGAAGGTCTTGAGCAGCGCCTGCTCGAAGCCGGTCTGGTGAGTTCCGCCCTTGGGCGTGGAAATGATGTTCACGAAGGAACGCAGGTTCGTCTCGTAGCCGATGCCCCAACGCAGGGCGATGTCGACCTCGCAGACGCGCTCGACTTCGGTGATGCGGCTGTGTCCGGAACCGTCGATCACCGGCACGGACTCCTTGAACGTGCCCGAACCGTGGATCCGCCAGGTTTCGGTAACCGCCGGGTCGTTGGCCAGGAACTCGACGAACTCGGAGATGCCACCGTCGTGGTGGAAGACCTCCTCGATCGGGCCGGCTTCGCCCTCGGTGCCGGGAAGTCGCCGGTCATCGCGCAGGGTGATCTTCAGGCCCGGGACGAGGAAGGATGTCTGCCGGGCGCGCGCCTGCAAATCGACGTAGGAGAATTTCGCGTCGGGGGTGAAGATCTGCCGGTCGGCCCAGTAGCGGACCCGGGTGCCGGTGACGCCGCGCTTGGCCTTGCCGACGACATCGAGCACCGATTCCTTTTCGAAGGGCTCGAATGCAGCATCGGGCTTGGCCTTGCCGGCGTCGATGAAGCGACCGGGCTCGCCGCGGCGGAACTGCATGCCGTAGGTCTTGCCGCCGCGGTCGACCTCGACGTCGAGGCGTGCCGAAAGCGCGTTGACGACGGAAGCTCCGACGCCGTGCAGACCACCGGAGGCGGTGTAGGAGCCGCCGCCGAACTTGCCGCCGGCGTGCAGCTTAGTGAAGACCACCTCGACACCGGTGAGCCCGGTTTTGGGTTCCACGTCGACGGGAATGCCGCGGCCGTCGTCGTGGATTTCCACCGAGCCGTCGGGATGCAGGATCACCGCGATGGACTGGCCATGGCCTGCCAGTGCCTCGTCGACCGAGTTGTCAATGATTTCCCACAGGCAGTGCATCAGGCCGCGCGAATCGGTGGACCCGATGTACATGCCGGGGCGTTTGCGCACGGCTTCCAGGCCTTCAAGCACCGAGAGGTGTCGTGCGTTGTAGTCAGAGCTCTGGGCCACGGTTTTTGTTACTCCTCGTTGTCCTGCGGATAGACCACTCAAGCGTAGTGCCCGGCCCCGTCATTTGGAGCCTTCCGCGCCACACTGAGGGGCAGCTCACCGTGGATCATGCTACGCGGTGAGCGAAAGTGGCTTAAAAAAGGCTGGATTCGGGGTTGAAACTGGTTCTATTGAATAGACATCTAGATGAGGGAGGTCGTCATGACGGCAACAGCAGTCACCAGGGAACTCAATGCCCTGGATCGTTGCGATCGCTGCGGGGCTCAGGCCTACGTCCGCGCGGTCCTGGAGACCTCTGGTGGAGAATTGTTCTTCTGCGGCCACCACGCCCGCGCCGTGGAAGCCAAGCTCCGCCCGCTGACCACCGAGTGGCAGGACGAAACGGGCCGGCTGAACGAGAAGCCGGTAATCGACGAAGAGGATTAGCACCATCCGCCCGGTACCGCCGTGCTGATGGCACCGGGCCCGGACAGGTCAACCGTGGGGGCCGCAACCGTTTGATCGGTTGCGGCCCCCACGTCGCTTAACTCGTCCTTCGCCCGCTCGGTTGACCGCCACGGGGCAGCACGAGACCGGACCAGGGTCCATGCCGGCACCGGCGTACCGCCGCCATGCGGTTGCCCCGGCGCCTTAACGCACGGTGCCGGCGGCGGAGTCATTCCCCACCACCGGCACAGCGCCTCGGCTGAAGCCGGGCCCTCGGGACCCGGCAGCGCTTTTTAGTCCAGGTAGTCGCGCAGGACCTGCGAGCGCGACGGGTGTCGCAGCTTCGACATGGTCTTGGACTCGATCTGGCGGATGCGCTCACGGGTCACGCCGTAGACCTTGCCGATTTCGTCCAGCGTCTTCGGCTGGCCGTCCGTGAGGCCGAAGCGCATGGCAACGACTCCGGCTTCACGCTCGGAGAGCGTGTCCAGCACCGAGTGCAACTGTTCTTGCAGCAGCGTGAAGCTGACCGCGTCGGCCGGGACAACTGCCTCGGAGTCCTCGATGAGGTCACCGAACTCCGAGTCGCCGTCCTCGCCCAGCGGCGTGTGCAGCGAAATCGGCTCGCGGCCGTATTTCTGGACCTCGACGACCTTTTCCGGGGTCATGTCCAGCTCGGCTGCCAGCTCGTCCGGGGTGGGTTCGCGGCCCAGGTCCTGGAGCATCTGGCGCTGGACACGGGCCAGCTTGTTGATGACCTCGACCATGTGCACCGGGATGCGGATGGTACGGGCCTGGTCGGCCATGGCGCGCGTGATCGCCTGGCGGATCCACCAGGTGGCGTAGGTGGAGAACTTGAAGCCCTTGGTGTAGTCGAATTTCTCGACGGCACGGATCAGGCCCAGGTTGCCTTCCTGGATCAGGTCCAGGAAGAGCATGCCGCGGCCGGTGTACCGCTTGGCCAGCGACACGACGAGGCGCAGGTTGGCCTCGAGCAGGTGGTTCTTGGCGATCTTGCCGTCGTGGACGATCTGTTCGTAGTCCCAGCGCAGGCGCTTGTCCATGGAGCCGTCATCGGCGAGCAGCTTTTCGGTGGCGAACAGACCGGCCTCGATGCGCAGGGCCAGGTCGACTTCCTGCTCGGCGTTCAGCAGGGCGACCTTGCCGATCTGCTTCAGGTAGTCCTTGACCGGGTCGGCGGTGGCACCAGCGACCATGACCTGCTGCTGCGGGGCATCGTCCTCGTCGGCGGTCAGGACGAAGCCCTTGGAACCGTCCTCGGGGACCGTGGCTGCGGCCGGGGTCGACTCGTCGTCGTCGTGGTCCTCGGGCTCCACGTCCTCGCCGTCGACATCCTCGGCGTCAGACTTGGACTTGGACTTGGCAGCGGGTTTCTTGGCGCTCGGGACCGTGCCGCCGGCGTCCTTGATGGCCTTGTTGCGTGCACGCGTTCGGGCGGCCTTCTGCTGAGGCGTCATCGATGCCTCATCCTCGGGCAGATCGGCAGCATTAGCCTTGGAGGTCGTCTCAGATGATGACACGAAATACCTTTCTCACGGTTCGTCCGCGATGCACCTGTCGGCAACACCACTATGACCCTGTCAAGTCCGCGTCCCGCCTGACGGCGGATCGGTACCCAGGGCCTGCAATGCAAAACGCCTGAAACCGAGCATTTGTTCCCCACCGGTCCAGCACGGGAAACACGGGCCGAAGCCCATGAACGAGGACCCAACCGGGTCTACTGGTTACCAGTCTCTCACGCTTCAAGTAGTACATGGGCATCGGAGCCGATTAAGCAACGAGATTTTCACCATGCCCGTCCCGAGAGGCTCACGCGGAGGCGGCCGGCATCGCCTCGGGATGCCATGCACGGTCCTTGTCCGCCACCCAATCGGGCATTTCACCTTGTTCAAGCAGTTGGCGCAGGAGCACTGCCAGACGGTAACCGGGCTCCTTGGCCAGACAGCCGCCCAGGAGCGCCAGGGCCGAGCTGCCGCGCCCGCGTGCCCATTCGATCCACGCCAGCAGGCAGAGCAGGGCCGCCTCGTCCGCGCCCGCTGCCACACCGAGCAGATCACGCAGGAGATACCAGAACCCATCCAGGCGCCGCCAGTCCGGCGCCAGCTCGCTGTGCCCCAGCAGGAAGCCGCTGAACAGCGCGGCCGCGGCACCCGGTGTGGCATCGGCCGTTGTTTCGGCGAGCGCACACACGGCCGGGCGCAGCCCGTGGCCAGCGAGAAAGGGCAGCATGTCGCGCACCGGCTTCTCATGCAGCGTCGCAAGCAGCGAGGCGCAGAAGACGGCATCGGAACGCATCCGGCGTTCGGCTGCCGCCGGGTCCTGGGCCAGCAGGTCGCCCCAGCGGCGCAGCAACAGCTCGTGGCGTTGCGGGCCGGCGAAACGTGCCAGCATCAACTCCAAGTGGTCGCGGATCTGGCCGCGGTTTACCCAGGCCGGAGCCCCGGATCCGTCCCAGGGCTCATGAGTCGGGGCGCTTCCGGCCACGACCAGGCGCAGGTGGGTTTCGGTCAGCGCGAGCTCGGGAACCGGATGGCCCGCCTCCGGACAGCAGCCAGGCCCCTGGCAGTGGTAGCTGTACCAACTTTCGGGACCCACCAGCCAGGCGTCGCGCACTTGGATCCCGGCACCCCGCAGCCGGTCGCCCAGCTCGGCGACCAGCCCGCTGTAGGGCAGGGGGCCGGGATGCGGATCGGCGCATTCGGGTGGGTACACGGCCAGGAAAACCGCCGTGGCCTCCTGGACCTTGCGCAGGATGCCCAGGTAGTGCCGGGCGGCGATCCTGGTGTCGTCGGCTCCGGGGCCGAGCAGCGGCAGGTCAACGCGCAGCGTGGCGCTGAGCGCGTTCCGTTCCAGGATCAGCATCACCAGGCTGTTGCGCGGCTGGAAACCGAGCGCGTGCGGGATGTAGGCGAGGACGTCCTCGGGACGGTTCAGCGAGTGGGTTTCGGGTGAGGTAGTCATGGGCATCACGATCCCGCTGCCCGGGCGAGGGCGGCAGGGGCACCCCGCAGCGCTGTGGACAACGCCGGCCCGATCCTCCGGCTAGGACTGGCGCCGGCGCCGGGCGAGCGCAACGAGCAGCGGCTGGACGATGGTGCCGTTGCTCGCCATCCGTGCCCGCGCGGTGCGGCGGCTGAGCAGCATGCCGATCACTCCGACCGCCATCGGAATGAATTGGAAGGACATGGCCCAGCGGAAGGCATCGAGCGTGTAGAGCTCCGCACCCTCTCCGGCGGCGCGCTGGATCAGGTCCAGGATCAACCCGATGACGTAGACCGTGATCAGCGCGGCAAGGAAACCGCCGACGTTGACCACCCCGGTTGCGGTGCCGATGTTGCCCGGGCGGTTGAAGGTGCGGGCGAAGTCGAAGCCGATCATCGAGGCCGGGCCGCCGACGGCGATGGCGATAACGAGGATGACCAGCATCCACAGCGGTGCACCGCCGGGCCAGAACAGCACCACGGCCCAGCAGGCGGCAATCGTCCCGATGACGCCGAAGGCCAGCGTGGAGCGGCGCAGCGGGTAGCGCGCCGTGGCTGCCCCGACCAGCGGCCCGAAGACGATGGCCACCACGACGAACATGCTCATCAGCAGGGAGGCGGTGGCCGGTGCCACGCCCTGGCCGGAGACCAGGAACGGGTAGCCCCAGGTGAGCAGGAAGACGTTGGTGGTGAATTGGGTGGTGAAGTGGGTCCAGAAGCCCAGCCGGGTGCCTGGCTCGCGCCAGGCGGCGGCCAGCAGCGCCCCGGATTTCGGTGTGGCTAGCGCCGGCGGCCGGGCGATGGCGCGCGGCCTATCGCGCACGAGCAGGATTCCCAGCGCCGCGGCAAGAACCGAGAGCGCGGCCAGGGACAGATAGGCGCTGCTCCAGCCCCACCGGTGCAGCAGGGCGACGAAGGGGATCAGGCTCAGCAGCTGACCGAGCTGGCCGATCATGCCGGTGACCTGGGTCAGCATCGGAATGCGGTAGCTGGAGAACCAGGCGGGCAGCAGCCTGATCACCGACACGAAGGTCATGGCGTCGCCGGCTCCCACGAAGAAGCGCCCGACCAGTCCGGCGCCGACCGATTCGGCCATGGCCAGCAGTCCCTGGCCCACGACCATCAGCACGGCGCCACCGGTGATCATCGCGCGCGGGCCCCAGCGGTCCACCAGGATGCCAACGGGGATTTGCAGTCCCGCATACACAACGAGCTGGACGACGGAGAAGGTGGCCAGGATAGACGCCGTGGCGTTGAAGCGTTCGGTGGCCTCGAGTCCCGCCACGCCGAAACTGGTGCGTTGGGTGACGGCAATCAGGTAGG
The DNA here is from genome assembly GCF_014190875.1 of Paeniglutamicibacter cryotolerans. Taxonomy (NCBI): domain Bacteria; kingdom Bacillati; phylum Actinomycetota; class Actinomycetes; order Micrococcales; family Micrococcaceae; genus Paeniglutamicibacter; species Paeniglutamicibacter cryotolerans. The sequence continues at coordinate 186,425 of NZ_JACHVS010000002.1, read as the reverse complement.
CGGCCACCGCGGCACCCCAGACCCACCAGGAGCGCATGGAGTCCAGGTGCGCCTTCGCCGCAGTCACTGGTTGGTGACCGGAGGGGTTCCGGGGGGCGGGTTGACTGCCGGTGGAATAACCTTCGGGTCGAGCCCGAAGAGGAAGGCCTCGGCCGCCAGCGCGATTTCCTCCCCGTCAGGCACCCCGTCGAGCGCGTCGAGCAGCAGCGACCGGCGTCCCTCATCGGGCAGCTGCTCGTCGAAGCGCTGCTCGAAGGCCGCGACCATGCGCTTGATTTCCGGGTTGGAGGCTACCTGCTCGGAGACCTCGGCCTCGATGCGGCGGCCGGACTCCCGCAGGCTGTCTGTGGGTAGTCCCAGTTCCAGCGCAGCTCCCAGGTATTCCAGCGCCGCGACGGCGGCCTGCGGGTATTCGGCCTCGGCCAGGTAGTGCGGAACGTGGATGGAGTAACCCACGGCATCGCGCCCGGCCTCGATGAGCCGTAGTTCGATGAGTTGGATGACGGAAGCCGGAACCTCGGCCGTGGGCTTCCAGGTGGAAATGCCCTCGATCAGGTCCGGCCGGTTCCCGTGCACCGTCACGCCCAGCGGCCGGGTGTGCGGCACCGGCATCGGCACGGCGGAGAAGGAGGCTCCCAGGCGCACGTTCAGCGCATCGGCCAGCAGCAGGACGGCGGCGGAAAAGCGGTCCCATTGCAGGTCCGGTTCGGGGCCGGTGAGGAAGAGGAAGTCGCGCTCCAGCCCATCGGTGAGCCGGTATAGCTCGATCCGGGGGGCCTGGTAGGCGGCGAAATGGTCGCCCAGGAAGGAAACCTGGGGACGGTGTTCGCGGTAGTCGACCAGCTGGTCGGCATCGAACGTGGCGATCAGGCGCGGGCTCAGCGCGTCGAGCAGTTCGTGTCGGACCTGGCGCAGCGCGTGGCCGGCGTCGGCGTGGCCTGACAGGGCGATGATCATGTCCAGGCCCTGCAGCGTGGGGTCATCGGGATTTTCGACATCGAACCTGATGAGGGACTGTGGATCAAGCATGGCGGCGACGTCTCCTTTCAGGTCTTCCGGCCGGGTCGTCCGGCGCGGGCGCGGCACCGGGAAGGGCCGCGGGGGTGTCCCGATCTCTTACAACTCCGGATGGCGCCGGTTTCTTCCCCCGGACCCGGATTGAACCGGGGGGCCACGGGCGGGCAGCTGCTTTCCAACCAGTCTAATCACGGCGCGCGGGCCGGCGGGCGACACGTCGCGCAGATCACGGACTAGGCTCGGATGAATACCCCGGCGCGCGGGGCGATCGACGGGGCAGGCCGCGCACCGCAATCCATCAGAGCCCCACTACCACTTAGGACAGGTCTCGTGATCAACCCCGGCGAACTCAAGCTGACAGCTGTTTCCCTCGACATCAAACGCGTTGCGGCCGGGGCACTCGTGCTCGGCGTGGCCCGCGGCACCGATGGGCCCCGACTGCTGGCTTCCCCGCTCCCCGCTGCCGCCACCGCGGCACTGCAGGCATCGCTTTCCGTTCTGGGCGTGGGCGGCGCCGCGGACGAGGTGCGCCGCGTGCCGGCCGGCGCCGGCCACCTGGCCGATGTCATCGTGCTCACCGGGCTCGGCAAGGTCGAGGGCGACGCCCCCACCTCCGAGGCGCTGCGCCGCGCAGCCGGTGCGGCAACCCGCGCCCTGTCCGGCGTACCGACGGTCCTGTTCGCCCTGCCCGCCGAAACGCTTGAGCAGGCGGCCGCCGTGGCCGAGGGCATTTCCTTCGGCGCCTACGCGTTCGCCACCCACCGCTCCGAGAGCCCCCGGGCCTCGGCCCTCCCGCCGACCGCCGCCGTGCTGGCCACGGCGGCCGCGGCCGACCCGGCACTGCCCGCGGTCTTGAAGCGCGCCGCGGTACTGGGCCGTGCGGTTCGTGCCACCCGAGATCTGGTCAACCTGGCGCCGAATGTCCTTTACCCGGAGTCCTTCGCCCAGCTGGCCAAGGATGCGGCGAAGTCGCTGCCGGTCAAGGTCACCGTGCTCGATGACAAGCGCCTGGAAAAGGACGGCTACGGCGGCCTGATCGGCGTGGGCCGTGGTTCGGCCCGCTTGCCGCGCCTGGTCAAGGTCGAGTACTCCCCCGCCAAGGCCGCCAAGCACCTGGCCCTGGTCGGCAAGGGCATCACCTTCGACACCGGCGGCATCTCGATCAAGCCGGCCGGCTCCATGCACGAGATGAAGTCGGACATGGCCGGCGCGGCCGCCGTGCTGCAGACGGTGCTGGCGATTGCCGAGCTCGGCCTGCCGGTGAAGGCCACCGCCTGGCTGTGCCTGGCCGAGAACATGCCATCGGGAACGGCAACGCGCCCGGGTGATGTGATCTCCATCTATGGCGGGAAGACCGTAGAGGTGCTGAACACCGACGCCGAGGGCCGCTTGGTCATGGCCGACGGGCTCGTTGCCGCTTCGGCGGACGCACCGGACGCGCTGATCGACGTCGCCACGCTCACCGGTGCGCAGATGGTCGCGCTGGGCACCCGCACCGCTGGGGTCATGGGCGACACGACCCTGCGCAACGCCGTGGTGGACGCTGCAGACCGCGCCGGCGAATTCGCCTGGGCGATGCCGATCCCCGAGGAGCTGCGCGCCTCCATCGATTCACAGGTCGCGGACCTGGCCAACATCGGCGAGCGTCACGGCGGCATGATGACCGCTGCGGCGTTCCTGGCCGAGTTCGTCGGGGAGGTCGACGGGGTGAAGATCCCCTGGGCCCACGTGGACATCGCCGGCCCGGCGTTCAACACCGGCTCCGCCTACGGCTACACGCCGAAGAACGGCACCGGGTTCTCGGTCCGCACCCTCGTCGCTCTGGCCGAGGCCATGGCGGCCGGCAACTAGGCACCTGCACAAGCCCGCACGTTCCTGACCGGGACGTGCGGGCTTGTGCTACCCGTCGGATACCCGCCCTTTTTCTACAACTTGTAGCGGAGTGTCATCCCCGTCACACCACCTCGATAGCTCCGTCACCGCGTGTGACTGACGGGCGCGGAGGGGGCTAAGGTGATTCTGAAGCATCACTAGCCAGCTCCGCGCCGTGCCCGATCGGGACCGATGTGGAAACCCAAACGAATGTCCCTGCCGATGGCGGGGTCCTACTCACTTACGAGGGAGCGTTCACGTGGCCGAATCGGCAGCAACGCAAGAATTTGATGTGCTCATCCTGGGCGGCGGTTCCGCCGGCTACTCGGCGGCCCTGCGCTCCGTACAGTTGGGGTTCTCGGTAGCCCTGATCGAAAAAGCCAAGCTGGGCGGCACCTGCCTGCACACCGGGTGCATCCCGACCAAGGCTTTCCTGCACTCAGCCGAACTGGCCGATAACGCCCGTGAAGGTGCCAAGTACGGCATCAACACGACGCTGGAGTCAATCGACCTGGGCGCCGTGCGCAGCTACAAGGACGGCATCGTCGCCGGCAAGTACAAGGGTTTGACCGGCCTGCTGAAGATGAAGAAAGTCACCGTCATCGAGGGCAACGGCCGCCTTGTCGGCCCCAACACCATCGACGTTGATGGCGTGTCCTACTCCGGGAAGAACATCATCCTGGCCACCGGCTCCACCACCAAGACGATGGGCATCGAAATCGGCGGCCGCGTGCTGACCTCCACCGAGGCCCTGAACTTGGAGACCCTGCCGCAGAGTGCCATCGTTCTCGGCGGCGGCGTCATCGGCGTCGAATTCGCCTCCGTATGGAAGTCTTTCGGCGTAGACGTGACCATTGTCGAGGGACTGCCCTCGCTGGTGCCGAACGAGGATCCCTCGATCATCAAGAACCTGGAGCGCGCGTTCAAGAAGCGCGGCATCAAGTTCAACACCGGCGTGTTCTTCGAAAACGTCGAGCAGGATGCCAACGGCGTCAAGGTTTCCTTGGCCGATGGCAAGGTGCTCGAAGCCGAGATCGTCCTCGTGGCCGTGGGCCGCGGCCCGGTCACCCAGGGTCTGGGATACGAGGAGCAAGGCATTCCGATGGACCGTGGCTTCGTGCTTGCCAATGAGCGCTGCCATACCGGCGTGGGCAACATCTACGCCATCGGCGACATCGTTCCGGGTCTGCAGCTGGCCCACCGCGGCTACCAGCACGGCATCTTCGTCGCAGAGGAAATCGCCGGACTGAACCCGGTCGTGGTCGAAGACATCAACATCCCCAAGGTCACCTACTGCGAACCCGAAATCGCATCGGTGGGCTACTCGGAGCCCAAGGCCAAGGAGAAGTTCGGCGAAGACCAGATCGAGGTCGTCGAGTACAACCTCGCTGGCAACGGCAAATCCTCGATCCTGGGCACCGCAGGCATCATCAAGATGGTGCGTGTGAAGAATGGCCCGATCGTCGGAGTCCACGGCATCGGCGGACGCATTGGTGAGCAGGTCGGAGAGGCACAGCTGATCGTGAACTGGGAAGCCTACCCGGAGGACGTGGCCCAGCTGCTCCACGCCCACCCGACGCAGAACGAGTCCCTAGGCGAGGCCGCGATGGCCCTCGCCGGCAAGCCGCTGCACGGCTAGCCACCCCGGCGCACGTGGGGGTCCGCCACCCCGTCCGCGGGAGCGGGCCCCCACGTGCACTAAACTGGCGAAAACGCCCCCTGGCCGAACGCGTCTTGCCACCGGTCACCACGCACATTCATGAATTAGTTTTGAGGAGAACGGGGACACCATGTCTGAAACCGTGAACTTGCCGGCACTTGGCGAGAGCGTCACCGAAGGAACCGTTACGCGCTGGCTTAAGCAGGTCGGGGACCGCGTAGAGGTCGACGAGCCGCTGCTGGAAGTCTCGACCGACAAGGTCGACACCGAGATTCCGTCGCCGGTCGCCGGCGTCATCGAGGAAATCCTCGTGGCCGAGGACGAGACGGCGGAGGTCGGCGCCGCACTGGTGCGCATCGGCGATGGCTCCGGCGCAGGCGCCCCGGCAGCTGCTGAGGCTCCGGCCGCGGCCGTTGAGGCTCCGGCAGCCCCGGTTCCCGCTCCGGTCCAGGAAGCACCCGCCGCTCCGGCGGCGGCAGCCGCACCGGCCGCCGGCACCGACGTCGTGCTTCCGGCACTGGGCGAATCGGTCACCGAGGGCACCGTCACCCGCTGGCTGAAGCAGGTCGGCGAGGAAGTCGCGATGGACGAGCCACTGCTGGAGGTTTCCACCGACAAGGTCGACACCGAGATCCCATCGCCGGTTGCCGGCACCCTGCTGGAAATCCGCGTTGCCGAGGACGAGACGGCCGAGGTCGGCTCCGTGCTGGCAATCATCGGTTCGGCGGCTGCCGCAGCTCCGGCGGCACCGGCTGCCGCACCGGCACCCGCTGCCGCACCGGCACCCGCTGCCGCACCGGCACCCGCTGCCGCACCGGCTCCGGTCGCAGCACCGCCAGCACCGTCTGCCCCGGCACCCGTTGCTGCTCCGGCTCTGCAGGCTCCGGCCGCCGCGTCACCGGCAGCTACCCCGGCTTCCGACGGATATGTCACCCCGCTGGTGCGCCGCTTGGCATCGCAGTCCGGCGTCGACCTCTCCATGATCACCGGCACCGGTGTCGGTGGACGCATCCGCAAGCAGGACGTGCTCGACGCAGCAGCCAAGGTCACCGCCCCATCCGCTGCCGCCGCGGTCGCCTCCGCTCCGGCAGCCAAGGCCGCACCGGCCCCGGTCGTCGCATCGAGCCTGCGCGGCACCACGGAGAAGGCCCCGCGGATCCGCCAGGTCATCGCCCGCCGCATGCGTGAGTCGCTGGACATCTCCACGCAGCTGACCCAGGTGCACGAGGTCGACATGACCCGCATCGCCAAGCTGCGCACCGCTTCCAAGGACGGCTTCGCCGCCGTCAACGGCACCAAGCTGACTTTCCTGCCGTTCATCGCCAAGGCGGTCGCCGAGGCGCTGAAGCAGCACCCGAAGCTGAACGCCGAGTACGACGAGGCCAAGCAGGAAATCACCTACTACAACGCCGAGCACCTGGCGATTGCAGTAGACACCGACAAGGGCCTGCTGGTTCCGGTCATCTCCAACGCCGGCGACCTGAACCTGGCCGGCCTGGCCGGCAAGATCGCCGATGTCGCATCGCGTACGCGCAACAACAAGATCGGCCCGGACGAGCTGTCCGGCGGCACGTTCTCGATCACGAACATCGGTTCGGTCGGCGCGCTCTTCGACACCCCGATCATCAACCAGCCGCAGGTGGCCATCCTGGGCATCGGCGCCATCGTGAAGCGTGCCGTCGTCATGACGGACGCTGACGGAGACGACACCATCGCCGTCCGCCACATGATGTACCTGTCGCTGACCTACGATCACCGCCTGGTCGACGGTGCCGATGCCGGACGCTTCCTGCAGACGCTGAAGGCACGCCTTGAAGCGGGCGCCTTCGAATCGGATTTGGGCCTCTAGGCACATCTCCAGTGGGCGGCCCCTGCGGCAGCCCCGGCCACGGCGGGCGTTTCCCTTTGGCGGGAACCGCCCGCCGTGGCATTTAACTGCACCGCGATGATGCGCACGATGCCTCAGCCGCACCTGCCTTCCGGTTTCGACATGGCCTCTGAAACCGCCCTAGACTAGGGCTCATGGACTTCCTATTCAATCTGCTCATTTTCCTGCACATCCTCGGAGCAGCTGCCCTCGTCGGCGGCTGGCTGGCCTACTTCAAGACCCCGACAGTGACCCAATGGCAGTGGATTGGCGCGCTGGTCCAGCTGGTGACCGGCCTGCTGATGGTCGGCCTGATCTACATGGATGACGGCCAGCCGAACAACGCCAAGATCGGTCTCAAGACGCTGATCCTGATCGTCATCCTCGTCGCCGCCTTCCTTGGCCGGCGCAAGGTCAAGAACGGCGAAACGGTCCCGAAGGGCATCGCCCACGCAGTCGGTGGCCTGGCCCTGATCAACGTCGCCATCGCGGTGTTCTGGAACTGATTCCGAAATTCCCCGAGGGGAGATCCCGGCCTGCCTGTCCGGAGTCTCCCCTCGTCATTTAACGACCAGTGACCGGCGGCACTTTGGCGATGTGATCGGGCGCACCTAGGATGGCAAGTAAAGGGCCGGACTGGCCCGCCACGTTCGATCGAAGGAGTAGCCCGCATGGCAACCACCCGTTCAGCTAGCACCGTCTGGAGCGGCGACCTCGCCACCGGAACCGGCCAGACCACGTTTGAAACCTCTGGCATCGGTTCCTTCCCGGTAACCTGGAAGGCCCGTGCAGAGTCTGCCGAGGGCAAGACCAGCCCCGAGGAACTGATCGCCGCCGCGCACGCTGCCTGCTACTCGATGGCCCTGAGCAACATCCTCAAGGAGGCCGGCTTCACCGCCGAGCGCCTGGAAACGCGTGCCGAGGTCGATTTCGACACGAGCAACGGCGCCAAGATCTCCGCGATCCGCCTCTCGCTCTCCGCTTCGATCCCGGGCATCTCCCCGGAACAGTTCGAGCAGAGCACACAGGCCGCCAAGGAAGGCTGCCCGGTATCGGTCGCACTTGCCGCCGTCCCGAGCATCACCTTGGACGCCGTGCTGGTCTAGTCCGGCCCGAGGGGGGGCGCGTTGTGGTTTCGGGCTGTGTTGGCATCCCGGAAACCACACCGCGTCCCTTTTCGCTGCCCGGCGACGGGCCCTGTCAGTCCGCAGCGGTCACGGACCAGATCTTCCAGCCCTGCTCCGACAGGCGCAGCTCGAAGCGCACCCTGTCGCCCCGCCCATCGGACGTTGCCAGCACCTGGCCCCGGCCGTCTTCCACCCGGTAGGACGCCTGGACGCTACGGGCGGTCAGCATCATCACTCCACCTCCAGGCGATTCCGCTGTCCTCACGTCGCTCAGGACGGTTTCCAAATCGACGAAGCGCACCCCGCGCGCTTTCAGGGCCTCCACGGTCCGCCGGTCATGAGCGAGCGCGGGCGAGCCCGACGCGTGAACGCGATCGAGCTCCACGGCGCTTCCGCTGGCCAGCGCCTCATCGCGCAACGCCGCGAGCCGTACCAACGCCCGTGCTGGAGCCTCGGCATTGTCGGCGCTCCGGCGGGGTGCGGTCGATGGCACGGGCGATGGGAGCGTGGACGGCCGCAGTGAAGGCGATGCAGTTGCCCGGGGTCCTAGCCGTGCAGCGGTTGATGGCGCCGGCACGGAAGCCATCGGCGCCGCCGCATCCATCCGCGGGCCCGAAGACAACCAGAGTCCGGCCCCGGCAACTATCAGCAGCGCCAGCACGCCCAAGGCCACTCCGGGCACCCACGGGGTCCGTGGTGTCCGGCCGCGGCGAACCCTCCGAGGCCGAGGCCGGGCCGTGGGCCATCGCAACCGCCGCGCCTCCCGCTCCCCCGAAACCACCGTTGCCATCAGTCCCGAATCCTCCGGGCCGACCACGTCCTCGAGCTCGATGGGACGCGCCGTGGTGCCGGTGAAGATCCGCTGGGCCACGTCCTCGGCGGTCGGCCGCAACGCCGGATCCTCCTGCAGGCAGGACTCGATCAGTTCAACCAGTTCCTCCGGGATCCCGGGCATCAACGTCGACAGCGGCGGGCGCTGTCGCGTGGCTCCCGCCGTACGCCCGGTCAGCAGATACCACAGCACGGCTCCGAGCCCATAGACATCGCGGGCCGGATGCAGCAGCCCTGGCTGCCCGCCACCGGTTTCTGGCGCCATGAACCCCGGGGTGCCGCCGCTGGGCGCCCCTCGGCCCAGCACGGCGCGCAAGCCAAGATCCGCAAGCTGGGGCATTCCCTCGGCGGTGAAGAGGATGTTCCCCGGTGATACGTCGCCGTGGACCACTCCCTCGGAGTGCAGGTAGGCAAGTGCTGCGGCGATCGGAGCACATACCGTCACGGCTTCCCCCGTGCCCAGCGGTCCGCGCACCGCCAGCAACCGGGCCGCCGATCCACCCGGACAGTACTTGAGTAACAATCCCTGCCCCCGGTCCGTGTCCACCAGCCCGTAGTTGGCAAGCAGGAACTCGTGCTCCACCCCGAGCCGCGCCTCGTCGGCCACCGACCCAGGGTCCAACGGATCAAGTAGCTTGAGCGCCAGCAGGGTGCCGTCGCCCTGGCGGCGCAGTACATAAACGCTGGAGCTGGCCCCGGAGCCGAGCCGCCGCTCGGTCACATATCCGGACACCACCGGAGTGGGCATGAGGGCATCAGATGAATCCATGACCCAGTTCTACGCCGTTTGCCGGCATCGCACTTTCGTTATCCACAGGCAATATGTCGATATGCGATTCTTCCACCGACCTGCTACCTGCCTATCATGGTCGCCATGAGCATCACGTTTCAACGAATCGGCCATGCCCCGGACCTGGTGGACTACCGCGAGGCCTGGGACCTGCAGCGCCGCGTACACGACGAAGTCGGCGCTGGCGGGTGTGGTCCCACCGTGTTCTTGCTGGAACACGCGCCCGTCTACACCGCCGGGCGGCGTACCGAGCCGTCGGACCTGCCCGCGGACGGCACCCCGGTGATCGATGTGGATCGAGGCGGCAAGCTGACCTGGCACGGGCCTGGACAGCTGGTCGGCTACGCGATAGTGCGCCTGCGTGATCCCCTGGCGATCCGCGACTACGTGGCACGGTTAGAAGACGCGCTGATCGCCGTCTGCGCCACCTACGGGGTCACCGGCGTTCGCATCCAGGGCCGATCCGGGGTCTGGGTCAGGGGTACCGACGGCGCGCGCGATAACAAGCTCGCCGCCATCGGCATCCGGGTAGATCACGGCGTCACCATGCACGGCTTCGCACTGAACTGCTCCAACGACCTGTTCCCCTACGAACAGATCATCGCCTGCGGCATCACTGACGCCGGCACCACTACCCTGAGCATCGAAGCCGGATCCGCCATCGATCCGGCCGATGTCATGGACAGTATTGAGCAGGAACTGCTGACCCGGCTGACCCCTGCCATCCACACCATCGCCGTCATCCCAGAAGGAGCCATCCGATGAACGCAGCACCCGAAGGCCGCCGCCTGCTTCGCATCGAACAACGCAACTCAGCCACCCCGGTGGAGCGAAAGCCGGACTGGATCAGGACCAAGGTCAACATCGGCCCCGAATATGTGGAGCTCAAGAAGCTGGTGAAGTCCGAGGGGCTGAACACCGTCTGCGAGGAGGCCGGCTGCCCGAACATCTTCGAGTGCTGGGAGGACAAGGAAGCCACCTTCCTGATCGGCGGCTCCGAGTGCACTAGGCGCTGCGACTTCTGCCAGATCGACACCGGCAAGCCGCAGCCGATCGACCGGGCCGAACCGTTCAAGGTAGCGATGAGCGTGAAGAAGATGGGCCTGCGCTATGCCACGGTGACCGGCGTTGCCCGGGATGACCTCGAGGACGAGGGCACCTGGCTCTACGCCGAGACCGTGCGCCGGATCCACCAGATGAACCCGGGCACCGGCGTCGAGCTGCTGATCCCGGATTTCTCCGGCAAGCCCGAATTCCTCAACGAGATCTGCGCGGCCGCCCCGGAGGTCTATGCGCACAACCTGGAGACGGTGCCGCGGCTGTTCAAGTCGATCCGTCCTGCCTTCCGTTATGAGCGCTCGCTCGATGTCATCGCCCAGGGCCGGAAGAACGGGATGATCACCAAGTCGAACCTGATTTTGGGCATGGGCGAGACCCGCGAGGAGGTCACCTCGGCGATGCGTGACATGGTCGATGCCGGCTGCGACCTGCTGACCATTACGCAGTATCTGCGCCCGACCGAGCGCCACCACCCGGTGGTGCGCTGGGTCAAGCCGCAGGAGTTCGTCGAGTTACAGGACGAGGCCCAGGAAATGGGCTTCCTGGGCGTCATGAGCGGACCACTGGTGCGCTCCTCCTACCGTGCCGGGCGGTTGTGGGCCGGAGCCATGCGCAGCAAGGGACTGCCGATTCCGGCGGAGCTGGAGCACATTGCCAGCTCTGGCGATACGCGCCAGGAAGCCTCGAGCCTCGTCGGCAACTTGTAACCTTGATGGATCACGTAGAATTGAATCACTATGGCCAAAACCACCGATAGCGCCTCGACCGAGGCCTCCCAGCCCAAACGCGGACTCTTCTCGCGCAAGCCCAAGGCCGAAAAGGCCGCCAAGGAACCAGGCCGGCTGAAACAGCTCGGCCAGGTCTTCCAGATGACCCGCAAGAACGACCCGATGGTCGTCTGGCTGATGCTTCTGGCGTTCCTTGGTGCCATCGTTCTCGGCCTGCTGATCAGCCTGTTGCTGCCCGGCAACAACTGGATCACTGCACTGCTGATTTCGATCCCGGTCGGCCTGCTTGGCGCGACCATGATCCTCTCCCGGCGCGCCGAACGTGCCGCGTTCTCCCAGCTCGAGGGACGTCCGGGTGCTGCCGGTGCCGCCATGAGCGTGCTGCGCCGCGGCTGGATCCTGAAGGACCAGCCGGTCGCCGTGAGCCCGCGCACCCAGGACCTCGTGTTTCTGGCCATCGGCCGCGCCGGGGTCGTGCTGGTCACCGAAGGCCCGATCTCGCGTGTGAAGCCGCTGGTCGACGCCGAGCGTCGTCGTCTGGGCCGCGTGCTGCCGAACGTGCCGATCCACGTGGTCAACGCCGGCAACGACGAGGGTCAGGTCCCGCTCGCAGCGGTGGGCAAGAAGATGAAGAAGCTGCCCAAGGCCATCACCAAGCTCGAGGTCAGCGCCGTCGACAAGCGCATCAGCACCCTGGGCAGTGCCAAACTGCCGATCCCCAAGGGCATCGACCCGACCCGTGCCCGGCCTTCGCGCCGCTCCGGCAGGTAGCTTGACCCCCTGGTTCGATCACGGGGCGGGATGGGATGGAAACCACGGTTTCCGGCCCATCCCGCCCCTCGGCTTTTAAACCAATGTCGTTTACTTCGGCGCATGGTGTTTCCAGCGTATTGCTGTGGAACATCTGGGATGGGTTTCCCCTCAAGGACCCGACCGGTTGACCGATCATGTTTTGATCGGTGTGGTGACGAAGGTTCCCGTCGGATCTGGTGGCAAGGCCCTCAAGGACGCTGGTGTAGAGGAACACCGGAACCGGTTGTTGCCGGCCCGGCTGATGGTCTGTTAGTGATGGCTTTGGCGTTGTTTTCACCGGGTCCTGCCAAGAGGTGATGCGTTCCCTGATGGCCGGACTCGAGTGGGTTGCCAGCCGGTTCACGGCATGGCAGATGCCCCCGAAGGCGGTGATCTTCAAGGTTCGAACCCGGTTGGGATACCCCGTTATGGCTCAGCCCTTAGATGAGGTCGCCCACCCACTGGGCCGGGATCCGGAACCCGGGTTCCTGCCCGGGCTGCGGTTGGCAGCCGTGGACGGCGCCGTCCTGGAAGTCCCCCGATAAGCCGGCCAACGAACGGTCCTTCGGACGGCCAGGCACCAAAACCCCCGAAAAGCCGGTCCTCGCAGGCCAGAGTGCTGGCCGTGGCCGAATGCTGAACCCACCTGGTATTCGGAGCGGCGCTCAGCGGCTGCAGCACCTCGGAACACGATATCTCTCCCCGGGATTGCTGCACTATCTGGATCCTTCGCTGCGTCAGGTCGCAGACCGAGGGTTCTTCAGTTCCGAGACCTTCACCCAAAGCACAGCCACCGGCGCTCAACTGTTGTGTCGGCTGAAATCGAATTCGGTGCTTCCGGTCAGGGAAGGACTCCCAGATGGTTCATTTCCGAGATCGGGCCGGGGTTCCACCAACGCAACGCCGACCGGCGAGGCAGGCCCCCGCCTGTCCGGGTCGTGGAATACCTCGTAAACAGCGGTGGGAAATCGGGGACTGTTTCGACGAGCTCAAGTCCCGCCAACGCGACGTTGGCGCCGTGGTGCGCTCGAAGACTCCATTCGGGAGTGGTTCAGGAAATCCACGGATACCTTTGCAGGCATTACGTGTTGCGCCCCCTGGTTGCCGACGCCGCCCAGGAATTCACGGAAGACCCGCTACGGCTTTCCTTGGCCTCCGCCCTTCGGGCCTCCCGGCGTTCCCTGACCCGGCCTCCGGATTTCCCCCCCTGAGATGTCAGGCGTGGCGTTCGTTGGCGCCTGCTGGGAAATCCTCAACGAACTCCTGCGTGGGTGCAGGAAACGCAACAGCACACGTCAGGCCATGCGCAAAGTGACCCTCGGACCACCCGATCAGATCCTGAAGAGCACGCCAAAGTAAACGGGATTGCATTCATAATTCATGACTATGGCCCGACTTTGCAGAAGCCCTGCCTTCAAGCTGGGAGACTACCGCTAATCGCATGGGCGAAAAGCATGGGGCCCGGATCCAAACGGATCCGGGCCCCATGCTGAAGAATCAGTCTTGGTACTAGATGCGCACCAAGACCGTGTTAACGATCTTGTCGTGGTAACCGCGCTGATCGGCGTCGCTGATCAGCACCGGGATCACCAGCAGGATCAACAGCGTGCGCACGACGCCCTTGAGTGGCGTGATGGCCTTTCCATCCATGCCCTGAACCTGCAGGCTCATGATGCGGTGCCCAATCGAGTGCCCGGTGACGCCGACGAAGAGCATCTGCGTGACGGCGAAGATAGCCAGATCGGCGAATTGCGCGCTCTTGAAGATCAGTGCAGCGAGGATCATCGCTATCGCCCAGTCGATGCACAGGGCAACGACGCGACGACCGATGCGTGCCACGCTGCCCGGTCCGGCCTCGGGGCGGCCTAGGCGCTGGCCCGGCCATTCCTGGTTGCTCAGTTGCGGGGGGCCCTCGAGCCACGATCCAAAGTCTTTTCTTTCCACCCCTTCAGGGTACCGGCGTTTCCCGGGCGCCCTCCTTACTTGGGGCGCCCACTACGCTCCCACCGTGGCCCAACACTCGGCCAACGGTGAGAATGTGGCATATCACACGCTCCCAGCGTTCAGATCGGCGCCATGTAACGCGCCGGAAACAAAAGAGACACGGACGGTTAACGCCCACACGCTATCGTTGTTCATGGAGACGGGCCGTTCAGGGCCCCACGGATGCGACAAACGCAGAGCCGGAAAAACCAACGAGGAGCAGTACAAGATGTTCAAGAATGCTGACGAAGTTCTCAAGTTCATCACCGACGAAGAGGTTAAGTTCGTCGACATCCGTTTCACCGACTTGCCGGGCATCCAGCAGCACTTCAACGTGCCGGCCAAGACCGTGGACGCGGACTTCTTCATCAACGGGCAGCTGTTCGACGGCTCCTCGATCGCCGGCTTCGCGGGCCTGGCCGACTCGGACCTGCAGCTGATCCCAGACGTGACCAGCGCCTTCATGGATCCGTTCCGACTGGAGAAGACCCTGGCGTTGAACTTCTCGATCGTGAACCCGCGCACCGGTGATCCGTACCACCGCGACCCGCGCTCCGTCGCCGAGCGCGCCGAGGCCTACCTGACTTCCACCGGCATCGCCGATACCGCCTTCTTCGCCCCCGAGGCCGAGTTCTTCATCTTCGAAAACGTCCAATACGAATCCAAGCCGCAGGGCTCCTTCTACAAGGTCGATTCCGATGAGGCACCGTGGAACTCCGGTCGCAAGGAAGAGGGCGGCAACCAGGGCTACAAGACCCCCTTCAAGGGTGGCTACTTCCCCGTCTCCCCCACCGACAAGCAGGCCGACCTGCGCGATGCCATTTGCCTCGAGCTGGATGCGGCGGGCCTCGAGGTCGAGCGCTCGCACCACGAGGTCGGCGCAGCCGGGCAGGCCGAGATCAACTACAAGTTCAACACGCTGACCCACTCGGCCGATGACATCCTGAAGTTCAAGTACATCGTCAAGAACGTCGCCGACGCATGGGGCAAGTCAGCCACGTTCATGCCGAAGCCGATCTTCGGTGAGAACGGCTCGGGCATGCACTGCCACCAGTCGCTGTGGGCCAACGGCATTCCCCTGTTCTACGACGAGAAGGGCTATGCCGGCCTCTCGGACGTGGCCCGCTGGTACATCGGCGGCCTGCTCAAGCACGCTTCCGCCGTACTCGCCTTCACCAACCCGACGGTGAACTCCTACCGCCGTCTGGTCAAGGGCTACGAAGCCCCGGTCAACATGGTCTACTCGCAGGGCAACCGATCGGCCGGCATCCGCATCCCGATCACCGGATCGAACCCGAAGGCCAAGCGCATCGAGTTCCGCGCACCGGACGCCGCGTGCAACCCGTACTTGGCCTTCGCCGCCCAGCTGATGGCAGGCCTTGACGGCATCAAGAATCGCATCGAGCCGGCGGACCCGATCGACAAGGACCTCTATGAGCTGCCCGCCGAGGAAGCCAAGGACATCCAGGTTGCTCCGGGCTCGTTGGAAGAGGCGCTCGCTGCATTGGAGGACGACTTCGATTTCCTGCTGGCGGGCGACGTCTTCACCGAGGACCTGATCCGCACCTGGATCGAGTACAAGCGTGAGCACGAAATCAAGCCGCTGTCGCTTCGCCCGAACCCGTACGAGTTCGAGCTGTACTACGGCTGCTAGTAGCCTCCCGCCGATGAGCGGGGCGTAGCAAACACAAGAGGGGTCCGCGCGGGCCGCCCAAGGACATCGTCCTGGCGGTCCGTGCGGACCCCTCTTGCGTGCGTCCGACAACGGCCGGAGACACCCCTGCTGCTGTCGTTGCTGTCGCGTGGTGCCGCCCCGTATGGGGAGCCCTGGCGTCGGCACGAAAACCGATCACCCGAAATGCGAGGGTACCTCGGACCCTGACTGCGGAAGCCTCACGATCCCCCAGTTGGCCCGGCGGCTCAGAACCGGGCGCCGCATGTGCAACGAACCTCCGAACGCGCTGGCCACAAACGCCGCGTTCACCCTCGGTGCCGGACTCCCCTGGCGTTCGAGAGCCGGAATCCACGCCTGCGGGACGGGGAAGTAATTGCCTTCCACGTGCAGAGGCTGGCGAGCCAGCATCCAGCCTTGTCCCGCGAGCTGCCATGGGCCCGTGCCTCCGCAATGACGCCGGCACGGGGAGCCGGAACATCGGGATCAAGCGAAAGGGAGGCCCCGGTCTCGAAAGACCAGGACCTCCCCAGGTGCTCAGACTATGCCTTCTTGCGCGTTAGCAGTCCCCAGATAACGAGGACGATCAACGAACCGCCAATGGCCAGCAACCACGTTGACAGCGACCAGAACTCGCTAATGTCCACTCCGAACAATTTCGAGCCGATCCAACCGCCGACAACGGCGCCAACTACGCCAAGCAGCAAGGTGGCGAGCCAGCCGCCGCCTTGCTCCCCTGGCTTGATTGCCTTCGCAATCGCACCGGCGATCAGGCCTAGAACAATCCAACCAATGAATCCCATGACTTTTCTCCGTTCGGATGAAGTTACGTCGTTCAGCATCAGAAAGCAGATGCACTCGGTTGATTTTACTGACGAGTAGGTATCGGTCGGTGCGACACGCCACCGGCAAGAGTGTGATTCATGCGACACCAGGGGTGGGTTGGCTCCCGTCGCCGACAGAGCCGATGGCGATACGGGCGGCAGCCCGTTTGAACAACCGAAAACCTCGTCAGCTAGCCCGCAATGGTGGTGAGCAAGAAGGCCGAGTCCCCGTTGGCCACAACGTTGTGGACGGCCTCGGGCAACACGTAGAGCCCGCCTTCCTCGACGGTGACCGGTTCGCCGCCGGACCAGTTCACCGTGACCGATCCCCGCAGCACGAGCAGCGTCGCGGAGGCCGGCTTGGTGTGGTCATCGAGCCGAGAACCGTCGGTGATGGCCAGCAGCGTGTGGCGCAGCTTCCCGTCGCGCAATACCGCATGAGCGCTGCGGCCATGCGGGTTGGCTGCTGCCTTGGCGAGGTGTTCCGTCGTGAGGGAGGTCAGTTCAGCCTGCGTGATGTGCATGTCCTTCTCCTTGCTTAATGTGGCGGTCCCCGGTCCGGGAGCCGTGAATCAGTGGTCGAAACCGTAGAAATGCCGTTCGAAGACGGACCGGGCCAGCCGGGTGGCCTTGAGGTAATCATCCTCCATCTGCGCCGCCTGGCCAGGCTCGTAGCCGCACCAACGGGCAACGGCCTCCATCTCGTTGCGGTCCTTCGGCAGCACGTCGGAGGCCCGTCCGGTACAGGCCATCGAGGCCGACCGGATGCGCGATGCCAACTGCCAGGCCCTGTCCAGCGTCTCCACATCGTCACCGGGCAGCAGCCGCTCCCCATCGATCGCCGCCAGCGCCTCGGGAGTCGAGGTGGTGCGCAGCGCGGGGTACTGCCCGGCGTGCTGCAGTTGCAACAGCTGGACCAGCCATTCCACGTCGCTCAGTCCGCCGCGGCCCAGCTTCACGTGCCGGGCCGGATCGGCCCCGCGCGGCAGTCGCTCGGCCTCCACCCGGGCCTTGATCCGCCGGATCTCACGCAGCTCGGTCTCGGTGATGTGCTGGCCGTAGCGCAGCGCGTCGGCCATGACCATGAACTCGGCGGCAAGGTCGTCGGATCCCGCCATCGGACGGGCACGCAGCAGTGCCTGGATTTCCCAGATCTGCGCCCAGCGCCCGTAGTAGTCGCGGTAGGCCTCCAGCGAGCGCACCATCGGGCCCTGTTTGCCCTCGGGGCGCAGGTCGGCGTCGATCTCCAGCCGTGGTTCCGCGGCGATGGCGGGGACCAGCGGCTTCTTCATGAGCCCGGTGAGCCGGGCGACGATGCGCAGCGCCTGTTCCTGGGCACCCTGCACATCGGCCCCGGGCAGTGCCCGCTGCACGAACATCACGTCGGCATCCGAGCCGTAGCCGATCTCGCGCCCGCCCTGGCGGCCCATGGCCACCACCAGCAGGTCGGCGAGTTGGGGGGTTTGTGAGTATTCAATGCCCTCGGCCACGCGCAGTGCGCCGAGCACGGCTGCCCGGTCGATATCCGAGAGCGCGATCCCGACCTGGGGGCGGACGATGAGCCCGGCGCCGTCGGCCAGCGCAACACGCAGGATCTCACGGCGGCGGATCAGCCGGATGAAGCGGATCAGCTGGCCCTCGGGGGCGGGGCGGTTGAGCTTGGAAGAGATCTCGGCCCAGAGCTGGTCGAAAGTGCGCGGGACCAGGTCCCTGTCGTCGCCCAGCCAAGCGGCCGATTCCGGGGAGACCTCGAGCAGGTCGGTGAGGAAGCGGGAGTTGGCCAGGATGTGGCAGAGCCGCTCGGCCCCGGCACTCGAGTCACGCAGCATGCCCAGGTACCAGTGCGATTCGCCGAGGGATTCACTGAGCCGGCGGAATCCCAGCAGGCCCGCGTCCGGGTCCACTCCCTCGGCGATCCAGCCCAGCAACACCGGCAGCAGCTGGCGCTGCAGCGCGGCACGGCGCCTGACCCCTGAGGTGAGCGCCTCGATATGCCGCATGGCGGCCTTCGGATCCGCATAGCCCAGGGCCTTCAGCCGCGCCTGGGCCGCCTCGGGGCTCAGCCGCACCTCGTCCTCGGAGAGGTTCGAGGCATTGCTCAGCAACGGGCGGTAGAAGATCCGCTCATGCAGCGAGCGGACGGTGCGTTTGGTGGAGGCCCAGGTCGCCAGCAGGTCGGCGGCGCCGGTGCGCGGTTTCGGTCCGGCCCCCAGCACGGCCCGGGCCAGCACCCGCTGGGCAGGTTCCTTGGCCGGCATCAGGTGCGTGCGGCGCAGGTGCACCAGCTGGATCCGATGCTCGAGCACGCGCAGGTAGCGGTAGGCGCTGTCGAACACCGCCGCATCGTCGCGCCCGATGTAGCCGGCGGCGCTGAGCGCGGCAATGGCACTGGTGGTATCACGCATCCGCAGCGACTCGTCGGTGCGGCCGTGGACCAGCTGGAGCAGCTGGACGGTGAATTCGACGTCGCGCAGCCCGCCGGGGCCCAATTTGATCTGCCGGGCCACCTCGGCGGCGGCGATGTTTGCCGTGACCCGCCGGCGCATCGCCTGCACCGATTCGACGAAGCCCTCGCGTTCCGAGGAGGACCAGACCAGTGGCGCGACCATGGCCTCGTAGTCGGCACCGAGCTCCGGGTCACCGGCAATGTGCCGGGCTTTGAGCAGCGCCTGGAATTCCCAGCTCTGCGCCCAGCGTCCGTAGTAGGCGGCGTGGGATTCCAGGGTGCGCGAGAGGGCGCCGTCGCGTCCCTCCGGGCGCAGGTTCGCGTCCACCTCCCACAGCGGTGGTTCACTTCCGGGCCCGCTCAGCACCCGGCTGATTCCCGCTGCCAGGCACTCGGCGATGGAAGTAGCCAGGTCCAGATCGATACCCGTGGAGGAATGCACGTAGATGACATCGACATCCGAGACGTAGTTCAGTTCCCGCGCCCCGCACTTTCCCATGCCGATCACGGCAAGGGACACGGCGGCTATGTCATCGGCGGCGAAGCGCTCGGCGGCTTCCAACCGGGATACGGCGAGCGCGGCTTCGATCGCGGTGGCTGCGAGATCCGCCAGCTCGCGGCCCACCTTGGGCATGGCCTCCAGCGGGTCGGCGGCGGCCAGGTCGCGCAGCGCCAGATCGGTCAACCGGCCCCGGTAGGCGATGCGCAGCGCGGCATGGGCCTCAGGGCCGGACATCGTCGCGACCGGTGCCATCGAGCCGGGGTCCGCGCCCACGGCCCACAGCATCATGGTGCGCAGTACGCCCGGCTCGGTGCCGGCCATGATCGCCGGGTGCACGACATGGAGCACGTTGAGCTGCTCCGGCCGGCGGATCAGGAACTCGGTCAGCGCCTCGGAGGCGCCGAGCAGCCGGGCCAGGCCCGGACGCAGCTCGGCCCGTCCGGCGACCTCGATCACCCGCGGGGTGCGTTCGATGAGCCGGATCAGGCCCAGCAGCGCCTGGTCGGGATCGGCGGCGTCAGCCAACGCGCCAACGACGATTTCCGGGGAAGCGGCTGCCAGTTCCGGTGCGGCGAGGAAGTGCCGGGCCCGATCCAGGTCATCGAAGCCGGCACTGATCAGGCTGCGGGTCAGGTTGGGCGGCAGGGACACGACGCCGCCCTAGAGGATGCCCAGGTAGCGCTTGAGCTCGAACGGGCTGACGTTCTGGCGGTAGCCCTCCCACTCGTCGCGCTTGTTGCGCAGGAACGACTCGAAGACCTGCTCGCCGAGGATCCCGGCAACCAGCTCCGATTCCTCCATGGAGCGGATCGCGTCGTGCAGCGAACCGGGCAGCGGGTCGTGTCCCATGGCACGGCGCTCGGCCGTGCTGAGCGACCAGACATCGTCCTCGGCATGCGGTTCGAGTTCGTATCCCTCCTGGATGCCCTTCAGGCCGGCGCCGAGCAGGCATGCGTAGGCCAGGTAGGGATTGGTGGCCGAGTCGATGCCGCGGTACTCCACGCGGGCGCTCTGGCCCTTGTTCGGCTTGTACAGCGGCACGCGCACCAGCGCGGAGCGGTTGTTATGGCCCCAGGAGCGGTGGCTGGGAGCCTCTCCCCCACCCCAGAGGCGCTTGTAGGAGTTCACGAACTGGTTGGTGACGGCGGTGAATTCCGGGGCGTGGCGCAGGATGCCGGCGATGAACTGGCGGGCGGTGTCCGAGAGCTGGAACTCGCGGCCGGCCTCATAGAACGCGTTGGTATCGCCCTCGAAGAGCGAAAAGTGGGTGTGCATCCCGGAGCCCGGCTCGTCGGAGAACGGCTTGGGCATGAACGTCGCGTAGATGCCCTGCTGGATCGCCACCTCCTTGATCACGGTACGGAACGTCATCACGTTGTCAGCGGTCTGCAGCGCGTCGGCGTAGCGCAGGTCGATTTCGTTCTGGCCCGGGCCGTTCTCGTGGTGGCTGAACTCCACCGAGATACCGACGGCCTCGAGCATGGTCACGGCGGTGCGCCGGAAGTCCTGGGCGACGCCGCCGGTGACGTGGTCGAAGTAGCCGGCGCGGTCCACCGGCACCGGTGAGCCATCGGGCCCCAAGTCGCTGGACTTGAGCAGATAGAACTCGATTTCCGGGTGGGTATAGCAGGTGAAGCCCATGTCCGAGGCGACGGCGAGCTGGCGCTTGAGCACGTGTCGGGGGTCGGCCGCGGAGGGCGCCCCGTCGGGAGTCAGGATGTCGCAGAACATGCGCGATGTGGATTCGGTTTCACCGCGCCAGGGCAGGATCTGGAACGTGGAGGGGTCCGGCTGGGCAAGCATGTCGGATTCGGAAATCCGCGACAGGCCTTCGATGGAGGAGCCGTCGAAGCCCAGTCCCTCCTCGAACGCGCCCTCCACCTCGGCCGGAGCAAGGGCAACGGATTTCAGCGAACCCACGACGTCAGTGAACCACAACCTGACGAAGCGCACGTCGCGCTCTTCGATGGTCCTCAGAACGAATTCCTGCTGGCGATCCACTGGTGTGTTCCTTCCCTGACGAAACGCTGGGCAACGGCCTTCGCCGCTGCCTCCCACTTTATACGGAAGTGCCACAGACTAGGGCGTTCATTGCCCGCGATGCGCCGCACGAGTCGCTGGCGTATCGTCTTTTCCATGAGCGAGCAGAGCCAGGCCCCCTACGGCCAGAACACATCGGCCCCGGCCGGTACATCCCTTCCGTCCCGGGTGCGCATCCCGCACCTGGCCCGGGCCAAGGCCGAGGGGCGTCACTTCGCCATGCTGACCGCCTACGACTGCCAGATCGCATCGATCTTCGACGAGGCCGGGATCGAGGTGCTGCTGGTTGGCGATTCGGCGGCGAGCACCATGATGGGCGCCTCCTCGACGCTGCCGATCACGATGGAGGAGATGATCGTCTTCGCCCGGTCCGTGGTGGCCGGGACCAAGCGGGCCCTGGTGGTCTGCGACATGCCCTTTGGTTCCTACGAGGTCTCGGTGGAACAGGCCGTGGCCAACGGGATCCGGCTCCTGAAGGAGGCCGGGGTGCATGCGGTGAAGTTGGAGGGCGGTGCGCGCTATGCCCCGCATGTGGAGGCGATGACGGCGGCAGGAGTGCCGGTGATGGGCCACATCGGCTTCACGCCGCAGTCCGAACACGTGCTCGGAGGCTACCGGATCCAGGGCCGCGGGGAGGCGGCCCAGGTCATGATCGACGATGCACTCGCGCTGCAGGATGCCGGTTCCTTTTGCGTGCTGATGGAGATGGTCCCCACCGAGGCCGCCCGCGCCGTGGATGCGGCGCTGCGGGTGCCCACCATCGGCATCGGGGCCGGCCCGGTGACCACCGGCCAGGTCTTGGTCTGGCAGGACATGCTGGGGCTGGGCTCAGGCAGGAACCCGCGCTTCGTGAAGAAGTACGCCGAGCTGCGCCCGCTGATCACCTCGGCGGCCGCCGCGTACCTTCACGACGTGCACGCCGGCACGTTCCCCGGCCCGGAGCACGGCTTCGAGTAGCCCAGCGTGCCGGGCACCGGCATCCTGCTAGTCCTGGTCTTCGGCGTCCTCCTCATCGAACTGCTCATTGCGCCGGCGCACCTTATCCATGGCCGCTTCCGCCTCCGCCAGGGAGTCGTAGGGTCCCAGCAGCTGCGTCCAGTCCGACTGCGGCCCCTTCTCGACCTGGTGCGTCACGACATTGAACCAATACTGTCCTTCACCCGGGTTGCCCAGCATGCTGCCACCGTCCTTTCTCGTAGCCGATTCCTGGCCCCAGACTACAGCCGATGCCCCGGTACCGGAGGCCCCGGCTCGTGGCCGGAGGGATCCGGGCGATAAGATCTACTCATGCCTATTGCCTCGACAGCGCCCATCGGATCCCTCGTGCCCGGAACCATCGGTCCGGCCCGGCCGGTTCCCGCCTCCATCCCCCGCCCCGAGTACGTGGGGCGTCCCGGCCCGACCAAGTCCGAGGCCTCCGAGGTGCGCAGCCCCGAGATCATCGCGGCCATGCGCGTCGCGTCGAAAATCGCCGCCCGGGCGCTGGCCGAGGTGGGCAAGGCCATCGTCCCTGGCGTCACCACCGACGAGCTGGACCGGATCGGCCACGAATTCCTGCTGGACCACCAGGCGTACCCCTCCACGCTGGGCTACCGCGGCTTCCCGAAGTCGTTGTGCTCCTCGATTAACGAGGTCATCTGCCATGGCATCCCCGACAGCACCGTGGTGCGGGACGGGGACATCGTGAACATCGATATCACCGCCTTCATCGGTGGCGTGCATGGGGACACCAACGCCACGTTCCTGGCCGGCGACGTGGACGAGGAGTCCCGCCTGCTGGTGGAGCGCACGCAGGAATCGCTGCGCCGGGCCATCAAAGCGGTCATGCCGGGCCGCGAGATCAACGTGATCGGGCGGACCATCGCCTCCTACGCGAAGCGCTTCGGCTACGGCGTGGTGCGTGACTTCACCGGACACGGCGTGGCAGAGTCATTCCACACCGGACTGATCATCCCGCACTACGACGCCGCCCCGGCGTACAGCCGGCTGATCGAACCGGGAATGACCTTCACCATCGAACCGATGCTCACCTTGGGCACCATCGAATGGGACATGTGGGACGACGACTGGACCGCGGTGACCCGCGACCGGAAGCGCACGGCACAATTCGAACACACCCTGCTCATCAACGAGGACGGTGCCGAAATCCTCACGCTGCCCTGATCCGGAGCCGCCAGAAGCACCCAGCACGAGAGAGATCCAACGAGGAAAACCATTGTCTAAGCATAAGAACAGCCACCGGCACACCGTTGCCATCGGCGTCGACATCGGCGGCACCGGCATCAAGGGCGGCATCGTCGACCTGGAATCGGGCACGCTGCTCGGAGACCGGTTCCGCATCGATACCCCCCAGCCCTCCACCCCCGAGGCCGTGGCCGAGGTCGTGGCGCGGATCGTGGCCGAACTCGACTCCCGCCCCGAGGCGCCGGGGTCCGGCTCCCCGGTCGGCGTCTGCTTCCCGGCGAT
Source organism: Paeniglutamicibacter cryotolerans (assembly GCF_014190875.1). Classification (NCBI taxonomy): domain Bacteria; kingdom Bacillati; phylum Actinomycetota; class Actinomycetes; order Micrococcales; family Micrococcaceae; genus Paeniglutamicibacter; species Paeniglutamicibacter cryotolerans. Next base: position 162,749 of record NZ_JACHVS010000002.1, on the reverse strand, counting down.
CATCCACCACGGAGTGGCCCGCTCGGCGGCGAACATCGACAAGTCCTGGATCGATACCGACGTGGACGGGCTGCTCCGCTCCGCGCTCGACCGTCCCGTGCACGTGATGAACGATGCCGATGCCGCAGGACTCTCCGAGGTCCGCTACGGCGCGGGCCGCGACGTGGCCGGCTCGGTGCTGGTGATCACCCTGGGCACCGGCATCGGTTCGGCGCTGATCCACGACGGCGTGCTGGTTCCCAATGTGGAGCTCGGCCACCTGGAGCTCGACGGCGCCGGCGCCGAGACGCGGGCCTCGGCCGCCGCCCGCGAACGCGAGGACCTGTCCTGGCCGGACTACGCCGCGCGCCTGCAGCGGTTCTTCTCGCACGTGGAGTTCCTGTTCTCCCCGAACCTGTTCATCATCGGCGGCGGGATTTCCAAGCGCAGCGACGACTACCTTCCACTGCTGGAGATCAACACGCCGATCCAGGTCGCCGCGTTGAAGAACAACGCCGGCATCGTCGGCTCTGCGCTGCAGTCGGCCATCGCTGAGAAGCTGGCCTGATCAACGGCTCTGGCGGTTAAACAAGAATCCGGGGTGGTAGCTGCGGCCCTCGGGCCGCAGCTACCACCCCGGATTCTTCTGAAGGCGGCTTCCTAGCTGGCGCCGAGCGGACGCTGGCGCCCGGTGACCACGGAACCGCGTTCGGCGCGCAACTTGGCGATCGCCCGTTCGAAGTCCTCAAGCGAACCGAAGTCCTGGTACACGCTGGCGAAGCGCAGGTAGGCGATCTCGTCGAGCTGCTGCAGCGGGGTCAGGATCGCCAGGCCCACCTGGTGGGCGTCGATTTCGGCGGCACCGGAGGAGCGCACCGCCTCCTCGACCTCCTGGGCGAGCAGAGCCAGGTCGTCATCGGTGACCGGGCGGCCCTGGCAGGCCTTGCGGACGCCGTTGATGACCTTGGCGCGGGAGAACGGCTCGGCGACGCCGGAGCGCTTGAGCACGTTCATGCTGGTCGTTTCGGCCGTGGTGAAACGTCGCCCGCAGGCGGCACACTGGCGGCGCCGGCGGATCGCCGTTCCGTCGTCGGTGAGCCTGCTGTCAACGACCCGCGATTCGGAGTTTCTACAGTACGGGCAATACATGACTGCGTCCTCCTGGTTCCTGTTGTGGCCCGGCCCGGGGACCGGAACGGGTTTCTACTTGACACAACTACATCACAACACCGTCGGTCGCGCCGCTTTTCCGCCATCCGGCAGCGTCGTGGCGCGCACGGGCCGGCCAGATGACTGCTAGGCGTCATCCGCCGCGAAGCGGATGGCCACGGCATCCCCGTGCGCCGGCAGGTCCTCGGCATTGGCCAGCGTGATCACGTGCCCGGCGACCTCGCTCAGGGCCGCACGCGGGTAGTCGATGACCTGGATCGCCTTCAGGAACGTGTTCACGTTCAGACCCGAGGCGAAGGCGGCAGTGCCGCTGGTGGGCAGCACGTGGTTGGATCCGGCGCAGTAGTCGCCCAGCGACACCGGGCTGTTCTCGCCGACGAAGACGGCTCCGGCGGAGGTGATCCGGGCCGCCACGGAGGCGGGCTCGACGGTGAGGATTTCCAGGTGCTCGGCCGCGTACACGTTGGCCACGCGCACCGCCTCGTCGATGCCGTCGACAAGGATGATCGCCGACTGCGTGCCGGTCAGCGCGGTAATCACGCGTTCTGAGTGCTTCGTGGTGCCGGTCTGGATTTCCAGCGCACCGCGGACGGCAGTGGCCAGCTCGGTCGAGTCGGTGATCAGCACGGCAGCGGAGTCCGGCGCGTGTTCAGCCTGGGAAATCATGTCCGCTGCGATGTAGGCGGGGTTCGCCGCCGCATCGGCGATGATCGCGATCTCGGTGGGACCGGCTTCGGCGTCGATGCCGACGACGCCCTTGACCAGGCGCTTGGCGGTGGCAACGAACAGGTTACCGGGACCGGTGACGACGTCTACCGGCTCGATGGACAGGGCCGGGTCGGCTCCCTCGGGCACCTGGACGCCATAGGCGAACGCCGCGATGGCCTGGGCACCACCCATGGCGTGGACCTCGGTGACGCCAAGCAGCTTCGCTGCGGCCAGGATGGTCGGGTGCGGCAGCCCACCGAATTCCTTCTGCGGCGGGGAGGCCAGGGCGAGCGAGCCGACGCCGGCGGCCAGTGCGGGAACGGCGTTCATGATGACCGAGCTCGGGTAGACGGCCAGGCCGCCGGGGACATAGAGCCCGACGCGGCGGACCGGCACCCAGCGCTGGGTGACGGTCGCGCCCTGCGGGTAGCTGGTGGTGGTGTCGCCGGGCACCTGGGCGGCGGAGAAATCGCGGGCGCGGGAGATGGACTCCTCCAGCCCCGCGCGGATGGCCGGATCCAGGTTCTCCAGCGCGGCATCGATGGCCTCGGCCGGGACGCGAGTGTACTCCTGCTCGACGCCGTCGAACCGCTTGGCTAAAGCCGCCAGTGCGGCGAAGCCTTCGGCGCGCACCGAAGCGATGATGGTTTCCACGGCTTCGGCCGCCGTGGCGAAGTTCAGTTCTGCACGCGGCAGCGTCGCCTTCAGCCCCGCGTGATCCAACCGCGTTCCACGCAGGTCAAGGGTGTCGAGGGCGGAAAAGGGCACGGTGCTGGCTGGGGAAGTCACCATGCCAGTTTACCGGGGGCCGGACACATCTCCTGTTTGCCATGGTCCAGCGGCGCTTAATAATCGATCACGTGCGTTCCTGCGCGTCGCACCGGCCCGATGGTTGCCGCACCACGCGCGCGAGGGCCGTCCATGGCTAGACGTCCAGGCAGGTGGGGCCAAGCAGCACTTTCAGGTCACCGAAGAGTGCCGAGTTCGGGTTCACCCGGTACTCAATGCCCAAGCGCATCAGCTGGATGCTGCGCGAGCCGGTGAGCTTGACCCGGACCTCGTTGGTGCCGGGGTGGGTCTTGAGCACATCGCCGAGGCTGGCAACGACCTCCTCGGTGGCCTTGTGCGCAGGCAGGGAGATGACCACGGGCCCCCCATCGCCGTCCTCGTTGATTTCCGGGACCGTCAGTTCCTGGGCGTTCAGCGTGATCTGCCCGTCGTCGCGCTTCTGCAGGCGGCCCTTGACGACCACGATCAGGTCCTCGGCGAGGACATTGGCGATCGGCTGGTAGGCGTTGCCGAAGAACATGACCTCCATCGAGCCGGAAAGGTCCTCGATCTCGCAGCGGGCGTAGGCGTTGCCGCTGTTCTTGGCGATCCTGCGCTGCAGCGAGGTGATCATGCCGCAGATGGTGATGATGTGGCCGTCGGCTGGTCCGTCGTCGGAGAGCACCTGCGTGACCGAGAGGTCCGCGTTCTGGCTCAGCAGCCCGCCCAGGCCTTTGAGCGGGTGGTCGGAGACGTAGAGTCCGAGCATGTCGCGCTCGAAGGCCAGTTTGTCCTTCTTCTCCCAGTCTGGGACGTCGGGGACCTCCACTGCCAACGACGAACCGACGGAAGGGTCGTCGAACGCACTGAAAAGGTCGAACTGGTTGGCTGCCTCGTTGCGCTTGAGCGTGATGACCGAGTCGACGGCTTCCTCGTGGATCATCACCAGCGAGCGTCGGGTGTGGCCCATGGAGTCGAACGCGCCGGCCTTGATCAGCGATTCGATGGTCCGCTTGTTGCAGACCACCGCCGGGACCTTCTGCAGGAAGTCCGAGAAATTCTCGAAGGTTCCCTTTTCCTCGCGCGAAGAGACCATGGCGTTCACGACGTTGGCGCCGACGTTGCGGATGGCGCCCATGCCGAAGCGGATGTCCTTACCGACCGGGGTGAAATTCAAGGCGGATTCGTTGACGTCCGGAGCCAGTACGGTGATGCCCATGTGGCGGCATTCGTTCAGGTACAGGGCAAGCTTGTCCTTGTCATCGCCCACCGAGGTGAGCAGCGCCGCCATGTATTCGGAGGGGTAGTGCGCCTTGAGGTAGGCGGTCCAATAAGACACGACGCCGTAGGCGGCCGAGTGGGCCTTGTTGAAGGCGTAGTCGGAGAAGGGCAGCAGGACATCCCAGAGGGCCTTGACCGCGGCGTCGGAGAAGCCGTTGTCGTTCATGCCCTGGCGGAAGCCGGCGTACTGCTTGTCCAGCTCCGACTTCTTCTTCTTACCCATGGCACGGCGCAGGATGTCTGCCTGGCCCAGCGAGAAGCCTGCCAGCTTCTGCGCAATGGACATGACCTGCTCCTGGTACACGATCAGGCCGTAGGTTCCACCCAGCACCTCTTCTAGGGCATCCTTGAGCTCGATGTGGATCGGGGTGACTTCCTGCAGCCCGTTTTTGCGCAGTGCATAGTTGTTGTGCGAGTTCGCGCCCATCGGACCCGGGCGGTAGAGCGCGAGCACAGCGGAGATGTCTTCGAAGTTATCGGGGCGCATGAGCTTGAGCAGTGAGCGCATGGGCCCGCCGTCGAGCTGGAACACACCCAGGGTGTCACCGCGCGCCATCAGCTCGTAGGCTGCCGGGTCGGTGAGCTCGAGGCGTTCAAGGTCCAGATCGACGTTCTGGTTGGCCTTGAGGTTTTCGAGCGCGTCGGAAATGATGGTCAGGTTTCGCAAGCCCAGGAAATCCATTTTGATCAGCCCCAGGCCCTCACAGGTCGGGTAGTCGAACTGCGTAATGACCTGGCCGTCCTGGAAGCGGCGCATGATCGGGATGACGTCGATGATCGGGTCCGAGCTCATGATCACGCCGGCGGCGTGCACGCCCCATTGGCGTTTGAGGCCCTCCAGTCCCTTGGCGGTCTCGAAGACCTTCGCGGCATCCGGGTCGGTGGCGACCAGCTGGCGGAAGTCCGCTGCCTCGGAGTAGCGCTTGGCCTTGGGGTCCTCGATATCCGAGAGCAGGATGTCCTTGGCCATGACTGCCGGGGGCAGCGCCTTGGTCAGCGATTCGCCCATGCTGAAGGGGTAGCCCAGCACGCGAGAGGAGTCCTTCAGCGCCTGCTTGGTCTTGATCGAGCCGTAGGTCACGATCATGGCAACGCGTTCGTCGCCGTACTTCTCGGTCACGTACTTGATGACCTCGGCGCGGCGCCTATCATCGAAGTCAACGTCGAAGTCGGGCATGGAAACGCGTTCCGGGTTCAGGAAGCGTTCGAAGATCAGGCCGTGGACCAGCGGGTCCAGGTCGGTGATGCGCAGCACGTAGGCGATCATCGAGCCGGCGCCCGAACCACGGCCGGGACCGACGCGGATCCCGTTTTCCTTGGACCAGTTGATGAAGTCGGCAACGACCAGGAAGTAGCCGGGGAAGCCCATCTTGGTGATGACATCCAGCTCGTAGTCGGCCTGCTTGCGCGAGGCGTCCGGGATGCCGCCCGGGTAGCGGTAGGCCAGGCCCTTGTCGACCTCCTTCACCAGCCAGGAGTCCTCGTTCTCCCCCGGCGGGCAGGGGAACTTGGGCATGTAGTTCGCGTCGGTGTTGAACGAGACCTCGCAGCGCTCGGCAATGCGCAACGTGTTGTCGCAGGCCTCGGGCAGCTCGCGGAACAGGTGGCGCATCTCGGCCGGGGACTTGAGGTAGTAGCCGGAACCGGAGAACGCGAAGCGCGACCCGCCCTGGTCGTAGGTCGGCTCGTCCAGCCGGGAGCCGGACTGCAGCGCCAGCAGTGCCTCGTGGGCCTTGGCATCGTGCTCATGGGTATAGTGCAGGTCGTTGGTGGCCACCAGCGGGATGCTCAGGTCCTTGGCCAGACGCATCAGGTCCCCGGTGACGCGGCGTTCGATGTCCAGCCCGTGGTCCATCAGTTCGCAGAAGTAGTTCTCCGCACCGAAGATGTCCTGGTACTCGGAGGCGGCTTTCACCGCTTCCTTGTACTGGCCCAGGCGCAGCTTGGTCTGCACCTCGCCCGAGGGACAGCCCGTGGTGGCGATCAGGCCCGGGCTGTAGGTTTCGAGCAGTTCGCGGTCCAGCCGCGGGTACTTTCCGAAGGCCGAATCCAACGACCCGATCGAGGAAGCGCGGAAGAGGTTGCGCATGCCCTGGTTGTTGTAGCTGAGCAGCGTCATGTGGGTATAGGAACCGCCGCCGGAGACGTCGTCCTTGCGCTGGTTTTCTTCACCCCAGCGCACACGGGTTTTGTCGTTGCGTGCCGTTCCCGGGGTGATGTATGCCTCGACGCCGATGATCGGGCGGATGCCGGCGTCCGTTGCCTTCTTCCAGAAGTCGAAGGCACCGAAGAGGTAACCGTGGTCGGTCGTGGCCAGGGAGGTCATCCCCAGCCGTTCGGTTTCCTTGAATAGCTCCCCCAGGCGCGCCGCGCCGTCGAGCATGGAGTATTCGGTATGCGTGTGAAGGTGAACGAATCCCTCGGAGTCTGAGCTAGCCACCCCTCCAGTCTAGGTTGTCCCGTGGAGCCCTCGGGCACCTCGGGCCGGCTACCCGGTGTGAGAACAATGATGCCCCGCCGGGAAACCGGCAGGGCATCAGTGTGGCTTGGGCAGGCGGCCTAGAACTGGCCGTCGCGCAGCAGTTCCAGTGACTGCGTCAGATCCAGCGGGTATTCGCTGGTGTACTGGACCCACTCCCCGGTGACCGGGTGCGGGAAGCCGAGCTTGTAGGCATGCAGCCACTGCCGGGTCAGCCCCAGGGAAGCTGCCAGCTTCGGATCAGCTCCATAGGTCTGGTCTCCGACGCAGGGGTGGCGCAGCGCCGAGAAGTGAACACGGATCTGGTGGGTGCGGCCTGTTTCCAGGTGGACCTCCACCAGCGAGGCCCGGCCGAAGGCCTCGAGCACCTCGTAGTGGGTGATGGAGTCACGGCCGTCCTCGATGACGGCAAACTTCCAGTCGTGTCCCGGGTGACGCCCGATGGGGGCATCGATGGTCCCCTTCATCGGATCGGGCAACCCCTGGACCACCGCGTGGTAGATCTTCTCGGGTGTGCGTTCCTTGAACGCGCGCTTCAACGCGGTGTAGGCGCGCTCCGACTTGGCCACTACCATCAGCCCGGAGGTGCCGACGTCCAGGCGGTGCACGATGCCCTGGCGTTCGGCCGCACCGGAGGTGGAGATGCGGTAGCCCGCGGCGATCAGTGCGCCGACGACAGTGGGGCCGACCCATCCCGGCGAGGGGTGGGCAGCAACGCCGACCGGCTTGTCGATGACTACGTAGTCCTCGTCATCGGCGATGATCTTCAGGTCTTCCACTAATTCAACCCTTATTTCGAGCGGATCCGGGCGTACCGGAATGGTGATCTCCAGGACGTCTCCGGCATTGACCTTCTTGGACTTGCCCAGGGGCCGTCCGTTGGAGACCACGTTGGACTCGGAACACAGCAGGGCAGCCGAGGCTCGCGAGATGCCCAGCTCCACCGAGACATAGGCATCGGCCCGCGTCCCGGCGTCCTCTTCGGCCACCAGCAGCGTGGTGTGCCCGACTGGTGTTGTGCCTACGGGTCCGGTCACGTGGCTTCCCCCTCGGTGTTTGACTCGTCGGCGGCGGGATCGGAGGCGTGCTTCTTATTGTTTCCCACGCGTCCGCCACCGATCTCGCGACCGGTGAACATCAGCAGGCAGATGCCGATCATCGAGCAGACGATGAGCATGTCGGCGACGTTGAAGATAGCGAAGTTCGGCAAGGCGATGAAGTCGACCACGTGTCCGTGCCCGAAGGACGGAGGGCGGAAGATGCGGTCTGTCAGGTTTCCAGCGACGCCGCCGATCAGCCCGCCCAGGGCAAGTGCCCAGGGCCGGGATCCGAGCTTGCGCAGGAGGAAGACGACCACGTACAGCAACACCACGGCCTGGATGATGGTGAAGATCCAGGTGGAGTCCGCTCCCATGGAAAAGGCCGCCCCGGGGTTGCGGATGGAGTACCAGCGCAACAGCGGCGGGAAAACGTCGATGATTTGCCCTTCGTACATCCTGGTGACCACGAGGTGCTTGGTGTACTGGTCAAGGGCGTAGCCGACGAGGGCGACCGCCACCGATACGAACAGCAGTCGACGAAGCAGGGGGCTGCGGGCCGGGGCCGCGGGACGGGGAGCGCCGTCGGTCGGATCAGTCTCTTTTTCCATGATTCCCTTTAAACGTGTTGTTGGCGGCCGGGAGTTCCCGACCGCCAACAACTTGAGGCCGTGGCCGATCCTGGGGATCGGTCGTGGCTGATAATGCTAGGCGTTTTCCTTGGAATCCGGCGAGTCCATGGAGCCCTTGGCTTCGAGGTCGCGGAGCTGACCCTCGATGTAGGTCTTCAGGCGGGCACGGTAGTCGCGCTCGAAGCCGCGCAGCTGCTCGACCTTGCGCTCAAGGACCGACTTCTGCTGCTCGAGGGCGGAGAGCGTCTTACGGCTCTTCTCCTCGGCGTCGTTGACAAGGCTGTGTGCTTCGACCTTGGCCTCGGCAATGATCTTGTCACGCTGCTCCACACCGGCTCCGACGTACTCGTCGTGCAGGCGCTGGGCCATGGCCAGGACACCGGCTGCCGATTCGGCGGTTGAGGTCTGTGCCGGGGCCGCGGGTGCAGCTGCTGCCGCGACCTTCGGTGCCTCGGCCTTTGCCGATTCGACGACGGGCTTGGCTTCTTCCTTGGCCGGTTCCGCTGCCTTGGCGGCGGGGGTGGCTGCGACGGGAGCGGGCACTGCCTGCTCGCCTTCGCCGGCTCCGGACTCGGAGAGGCGGCGACGCAGCTCCTCATTCTCCTGGGTCAGTCGACGCAGTTCCACGACGATCTCGTCAAGGAAGTCGTCAACCTCGTCCTGATCGTAGCCTTCACGGAATTTAGTGGGCTGGAAGCGTTTGTTGACTACATCTTCTGGCGTGAGCGCCATCTGGTCACCTCGATACTTGGTTCTCTCCCCCGACCGCTGCTGCGGCCCGAGTACACTTACCGTTCTTGGCGCGCCGACCAGTGTCGCCGTTACGCCTAATGTGACAAGACTATAACGACGAAACCGGCCATGGCTAAACACCACGACGTTTGCTTCAGACACCGGACCTTTCGGTCGGCATCATCCTTCTCTTCAAACAGCCTAGACCGAACTACCCACTCCGCGCACTATCAACTTCAAGATGATGGTAGCGAAGTACAAAATGATAAAGGCCAGATCAAGCCGCATTCCCCCGAGATCTAGGGGTTTAATGCGTGAGCGCAACCAGCGCATGGGCGGGTCCGTCACACGGGCCACGACACTGACTGTCAGCAGCGCGATGCCCCGAGGCCGCCAGGAGCGGGCGAACATTTCAGTGACGTCCAACACGATGCGCATCAACAACATGACTTGCAACACGGTCAGTGCCGCGTAGATGATTCCAAAGAGCCAGGTCACGGTATCAGGTATTCCCGCCGCTAGCTCTGGTTGAAGAACGTGGCCTGGGTGTCCGAGGACTTCTTGTCCTCGCCCAGCACCTCGACCGTGGAGGGGGACAGCAGGAAGACCTTGTTCGTGACCCGCTCGATGCTGCCGTGCAGGGCAAACACCAGCCCGGCGGAGAAGTCCACCAGTCGCTTGGCGTCCGCTTCACCCATGTCTGTGACATTCATGATGACCGGGATGCCGTCGCGGAAGCTCTCGCCGATGATCTTCGCATCGTTGTAGGAGCGGGGGTGAACCGTGGTGATCTGACGCAATGAAGAGTCCTCGTCCCGTACTGATGGTGCGCGCTTAATGGGTGTTACCGGAGCGCGGTATTCGTTTTCTGCAGGCTCCGGGGTGGGGGCGACCTGGGCTAATGGCCGTTCCTCCTTGGCAGCAGGTTCCGGGGCGCGCACTTCTTCCCGCACGCCGGTGTCGTACTGCTCTGAGTCGTAGTTCTCGTCACCGTCGGCGAGTCCCAGGTAGATCATCGTCTTGCGCAGGGCGCCAGCCATGGTCTTCTCCTTATGATCGTGCGCGGTCCGCTACCGGCCGCTGAGTCTCCGCTACTTTCGACGCTACAGTAACCCCGGGCGCGGCCCGAGGACATCCGAGCCAATGCGCAGGTGTGTCGCACCAGCCGCCACCGCAGCCTCCAGGTCCTGGCTCATCCCGGCCGAAACCACACCGGCTTCGGGGTATTCGACCCGCAGCTGCCCCGAGAGTTCCATCAGCTTCGCGAAGGCCGGGACCGGGTCGGTTCCCAGTGGTGCGACGGCCATCAGGCCCCGCAGCCGCAGGTGCCGCGTGGAGGCGATGGATGCAGCCAAATCGAGCATCGTGGCGGGGTCCGCTCCCCCGCGGCCGAATCCGGTACCCTCCTCGGGCACCGAGGGATCCTCCCGCAGATCCAGCTGGATCAGCACGTTCATCGGTTTCCGTTCGGGCAGGCCTTGTTCAGTACGGCGTCCGATTTCACGATCCATCGCGTTATCCAATGCCGCAACTAGCGCTGGCCGGTCAACGGACTGGACGGTTGCGGCGTAACGAACCACGGATTTTGCCTTGTTGCTCTGCAGCTGGCCAATGAAGTTCCAGTCCAGCGCGATGCCCTGGGCACGTGTCTCGGCGGCCTTGAGGGACGCCTCCTGGTCGCGGTTCTCACCGACCTGGCGCACGCCCATGGAGGAGAGAAGCACGACATCGGAGGCGGGGAAGAACTTGGTGACGACGATCAGTTCGGGTTCGGCATCGCGTCCGGCGGCCAGCGTGGCCGCGCTGATGCGCGTCCGCACCCGGGTGAGCCGCTCGAGCAGGTCGGCCCCGCGGTCGGGGCCCTGTGTGGTTTCGGGGGTCGTGCTCACTGTGCTGCGTTCCTCGCCTTGTCTTGATCCACGGGCCAGAGCAGGCCCGCAAGCCTGCCTGTGCTGTTGTCGCGCCGGTAGGAGTAGAAACGTTTGTCCTCCAGCGTGCAGATGCCGCTTTCCTCGACGCGTACGCCCAGCGCGCGTAGCTGTGCCGCCGCGGCCGCGGGCAGGTTCAGGGCCGGAGTTCCGGTCCGAGTGCTGGTGGTGATGCCTGGGAGCTGCAACTCGGCCTCGGCCGACATGTCCCGCGGGACCTCGTAGCAGGCTCCACAGATGGAGGGGCCGATCCAGGCGTGGACGTCGGTGCCGCCAGCGGCACGCAGCCGCTCCACTGCATCGGGAAGGATGCCGTCGAGCAGTCCGCGGCGTCCGGCGTGCGCAACGGCCGTGGCCGTGCCCGAGGCCGTGGACGCAATGAAGAGGACGGGCAGGCAGTCGGCGACCATGACGGCCAGCGCCCCGTCGCCGCACGGGCTGATCAGCCCGTCGGCCGTCGGGTGCCCTGAGGCGGTCGATGCCGTCAGCACATCGGCTCCGGCGTCGAGAATGATCGTGGAGTGGATCTGATCCATGTACCAGAACCGCTGAGCGTCCAGGCCCAGGGAGGCTTCCAATTCCCGGCGCCTCATGAGCACGGCCTCGGGATCGTCGCCCACATGCAAGGCGAGGTTGCCCTGATCCACCGTCGTGAAAGCTACACCGACACCGGGAAAACGCGCGGGGTAATAGCGGAGCATCTGGACAACCTCATGGCCTTGCAGTGGATGTTGCGCGGGTTCTACTTCAGGAAGTCGGGGACATCGAGGTCATCGTGCGAACCGGTCAGGTCCTGTTCGACGATGGCCGGGAGTTCCTCGAAGGCCGGCTCGTTGCTGGCAACCGGAGCAGCCACGGGAGCGGCGGCGGGAGCGGCAGCCGGAGCCGCCGGGATGGCCGGAGCCGAGCGGTGGCTGGCGTAGGCCGGGACGGCCGGGGCGCTGGTGACATCGACCTGGTCGAAGCCGGCGGCAATCACCGTGACCCGGGCCTCGTCGCCCAGGGCGTCGTCGATGACGGCGCCGAAGATGATGTTGGCTTCCGGGTGGGCGACTTCCTGCACGAGGCGGGCGGCCTCGTTGATTTCGAACAGGCCAAGGTCCGAGCCACCCTGGATGGAGAGCAGCACGCCATGCGCGCCGTCAATGGAGGCTTCAAGCAGCGGCGAGGCGATGGCCAGCTCCGCAGCCTTGACCGCGCGGTCTTCACCGCGGGCCGAGCCGATGCCCATGAGCGCTGAACCGGCGCCCTGCATGACCGACTTGACGTCCGCGAAGTCGAGGTTGATCAGGCCCGGAGTGGTGATGAGGTCGGTGATGCCCTGGACGCCCGAAAGCAGCACCTGGTCGGCCTGGCGGAAGGCGTCGAGCACCGAGACGTTGCGGTCGCTGATCGAGAGCAGGCGGTCGTTCGGGATCACGATGAGCGTGTCGACCTCGTCGCGCAGCGCCTCGATGCCGTTGTCGGCACTGGTGGCGCGCCGGCGGCCCTCGAAGGTGAACGGACGGGTGACGACGCCGATGGTCAGTGCGCCCAGCGAGCGGGCGATGCGGGCCACCACGGGCGCGCCACCGGTACCGGTGCCGCCGCCCTCGCCGGCCGTCACGAAGACCATGTCCGCTCCGCGGATGACCTCCTCGATTTCCTCGGCGTGATCTTCAGCGGCCTGACGGCCGACGTCGGGATTGGCGCCGGCGCCAAGGCCGCGCGTGAGTTCGCGTCCGACATCGAGCTTGACGTCGGCATCGCTCATCAGCAGTGCCTGGGCATCCGTATTGATCGCGATGAATTCAACGCCGCGCAGGCCAACTTCGATCATGCGGTTCACGGCATTGACGCCGCCACCGCCGATGCCGACGACCTTAATCACGGCGAGGTAGTTCTGTGGAGCTGCCACGTCCTGTTTTCCCTTGTTCGATGTACTGCTGGCCGGTGGGGCTTGCCCGGAACAAACATTAACCCTCAAGTCGAAGGTTATAGTTATGTCAAGTCAAGCAAACGATATAACGACGCTATGTTCAGCGTCCCGCTCATGCAACGACCGCGCCCGCGTGTCGTTGCAAAACTGAAAAAACCGGCGCGGCGCGCCGTGAAACGCCGGGTGTGCCTACCTCGTCACCGGATGGTCGGGGCTCGAGACGTCGTAGACCTTCACCGGTTCCGTCGCCTTGTCCTTGACCCCGAGCAGCGCCTCGAGCACCAGCGACTTGTCCCGGCCCCGCGAACCATCTCCCCAGATGACGCTGCGGCCGTTGGTGAGCTTGAGTTCGACGAAGTCCCGGCTTTCGGCGCTGGCGTGATCGACCCTGCTCAGCAATCCGGCGGGCAGCTCGGAGAGGACCTTCGTGACGGCCGCGAAGACCTTCGGGTCCGCGGTCACTCCGTTGCCCTTGATCACCGGGAGCCGCACCGCATCGCGCTTGGGCAGTGGCACCAGCACCCGCCCGTCGGCGTCGACCAGGGAAAAGGCCTTGCCGTCCTGCAGCACGGCCACCGGCTCATGCTCGACGATCTGCACGTGCAGTGTTCCGGGTGCCTCGGCCTGGATCACGACGTCGGCGACCGCTGGTTCGCCCTGGAGCAGGCCCAGCACCCGCCCAGAACCCACCTGCGAGAGCGGGACGCCCAGCAGCGGGGCCAGCGCGGATTGGACCGCGTCCTCCGTAACCAGGCTGTTCCCCTGCACCTCGACCGATTTGATGGCCAGGATCGGGGAAAAAGTCAGGACCAGGATCAACGCGACGATAACGGCAAGCACGCTGGAGCCGATAATGATCCAACGCCGCCCGACCCGGCTCCGGCGAACCGGGTGCCGGGTCAGCTCCAGCACGTTGCCGGGCCCGGCCTCGTGAGTGCTCATGCCTCCCCGGCAGCCAACGCCCCGAGGATCGCCACACCCTGTTCGGTCACGTCCCCGGCGCCGATGGTCATGATCACGTCACCCGGCCGGGCGCGTGATGCCAGCACCGCCGCGACCTCGCCCGCGGTGGCGGGTCCGCCCTCGGTGTTCAGCAGGTCGGTGACCAAGGCGCTGGTCACTCCCTCGATCGGGGTTTCGCGGGCCGGGTAGATCTCCAGCACCAGCGCCGTGTCCGCCAGCGAGAGCGCATCGGCGAATTCGCGGTGGAACTCCCGGGTACGCGAAAACAGGTGCGGCTGGAAGACCACATGCACCTTGCCGTCTCCCGCCACGGCACGGGCGGCCCGCAGGGCCGCCAGGACCTCGGTCGGGTGGTGGGCATAGTCGTCGTAGACCCGCACGCCGGATTCCTCACCGCGCAGCTCGAAGCGACGTGACGCGCCGCTGAAAGCCGAGAGCCCGGCCACGGCGGCCTCCGGCTCCAAGCCGCAGTCCAGGCCCACGGCAAAGGCGGCCGCGGCATTGAGCAGGTTGTGGTTGCCGGGAACGGCCAGGTCCAGCACCGCCGACGTGCCGGCACCCCACTCCAAGGTGCACTCGAACCGGGTCCCGTGGGGTGCCGGATCCAGCAGCCGGCGGTCCGCATCCTCGGAGAAGCCGTAGGTCTGCACGCGCAGGTCCGGGCGTTCGCGGCGCATCCGTGACGCCAGGGCATGGGAGCCCGGATCGTCGGCGCAGCAGATCAGCAGGCCATCGGCGGGAAGCAGCGAGGCAAAGGAGAAGAACGCCTGATGGACGGCCGCTTCGGTACCGTAGTGGTCAAGATGGTCCGCCTCGATGTTCGTCACCACGATGACCTGGGGGGCGTAGTTCAGGAACGAGGCGTCGGACTCGTCGGCTTCCGCCACGAAGACGCGCCCGGCACCGTGTTCGGCGTTCACGCCCAGCCCGGCGATGTTCGCACCGATGGCGAAGGACGGGGAAAGCCCGGCTTCGCGCAACATCACGGCGATCAGCGAGGTGGTGGTGGTCTTGCCGTGGGTTCCGGCGACGGCGATGACCTGGTGGCCGTTCATCGCGGCTGCCAGGCCCTCGGAGCGGTGCAACAGACGCAGGCCGCGGCGGACCGCCTCGTCGTACTCGGGGTTGCCTGGCTTGACCACGGAGGACATGACCACTGTATCGACGTCACCGATGTTCTCGGCGCGGTAGCCGACGTGGATTTCAGCGCCCAGGGCGCGGAGCTCGTCGAGCACCGGAAGGTCCTTCGCGTCGCTGCCGGTGATGGTGACCCCGCGGGCGAGCATCAGCCGGGCGACGGCCGAAACGCCGACACCCCCGATCCCCATGAGGTGGACGCGGCCGAGTTCTTCGAGTGTTCGTTGTTGCTGCATGCTTCTAGCTTCCCATCTTCGGGTGCCGGCCGGTGGATTGTTGCTTGGTCCCTTCCAGAACCATGGCCGCCATGGCCTCGGCCGCGTCGTTGCGTCCCTGGGCCCGGGCAGCTGCGGACATGGCGGCCAGCGCCGGCGCATTGGCGAGCAGCGGCAGCACTTCGGTGGCGAAGTATTCCGGGGTGAAGCCGGCATCGTCGATGAGCACTGCCCCCCCGGCGCCTACCAGGTCCGCGGCGTTGAGCTTCTGTTCGCCATTGCCGATGGGCAGCGGGACCAGGACCGAGGGGACGCCGGCGACCGCCAGTTCGCAAACGGTTCCGGCACCGGAGCGGGCCACGATCAGATCCGCCGCGGCGTAGGCGTTCTGCATGCCATCGACGTATTCGACCTGCCGGTATCCGGCCCCGGCCAGCAGGGCGCCGGATGCGTCGGTGATGCCCTTGCCCGCGCCGGTGATGTGCAGGACCTGGACGCCGGCCTCAGCGATGGCGGGAAGGCTGGCCGACACCGCCCGGTTGATCGACGCGGCACCGGAGGATCCGCCGGTCACCACCAGTACCGGCGTGTGCTCGTCCAGGCCCAGCGCGGCGCGGGCCGCCGGGCGAAGCGCGGCGGTGTCCATGGCGGCAATGGACTTGCGCATCGGCATGCCCACCACCCGGGCACCGGCCAGCCCGCTGGAGGCATAGGCGACGCCGATGCCGGCCGCCTTGCGTGCGCCCAGCTTGTTGGCCAGACCGGCGCGCGCGTTCGCCTCGTGGATGAACACCGGGATGCCCAGCTTGTTGGCAGCCAGGTAGACCGGGGTGCACACGTAGCCGCCGACACCGACCACGGCATCGGCCTTCGCCTCGGTCAGGATCGCCTTGGCCTGGTCGATGGCCGCCTTGAACTTGAACGGGAAGGAGAACATCGCGGCATTTGGCCGGCGCGGGAAGGGGACCTTGTTGATCGTTTCAAGCCGGTAGCCCGCTGCCGGTACCAGCCGGGCCTCCAGCCCGTCAGCCGTGCCGAGGGCCGTGATCTCCACTCCGGGGGCGGCGGCACGGAGCGCGTCGCCGATGGCCAACAGGGGCGATACGTGCCCGGCGGTTCCGCCGCCGGCCAGGATCACGCTGAGTTCGGTTGTCATGGGGTGGGTTCCTGCCGTGTTGATGTCGAAATGAAGAACTGGGGGTCGGGGGCGGAGGCCGTTACGGGGCGCCGGACGTGATGCCGCGTACCTTATTCCAGATCGGGTTCCCGGAGCGCGGACCTCCGGATTCGATGCGCTGCTGCCGGGCGAAGCCCAGCACCACGCCCACCGCGGCCAGCGTAAAGATCAGCGCCGAGCCGCCGGAGGAAATGAAGGGCAGCGGGATGCCGATGACCGGAAGCATCCCGGCAACCATCGCGATGTTGATGAAGGCCTGGCCCACGATCCAGACCATGATCGAGCCGACGGCAATACGGCCAAAGACGCTTTGGGTGCGGACGGCGATCCGGTACATGGCCACCGCCAGCAGCGCGAAGAGCAGCACCACGAACAGGGCGCCGACCAGGCCGAGCTCCTCGCCGAGGATGGAGAAGATGAAGTCGTTCTGGGCCTCGGGGACGTGGCTCCACTTCTGCCGCGACTGCCCGGGGCCGACGCCGAACCAGCCGCCGGAGGCCAGCGCGTAGAGCCCTGCCTGGGCCTGGTCGCACAGGCCGCTTCCGTCGTCGCAGTTGCCCATCCAGGCGGTGATGCGGTCCATGCGGTTGCGGGCGAAGAGCGCCATGCCGAGCACGACGAGCACGACGGCTGAGCCGGCCATGGCGAAGTAGCGTTTCCTGGCTCCGCCGAGGAACATCGCGGTGCCGATGACCAGCATCAGGATCATCGCCGTACCCAGGTCGCGCCCCGCCAGGACGAGTCCGACGATCAGCAGGCCACCGGGGAAGACCACCGGGACCATGGTGTGCTTGAAGTCGTGCATCAGGTGCGACTTGCGCTCCAGGATCATGCCGCACCAGATCGCCAGCATCAGCTTGGCGAATTCGGAGGGCTGGATCGTCATCGAGCCGATCTCGATCCAGTTCCGGTTGCCGCCGGCCCCCTTGCCCAGCGGCGTGAGCACGGCTGTCAGGGCCAGAACAGTCAGGAAGTAGGCAATCCAGGACCAGGAGCGGATCCGTTCGCTGGGGATCCTGGCCGCGACGAGCATCACCACCACGCCGATCACCGCGAAAATGCCCTGCTTGATGAACAGCGAGTAGGAATTACCGCTCCCCTTGGTGATGAATTCGACCGAGGAGGCGGAAAGCACCATGAATACGCCCATCGTGGTCAGCGCCAGCACGGCCCCGAGCACGACGAAGTAGTTGAACTGGGCGGCCTTCAGCGACGTGTCACCGAGCCAGCCCCCGATGCCTCGCGGAGAAGGGGAAGCCGATGCCGGGGCCTTGCGCGGTGCGGCCGAAATGACCCGGACCTCGCGGTCGGCTCCGGGCTCCCGGCGCTGGGCCTGCTTAACGGCGGCAGGCCCGGCCGCAGTGGCGGCGGGGGCCTGCGGCTTGTGGACGCGTGGGCGCGGCTTGCGCCCTGCTGTGTGGTGCGGCGGGTGGCTGCTACCGGTCACGGCTGCTCCTTTACTTGCTGTTGGCCTCCATCAGCGCGCCGACCGCGTCGATGAACGCGTTGCCGCGGTGTGCGTATGAGGAGAACTGGTCCATGGAGGCGGCCGCTGGGGCCATCAGGACGGTGTCCCCGGGCTCGGCGACCCGGGCTGCGGCCGCTACGGCCTCGGCCATGACGCTCCAGCCGCGGGCGGTGCCGGTGGCGCCGTCCGGGGCTATGCTTCCAGTTTCCCGCACGCTGGCCTCGAACACGGGCACCTGTGGGGCGTGTCGTTCCAATGCCTGGCGCAGGCCCGTGTTGTCGGTGCCGATGAGCACCACGGCCTTGAGCCGGGCTGCATGGGAGCTGACCAGCTCCTGGTAATCAACTCCCTTGGACAGGCCGCCGGCGATCCAGACAACGGAGCTGAAGGCGCCGAGCGAGGCGTTCGCCGCGTGCGGGTTGGTGGCCTTGGAATCGTTGATCCAGAGGATGTCGTTTTCCCGGGCCACGGCCTGGATGCGGTGGTCGCCCGGGTCGAAGTCGGCCAGCCCGGCGGCGATGGCTGCCGGGCCGACGCCATAGGCCCGGGCCAGGGCCGCGGCGGCGAGTGCATTGGCTGCCGTGTGCCGCGGCACCACCTCGCCGATCTGGTTCAGAGCGATCAGCTCGATGGCCGAATTCGCGCGGTCGTCGTTGAAGGCGCGGTCCACCAGCAGGTCCTCGACGATGCCCAGCATGCTGCGGGCCGGGACGCCGGTGGTGAAGCCGATGGCCCGGCAGCCCTCGATGACGTCGGCGTTCTCGACCATGGCCTCGGTTTCGCGCTGGTCGGCGTTGTAGATCGCCGCCACGCGCGTGCGCTCGTAGATCTTGGCCTTGTCGGCCAGGTAGTGCTCATAGCCGCCGTGCCAGTCGACGTGGTCCTCGGCTACGTTGAGCACCACGGAGGCCAACGGGGAAATGCTGTGGGTGAAGTGCAGTTGGAAGCTGGAGAGTTCAACGGCGATGGCGTCGAAGCCCTCGGGATCCCGAATCGCATCCAGGATCGGGGTGCCGACGTTGCCGGCTGCGATCGCGCGCAGCCCGGCTGCCCGCAAGATCGACTCGGTCATCCCGACGGTGCTGGTCTTGCCGTTGGTGCCGGTGATGACCAGCCATTCGGCCGTCTTGCGTCCGGCGCGTTCGCGCACGCGCCAGGCCAGTTCCACGTCTCCCCAGATCGGGATTCCGGACTCCGCTGCGGCGGCCAGCAGTGGCTGGCGCGGGTTCCAGCCCGGAGAGGCGATGAGCAGTTCGGGGGCCAGCCCACCGAACAGCGGCAACGCATCCACGTGCGCGGCGCCCAACAGCACGTCGGTGGCGCCGACAATGCGCAGCGTGTCGGCTCGCGACGCGTTCGCCTCATCGTCACGGCCGTCGACGATGATGACCTGCGCACCAAGCTCGATCAGCGTGTCGGCGGCGGAGAAGCCCGAGAGCCCCAACCCGGCTACGATGACGCGCAGGCCGGCCCAGTCGGCGTCCCAGCTGGTGAGCGATTCAAGCGGTGCGTGTGTCACAGTCCAACGACCCATTCGGAGTAGAAGATGCCCAGGCCCGCGGCGACGAACAGCCCGCCGAGGATCCAGAAGCGGATCACGACGTTGACCTCGGGCCAGCCTTTGAGCTCAAAGTGGTGCTGCAGCGGTGCCATGCGGAAGACCCGCTTGCCTCCGGAGATCTTGAAGTAGCCGACCTGGATGATTACGGAGAGGGTGATCATCACGAACAGTCCGGCCAGCACGACCAGCAGGATCTCGGTGCGGGACAGGATGGCGAAGGCAGCGATCGCGCCGCCGATGGCCAGCGATCCGGTGTCGCCCATGAAGATCTTGGCCGGCGCGGCATTCCACCAGAGGAAGCCGATCAGGGCGCCGCTGAGGATGGCCCCGAGCAGGGCCAGGTCCATGGAGTCGCGGACCGTGTAGCAGACGTTGGTCTGGCCGGGCAGGCCGCAGGCCTGGTTGGTCTGCCAGATGCCGATCAGGGTGTATGCGCCGAAGACCATGATGGCGGCGCCCGTGGCGAGCCCGTCGAGTCCGTCGGTGAGGTTCACCCCGTTGGTGGTCGCGGTGACTATCAGGTTCGCCCAGATCACAAACAGGATCACGCCGGCCACCGGCCCGAAGAACGCGAAGTCCAGCGACGTATCGCGCAGGAAGGAGATTGCCGTCGAGGCCGGGGTCAGACCCTGCTCGTCGGGGAAATTCAGCGCCATCAAGGCGAAAGAGATGCCCACGGCGGCTTGCAGCACTATCTTTTGCCAGGCCCGCAGGCCCAAGCTGCGCTTCTTGGCGATCTTGATGAAGTCGTCGAGGAAGCCGACGAGGCCCATCCCCGCGAAGAGCAGCAGCACCAGCAACCCGCTGGCGGTGATGCCCGCATTGCGCGCATCGATCAGTTCGAGGATGCCATGGGTCAGGAAGTACGCGGCAACGACCGCCAGCACGATCACGACCCCGCCCATGGTGGGCGTGCCGGACTTGACTGCATGGGTGGTCGGCCCGTCGTCGCGGACCACCTGGCCGTACTTGCGGCGGATCAGGACCTTGATGTAAAGCGGGGTTCCGAGCAGGGTCAGGAGCAGGGCCATGCCTGCTCCTGCGATCAGGGCGATCACTGGGTGGATTCCTCCTTTGCGGCATTGCTGCCGCTGTTTTGTGAAGCTATCCGATCGCCCAGGAACCGCAGGCCGGCCCCGTTGGAGGACTTGAAAAGCACGATGTCGCCGGGTTCGAGGTGTTCGCGCAGCATGGCCTCTGCCTGTACGTCGTTTTCCACGTAATAGGCTTCGTCACCCCAGCTGCCCTCCAGGACGGCCGAATTGTAGGCGGGCTTGGCGCCCCGGCCCACCACGAGAAGCTTCTTGATGTTCAACCGGACCGCGGCCCGGCCGAGCAGGTCGTGTTCGAAGATCGATTCACTGCCGAGCTCGAGCATTTCCCCGAGGACCGCCCAGGTCCGGCGTGCCACACCGTCCGCGTTGGGCAACCCCAGCTCGGCCAGTGCGCGCAGCGCGGCCCGCATCGACTGCGGGTTGGCGTTGTAGGCGTCGTTGATGATGGTCACGCCGTCGGTACGCTCGGTGCGTTCCATGCGCCAGCGGCTGCCCGGACCCAGGTCGATGAGCGCCTGGGCGATCACCGACGGGGCGATGCCGGCGGCAAAGGCCGCCGCAGCCGCCGCCAACAGGTTGGAGACGTGGTGGTGTCCGATGAGGCCGGCGCGTACGTGGTGCATTTCGCCGCCGGGGAAGGACAAGTCGAATTCGGGGTGACCCTGGGCGTTCACGAACACCGAAGAGGCGCTGATGCCCGGGGCCGTCCCGCCGTGCTGCGAGTAGTCGACGCCGAATCCCAGCACCGGTGCCGCCGAACGCGCGGCCATGGCCGCGACGATTCCGTCGTCCTGGTTGAGGATGGCGACGCCGGAGGCGTCAAGGGCCTCGACGAGCTCGCCCTTGGCTCGAGCCGTGTTTTCCGGGGAGCCGAACTCGCCGGCGTGCGCGCTGCCGACGCAGAGCACCACGCCGATCTCGGGCCGGACCATCGCACCGAGGTACTCGATGTGGCCGATGCCTGTGGCCCCCATCTCCACGACGAGGTACTTGGTGGATTCGGTGGCGCGGAAGACCGTCAATGGGACGCCGACCTCGCCGTTATAGGACCCCACCGGGGCAACGGTCTCGCCGTCGGTGGCCAGAATGGTCGCCAGCAGGTCCTTGGTAGTGGTCTTGCCGGCAGATCCGGTAATGCCGATGACGCGCATCGAGTTGCGCTCCTTGAGCACGCTCACCACGTGGGCGGCGATCCGGCCCATGGCGATGACTGCGTCCTTGACGATGATCGCCGGGTGCACGAGGCCGTTGGCGTCGGTGGTTTCGCGTTCGGCAAGGGCCAGCACGGCGCCTGCGGCGAGGGCCGTGTCGATGAAGTGGTGGCCGTCCGAGGACTCGCCGGGCTTGGCAACGAAAAGCCAGCCTGGCGCGCATTCACGCGAGTCCGTGGCGACGCCCAGGATCGTCTGATCGCCGGGGGCCGTCGAAGTGGGTCGGCCGCCCGTGATGGCGGAAATTTCGGCGGTATTTAGATCAATCATGGCAATGAGGACTTTACCCCTCGGTCCCCTCTGTCGTGGAATCGTTCGGCTCTGGGGCGGTGCCCGGCGCCACGGTGAACCCGTTGGCGATCAGGGCCGCGCGCAGCTCCTCACGGTCGTCGAGGGCCAGATTCACGCCCTTGACCTCCTGCCAGATTTCATGTCCCCGCCCGGCCACCAGAATGGTGTCCGCCACAGTGGCCAGGGCGGCTGCCTTGGCGATGGCGGCGGCGCGCGGGTACTCAATCATGACGGTGCTGCTCAGGCCCTCGGCCGCAATGGCGGCGCGGGCCCCGGCGGCAACGGCCTCGCGGATGCCCGCGGGCTCCTCGTCGTGCGGGTCATCGTCGCTGACGATGACGATGTCCGCATGGCGGGCCGCGATGGCCCCCATGATCGGACGTTTCGTGGCATCGCGCTGTCCGGTGGCGCCGAAGACGACGATGACCCTCGAGCCCTGGATGGTGCTGCGGACCGATTCCAGGGCGCGGGCCAGGGCATCCGGGTTGTGAGCAAAGTCAACAATCGCGGCCGGCTCCCGGCAGATGACCTGCATCCGTCCGGGGACCTCCACGGTGAGCGGATCGGCCGTGTCCAGCGCATGCTGCAGCACCGCCGGGTCGACGCCCGAGGCAAGCACCATCAGCACCGCCAAGGCGGCGTTGGCGATGTTGAAGTCCCCGGGCAGGCCGGTCCGGGCACGCAGCAGCGTGCTGCCGGGACCACGTAGTTCAAAGGCATGCCCCAGCCCGTCTGGGCGTACAGCGGCGACAGACCACTGCGCGGCGGCATCGGGGTCCCCGGTGGTCGAAAGCGTCAGGGCACGGTCTCCGCACTCCGCGGCCAAGCGCGCGCCCCATGCGTCATCGACGGTGATCACGGCTCGTTCGCTGCGTTCGGGGGCGAATAGGGACGCCTTGGTGGCGTAGTAGTCTTCCATGTCGCCGTGCAGGTCCAGGTGGTCCTGGGTGAGGTTGGTGAAGCCGGAGACGGCAAAGCGCAGCCCGTCAACACGGCGGTAGGACAGCGAGTGGGATGAGACCTCCATCACTGCGGCACCGATGCCGAGCCCGGCCATGCGGGCCATCAGTCCGTGCAGTTGAGGTGCCTCTGGAGTGGTGAGAATACTGGGGATCCGGGTTTCCCCGGCAACGATCTCGATGGTTCCGATGAGCCCGGTGGTTTCACCAAGCGCTGCGAGGATCGACCGGATCAGGTAGGTCGTCGTGGTTTTGCCGTTGGTTCCGGTGAGCCCGAAGAGCCGTGGGGAACGCTCGCGGGTTCCGTAGACGGCGGCCGCCAGCAGCCCAATGTCCTCGCGGACGTCATCGATCACCAGCACCGGCAGCCCGGTGGCTGCTGCCATCGGCTCGCCCGCGGCGTCGGTGAGGATCGCCGAGGCACCGGCCGCCGCGGCGGCGGCCGAGAACTCCGAACCATGCCGGTTGGCTCCGGGCACTGCCGCGTAGAGGTCTCCCGGGAGCACGGCACGGGAATCCAGGCACAACCCGGTGACCGCGCTGGTGCTGATGTCGTTCAGGATATGCGCCGCCCGGCCCTGGGCCTTCACGGCGAGGGCCAGGTCCGCGAGGCGGACCGGTACGGTGGAGCTCGGACGGAGGACTTGCTCCGCTTGTCGCGGAGTCAGTGGTGCAGGCATTACCAGGATTTCTGTTGATCGGTTCCCACGAAGACGTTATAGCCATTGGGCTTGGACTTGCTGGGCGGAACATTGTAGGTATTCAGGGTCTTGCTCATGATCTCGGTGAAGGTATCCCCCACGCTCCAAGACTTCCAGTTGCCCTTGGGCCGGTGCATGGTGACCACCACGACGAATTGCGGGTCATCCAGCGGGGCGACCCCGGCGAAGGAGCTGGTGTATCCATCGTACTTTCCGGTGGGACCGGCGGCCTGCGCCGTGCCGGACTTGCCGCCCACGCGGTAGCCCTCAATGGCCATCTTCTTGCCGGTGCCCTCCTGCACCACCGTTTCCATCATCCGCAGCATTTCATCGGATGTCTTCTTGGAGAAAACGCGTTTGGGCTTCGCCTCGGGGACCTTGTGCTCGGTTCCGTCCGCGTCGATGTAGGCGTCGATGAGGCTCGGTTCCATCTGCACGCCTCCGTTGGCGACGGTCTGGAAGATCTTCGCCGTATGCAGGGCCGTCTGCGTGTAACCCTGGCCAAACATGATGTTGTACTGCTGGCGGCGCTCCCAGTCGCTCGACGGGGCCAGGATTCCCTTGTTGAAGCCGCTGACGCCCAGGTCGATGGGGGCACCGATGCCGAGCTTGCGCATGTAGTCTTCGCGGACCTTGTTCTCCAGCTTGTTGCCCACCATCACCGTGCCGGTGTTGTACGAGCGGGCAAAGATGCCCGCCGCCGTCATCTCGAAGGTGGAGTGCTTCAACGAGTCGTTGATGGTTTCGCCGTTGATGCGCAGCGAGTTGGCCACCTTGAACTGGTCGGTGGGCTTAATGACGCCCTCCTCCAGCGCCGCGGCGAACGTTGCCACCTTGCCGGTGGATCCAGGTTCGAAAGCCTGGGTCAGTGTGGTGGAAGTCCGGGATTCGGCATCGGTGGCACCGGGGTCATTGGGATCCATCGACTTCGAGTCGCCCAGGGCGATGATCTCCCCGGTCTTGAGGTTCAAGACCGTTGCATTGACCCACTCAGCCTTGAATTCCTTGGCTTTTTTAGCCACGGCCTCCTGCGCCACGTACTGGATGTCAGTGTTGATGGTCAGGCGGACGCTCTGGCCGTCCTGCACCGGGATTTCCTCGTTGGTGGCGATCGGGATGCGGATGCCGTCGCCACCGGCCTCGTACTTCTTCTTGCCCGCCGTTCCGGCCAGCTTGGCTTCCTGCGAGAGTTCCAGCCCTTCGGCGCCCTTGCCCTCGGAATCCATGAAACCGAGCAGCGGTCCGGCGACCACGCCGTTGGGGTACTGCCGTTCGCTGAGCAGCATGCCGTTCATCGCCGGCAGGCTCACCTCCATGGCGGCGTTGCGCATTTCGGGTGTCACGGACTTCGCAATGACCGAGTAGGTCTTCTTTTCGGCGCCTTCGACCCCGACGACGGATTCCTTCACCATCGCCTCATCCAGGCCAAGGATCTGGGAGAGCTCCGCGACGGCCTGGTCCACGGTGATGCGCTCGCGCTTGCCCGTCTCCGGATTCTTGCGCGGGTAGGTTTCCGTCGTGGACTTCGCGATCTCCGAGGCAAGGTCCTTCTGGCTGATGACCAGGTCGTACCGGTCGACGCTGGTGGCCAGGATTGTGCCATTGGCGTCCAGAATCTGTCCGCGCCTGGGCTCGATGGATACTTCCTTCGTCCGGTTTTTGACTGCCTCTGCCGCGACCCCCTGCGGGTCCATGCCCTGGATGTAGAACAGCCGTCCGCCGAGGGTCACAAGCAATAGCAGGGAGAGCAGCAGGGCAATGAACAAGCGGAGGTTGCCGCTGGTGCCCGCTCCGCCCGGCGCTTGGGCTTTCCCTGTCGCGGGCGTCTTGTTCATCTGTTCCTCAGCTCATGCCATCGTGGTCGATCCTGCACACCCTACATGGGCAAACTAGTTGCCAGATGTGCGAACCGTGGGTGCCGGAATCGTTCCACCGTTGAGTTCCTCGGCTGTGAAGGCAGGGCGCGTGCCGGTTCCGGTGCGCACTGCTTCTTCGGGAGCCGTTGTGCCCTCCTGCTGGTTGCCAGCGGTGGAGGGCTGCGCCGGGACGGTTTGCTGCTGCTGTGTCGCCGCGGTGGATCGATGCGGTGCTGTGACCTCATTTTTTGGCTTCGAAGGTGCCTTGATCAGTAGCTTTTCGGATTCTCCCTTTTTCGCGGGAGTCGCCTTTCCGGTGACTTTTCCGGTGGCCAGATCGATGGCTGCGGGAACGCCCGGTTCCACCATCCCCAGCTTGGCCGCCTTCTTGGCAACGTTCTGCGGGGCCTGGAGGAAGTTGACTTCCTGGCGCAGGGCCTCGTTTTCCTGCGAGAGCGAACGTTCCTGCCCCTTGAAGCCCACGACGGAGTACTGGCCGTTGGCCATGGAGATGTTCAACACCAGCATTCCGATGACTGCGGCAAGCATGATCCCAGCAATCAACAACATGAAGGGCACTCGGCGGCGCCTGGCCAGACCGGGAACAATGGAGAGCGTGATGCGCCTTTTGGGTTCCTGCTGCTCCGGCACATGCGCCGGGATAGGAGCTATTTTGAGCGCATTGGCACCAGAGGTCGAGTCATAGATGTGTGACTTCTCCTGCGTTGGTGTCCTAGTGCTCATCATCAGCTCCTTTTCAGAATGCGTTCCACCGCGCGCAGCTTGGCTGACGCGGCTCGGGGGTTTTCAGCAATTTCCCGGTCCGTCGGCTTCTCGGTTCCCCGGGTCAGCGTCTTGAACTGGGCCTTGTGCTCCTCAAGCTCCACGGGGAAGCCGACGGGAGCCGACGATCTGGAACCTGCGGCGAAATGCCGCTTGGTGACCTTGTCTTCCAGCGAGTGGTAACTCATCACCACGACACGTCCGCCGAGGTTCAGCGCACCCATCGCCGCGGGGATGGCCCGGTCGAGTACGTCGAGTTCCTCATTGACCTCAATGCGCAGGGCCTGGAAGGTTCGCTTGGCCGGATGCCCACCGGTGCGTGCAGCGGCTGCCGGCACCACGGAGCGGATCGCTGCCACCAGTTCGCCGGTGGTGCTCAACGGTGCGGCGTCCCGCGCAGCGACAATGGCCGAGGCAATCCGTCCGGCGAACTTCTCCTCGCCCCAGGTGCGGATGATGCGCACCAGTTCGGCTTCGGAATAGTTGTTGACGACATCGGCAGCGGTGGGGCCGGTGGAGGTGTCCATGCGCATGTCCAACGGTGCGTCGTAGGAATAGGCGAAACCACGTTCGCGTTCATCGAGCTGAAGCGACGAAACGCCCAGATCGAAAAGTACCCCGTCGACGCCATCGAACCCGAGGTCTGCAACGACATCCGCGATTTCGTCATAGACGGCATGGACGAGGTCCGTCCGGGCGGCGAATCGCTCGAGCCGAGCACCGGCCAGCTTGTGAGCCTGTTCGTCGCGGTCGAGACCGATCAGGTGCAGCTCCGGGAAGCGTTCCAGCATGGCTTCGGAGTGTCCGCCCATGCCCAATGTGCAGTCGACGACGACAGCGCGGCCCCTAGCCGCGATGCCTGCTTCGATACCCGGCGTCAGGAGACCGATGCACCGCTCAAGTAGTACCGGGACATGACGTTCCGAGGCGGGTCGCTCAGCGGCGCCGTCTGTATTCACCGGGTCCCTTTCATAAGTGTTCACACTGGTCATTTGGCCTGCTTGAGCCAGGTCCCCCTCCGACCCGACGGTTTCCGCCTGGCTCAGGGGAAGTTGAGCCAGGATGAATCCCGTTCGGGCGGCTGGAGACCTGATCCAAGCCAACGCCGGATATCCGACGGATGACAACTCCGTTAGATACCTGAAAGCAATTCGTCATCGGTTTCGGAGAACAGGTTTTCCTGCTCTTCCAAATACGAGTTCCAAGCGGGGGTATCCCAGATTTCAACCCTGGTACCTGCACCGATAACCGTTACCTCGCGGTCCAGTCCGGCATAGGTGCGCAAGGCCGCTGGAATGGTGACGCGGCCTTGCTTATCTGGCATTTCATCCGAAGCCCCCGAGAGGAAAACGCGGGCATAGTCCCTAGCCTGTCGAGAAGAGAGCGGTGCTTGGCTGATTTGCTCATGCAACTTCTCGAATTGACGTTGGCTGAAGACGTAGATGCAACGCTCCTGGCCCCTGGTCAGGACCAACCCATTGGATAGTTCATCACGGTATTTGGCCGGGAGAATTAGTCGTCCCTTTTCATCGAGTCGCGGCGTATACGTTCCTAGGAACACACGCACCGCCTTCCCGTTTGAAGGGCAACTCCACCCGATTCCCTCTCTTTCGCTCCACTTTACTCCACAACCCTCCACTGTCAACGACACTGCCCACTTCCCTTCCCCGGGAATGGCCCGACTTTCCCCGAAAACCACTGGTGGGAAGGCAGAGAGGCCAGTGGAGGGATTTATGAATCCCAGTGCCTCACGGGGGAAAAACGAGAGAAATCGGGGCCAAATCTGGTGACTTCCAGCACAAAATCGGGCACAAATGGCACCACTATGGCTGATTGGGGTCTGAAGTGGAGGAAAAAGTGAGGGCGAAGTGGAGGATCCGCGCGGCACGGTTCACGACGCCGGGACGCCCCAAGGCCACGGAGCTCCTCCGAACCAAGTGGCATATTTTTCAAATTCCATGGTTATATTCAGCGCGTCGACTACGGACATTGCCTAACGGACCGGGATGCGGGCTTGGGCATAAAAAAAGCCCCACCTAGGTGGGGCAGACAAGAGGCCAAGACCGCTTGCATTTTCCGGAACGAGTTCCGGGGTTGAACTCGGCTTAGGACTCTTCTCGTTTGCGCTGTTCCCACTTGTGTTCAAGCTCTGTCATGAAACTCGAACGCGGCCCCGATGGAGAAGCTCCGCCGCGGGCCTTCTCGCGTCCGCGCCCCTTGCGCGACAGTGCCAAATAGACACCGGCAAACATGATCGCGAAGCCGACCACGCCCACCGGGATCAGCTGGCTGGAGATGCTCCAGATCAGCACGATGACACCCGCCACTGCTAGCAGCGCACCCAGCGCAAGATTGCGCGTCGAGTACGCCCCGGTAGTGGCTGCTGATTTCATGTTCGAGGCGAAGCGGTGATCTTCATGAAGCTGCTTCTCCAGCTGCTCCAGAAGTCGTTGCTCGTGTTCGGAAAGCGGCATGATCCCTTCCCTTTCATCCAGCGCTATGGCTCTCGCCCTTGTCATGGTGAACGACCGGCTCAAGCGAAAAGTTCCCGCCCGTGGTCACCGGCAATTCTTTACCTCAAGAGTAGTCCCGGATTGCCTCCAGAAGATAGTCGACACCACGTGTTGTGACACCCCTTTTGGACGAACTTTCATCCTTTCCGCTACCGGGCGTCGCCGCTTTACCGCCATGTCCCCGACATGCCCGGGTTCCGGCTTGAGCGGGTACCCTCTCAGCCCGCCTCGGTGCCGATGGATCCGGGATCGGATCGGTGGCCATCTGGCACGTTTCCGTGCAGGGGGCGGACCAAGGAGGCGGGGCGCAGGGCGCCGGCCGGGAAACGCTCACGGATCCTGTCCACGGCCTGCTCGGCCTGGCGCCAGTTGTCTTCTTGCGCGTCGATGCTCAGCTGATACCCGCCAGCACTGCTTTCCAGCTTTTCGGCACGTACCCCGACTAGCCGCACGGCCTGCGGCCGCTCCCCCAAGCCCTGTAGAAGCGCATGGGCGGTCTTGGCAATGACCCCGGTGGCACTGGTGGGATAGTCGATGCGTTTGCTGCGAGAGAGCGTCGTGAAGTCTGCATAGCGCAACTTCAGCACCACGGTGCCCGCTTCCTTTCCGGACGCACGCAGCCGCGCCGAGACCCTGTGGGCCAGACGCAGGATCTCCCGTCTCAGCACCTCGGTGTCGAAGACATCCACGGCGAAGGTCTCCTCGGAACCGATGCTCTTTTCTTCCCGGGTTACTTCCACCGGCCGGTCGTCCATGCCATGGGCCAGCGCGAAAAGATGGGTCCCCGAAGCCCCATAGCGTCGTTGCAAAGACTTTTCCGTCAGGGCGGCAAGTTGCGCGACCGTGGTGA
This sequence comes from Paeniglutamicibacter cryotolerans, assembly GCF_014190875.1. Lineage (NCBI taxonomy): Bacteria > Bacillati > Actinomycetota > Actinomycetes > Micrococcales > Micrococcaceae > Paeniglutamicibacter > Paeniglutamicibacter cryotolerans. The sequence continues at coordinate 133,377 of NZ_JACHVS010000002.1, read as the reverse complement.
TCCCCGATTCCTGCAATGACTGTGCGGTCTTGGCACCGACACCCCACAGCGCACGGACCGGAAGCGTATGCAGGAACTCCACGGTCCGCGCCGGGGCGATCAGCAGCAGCCCATCGGGCTTGGCCCGGGTCGAGGCGATCTTGGCAACGAATTTATTGCGGGCTATTCCCACGCTTGCCGGCAAGCCCAGCTCCTCATGCATCCGGCGCCGAATGAGTTCGCCGATCTCCCGCGGACTACCCAACCGGCGCATGCTCCCGGTGACATCGAGGAATGCCTCGTCGACGCTGAGCTGTTCCACCAGCGGGGTAATTTCCCTGAAAATGGCCATGATGCTACGTGAGAATTCCTGATAGAGCCCTTGGCTGGGTTCGATCACCACGGCATGCGGTGCCATCCGCATGGCCTGGGACATCGGCATCGCCGAACGCACTCCCAGTGCCCGGCATTCATAGGAGGCCGAAAGCACCACGGAGCGCTCCCCCGCGTGTCCCACGATGACTTGGCGGCCATTTAGCTCGGGCCTAGTCAACAGTTCGACGGAGACGAAAAAGGCATCCATGTCCACATGCAGGATTGCCCGTTCGGTTGCCGTTGCCATGGCATTCATCATAGCCAGCGGCACCGACGGCGACCCCCGGTCTCCGAGCGCTACAGTTGATGCCTAAGCACCTCACCCCTTACAACGGATGGAAATGATGACTGACTCTGCCACGGGCATCCCGGGAACCACAGACGCCCGAGCCTTGTCAGCGGACTTTGCGACGCGTGTGGAAGACCTGCTGGACACGTTCCTGGAAGAACAGCGCGAGATTCTTGCCGGGATCTCACCGGCGGCAGTGGAGCTGGTGTCGGCCATCAAGGACCTGACCCGGGGAGGAAAGCGGCTGCGCCCGATGTTCGCCTTCTGGGGCTTCTTGGGCGCCGGAGGCTCCCCGGATTCGCACCAGATCGTCCGGGCCGGCGCCGCCCTTGAACTATTCCAGGCAGCAGCCTTGATCCATGACGACCTGATCGACCGCTCCGATACCCGCCGCGGCCAGCCCGCTATCCATCGGCGCTTCGAGGCGCTGCACCGCACCGAGGGGTGGCACCGCGACGCGGCACGCTTCGGCGAAGCGGCATCAGTGCTGGCCGGGGACCTCTGCCTCTCGCTGAGCGAACAACTTTTCAGCACCATCATCCCCGCCGTCCCCGGCGCACGGACAATCTTCGACACCATGCGCACCCAGGTGATGGCGGGGCAGTATCTGGACGTGCTCGAGGAATCGGCCGGTCCCAGCTACGGCCCGGCCGAGGCGGTAGCCCGGGCACGGACGATCGTCCGCTACAAATCGGCGAAGTACTCGGCCGAGAACCCAATCCTCCTGGGCGGAGCCCTCGCCGGAGCCGACCGGGGCCTGCTCGAGGCGTATTCCCGCTTCGCCCTGCCCATGGGCGAGGCCTTCCAGCTGCGCGACGACGTGCTGGGCGTCTTCGGCGACCCCGGGATCACCGGCAAGCCTGCCGGCGACGACCTGCGCGAAGGCAAACGGACCGAAATCATCGCCCACGCGCTGACGCTGGCATCGCCCTCCGAGCAGGAATTCATCCAGCAGCGGCTCGGGGCCGAAGACCTCGCCGAAGCCGAGGTGGACTCCATGCGTACGCTGCTTGAATCCTGCGGGGCGCTGAAGGCAACCGAGGATTCCATCTCCGCACTGACTGCCCAGGGGCTCTCAGCCCTGGAGTTGCTGCCGGTTCTGCCCCACCTGCGCGAGGCGCTGCGGGTGCTTGGGCTGGCCGCCATCGAACGCAAGTCATGATTCGGACCTCCACGTGAAACAGGCACGTCCCGCAGATGCGGGCCGTGCCTGTTTTGTCATGCAATGGTGTTACCGGCGCGAGTCCGGTGACCGGTTCGTTACCAGCTCAGGGCCTGCGCGCGGCGGCGGATTTCGGTCTTGCGGCCCAACCGCAGGGCTTCCATCGGGGTTCCGGGCAGGGATTCATCGGCGGTGAACAGCCACTCCAGCAGTTCCTCATCCGTGTAACCGGAGTCGACCAGCACGGAAATGGTGCCCTTCAGGCTTTCGACCAGGTGCCCGTCGAGCATGAAATCTGCCGGAACGGCGCGGACCTTGCCCTTGCCAATGCGCGCGCAGACGATGGCGCGCTCATCGAGCAGACTGTGCACCCGCTTGATGGATACATCCAGCTGCTCGGCCAGGTCGGGAAGGGTCAGCCACTTGGTGACGAGGTTTTCAATATTGCTCACCCACCAAGCGTGCCACATCCACCGCGCCCGCGGGTGCATAAACGCCCAAAACAATCGTTATGAATCTTTCATTTGTTCACTTAAGTGGTGTAGATTCACTTACGTCACACTCGCAACATCAGTCACAGTAGTCACACGCTCCCCTGGGGGGACCACTGCACGGCTGTGCCCAGACGGTCTCCGTCACCACCAGCAGAGGATGTTCCATGGCCCACGTCCCGCAGCGCCGGACCCGTAATATCAGCGTCGTAGCCGGCGCTGCCATCCCCGCCGTAGTTTTCGGGTCGCTAGCCGGCCCCGCACTCGCCATCGAGGCTCCGGCCCGTAGCGGGCTGCAGCCCCGGCTCGTCACCGGAGCAAACCTGCAGGCAGCCGAGGCACGCATCAGCGCACACCTGGTCGCCTCCCGGGTTCCCTCCCTGGGTGCCGCAGCGCCCAAGGCACCCGCCACCACGGTTCGGGTAAAGGGCGGCGACACGCTTTCCGGCATCGCCAAGAAGTACGGCGTCGATGTCGCTGCGCTCGTGAAGCTGAACAAGCTCCCTTCCGCCAATGTCATCGGTGTCGGCCAGGTGCTCACGCTGCGCGGAAAGTCAACCACCTCCTCCGCACCCGCCACCAAGGTGGCCACCGGCACGGCCATCACCTACACGGTGGCCTCCGGCGACACGCTTTCGGGCATCGCCGCCCGCCATGGCCTGACCCTGGCCCAGGTGCTGGCATCCAGCGGGCTGAACCGCAACTCGACGATCTATGTCAACCAGAAGATCAAGCTCAGCGGTACCCGGGCCAAGCCCGCGGCGGCCGCGGCCAATCCTGCAGGCCCCAAGCATTCGGCCGGACCCTCCAGCTATACCGTGGTCGCCGGGGATACTCTCTCGCGCATCGCCGCCCGCCATGACATGAGCCTGGCCGAGCTGTTGGCAACCACCGGCCTGCGTGCCAGCGACACGATCTTCGTCAACCAGAAGCTGAACCTGGGCGGCGGGCAGGCCAAGGCGCCCACCGCATCCACCGCGCCCAAGGCGCCGGCCGCCACGGCCGCCACGGCCGCCACGGCCACAGCCGGTACCGGAAGCCACCTGGTGCGCTCCGGTGACACGCTCTACGGCATTGCCCGGGCCAAGGGCGTCTCGCTGGCGACGCTGCTGACGGCCAACGGCTTCACCTCCTCCACGATCATCTACCCCGGGCAGAAGCTGAAGCTCTCCGGCGTGGCGAACTCTACCCCGAAGCCCGCCACGTCCAATCAGGGAAGCACCACCAAGCCGCTGGTCTCGAACCAATTCCTGCATTACACCTACCCGGGTGCGACGGTGGCCTCGGCCAACGAGAACAAGCGTGAGCTGCTTTCACGTAACCTGCCCAGCCGCGCGGCCATGCAGGTAATGATCGCCTCCACCGCCCGCTCCATGGGCGTGGACCCGTCGCTGGCCCTGGCTCACGCGTTCCAGGAATCAAGCTTCGACATGGCCTCGGTCTCCCCGGCCAACGCCATCGGCGTCATGCAGGTGATCCCGAGCTCCGGCAAGTGGGCCTCCGACCTGGTCGGCCGTCCGCTTGACCTGTTGGTTCCGCAGGACAACGTGACCGCCGGCATTGCGATCATCCGCGCACTGCAGAAGACCAGCCCGAACCTGGACATCGGCATCGCCTCCTACTACCAGGGCCAGGGTGGCGTGCGGAAGTACGGCATGTATCCGGACACCAAGCGCTACGTCGCCAGCGTGCGCACACACATGCTGCGCTTCTAACAACAGGCGAAAAAGCAGCTGCCCGCGACCGGGATTCTCTCCTTGGTCGCGGGCAGCTGCTTTTTCGCCTAGCGGGGGTCCAGTGCGGCCGAGGCTCAGCGCCGCTGGTCGGGCACCGGCAGGTCGATGACCACCCGGGTCCCGGGGCCCTTGCGGTCGGACCAGGAGATGGTCCCGGCCAGCTCGGAGTCCACCAGGGTCCGCACGATTTGCAGGCCCAGGCCCTCGGCGCGAGGCTCGGGCGGCAAACCGACCCCGTCGTCGCTGATGGTCACGCGCAACCGGTCATCGCCCTCCGTGCCGGTGAAGCGTTCGGCGTCGAGCGAGACGAGACCGCTCTTTTCGCGTAGGCCATGTTCGACGGCGTTGGTGACCAGCTCGTTGATCACCAGCGACAGCGGGGTGGCCAGCTCGGCCGGAAGCGGGCCGAAGGTGCCGGTGCGCTCGGTGCGCACCGTTTGGCCCGGTGAGGCGATCTCGGCAATGAGCCGGAACTGGCGCTCGATCAGTTCGTCGAAGTCCACGCTCTGGCTCAGCCCCTGGGACAGCGTCTCGTGCACCGAGGCGATGGTCGCCACGCGGCGCATCGCCTGGTCCAGGCCCTGCCGCCCCTCCTCGGACTTCATCCGCCGCGACTGCATGCGCAGCAGTGCGGCGACGGTCTGCAGGTTGTTCTTCACGCGGTGGTGGATCTCGCGGATCGTCGCGTCCTTGGAGACCAGCTCCTTTTCGCGGCGACGCAGCTCGGTCACGTCGCGGCACAGCACCAGAGCACCGTAGCGGTGCCCCCCGTCGCGCAGCGGGATGGCCCGCAGCGAGAGCGTCACGCCGCGCGATTCGACCTCCGTACGCCAGGGCATGCGCCCGGTAACCACCAGTGGCAGCGACTCGTCGGTCATCCGACGGTCCTTCAGCAGACCGGTGGTGACCTCGGCCAGGGACTTGCCCTCCAGCGTGTCCGCACCGCCCAGGCGGCGGTACGCAGAGACCCCGTTGGGGCTCGCGTACTGCACGATCCCCTCGGAGTCCATCCTGATCAGCCCGTCACCCACGCGCGGGGCCCCACGCTTGGATCCGGTGGGCGTGGCGAAGTCGGGCCACAGCCCCTGGGTGCACATCCTCAGCAGGTCCTGGGCACACTGCCGGTAGGTCAGCTCCAGCCGCGAGGGCATGCGCGAACTGGTCAGGTCCATATGCGAGGTGACGACCGCCAGGGTTCGGCCGTTGCGCACCATCGGCACCGCCTCGATGCGCATCTCTGCGTCCCCGGACCACTGGTCCTCGTCCGGGTGCTGCATCAGCTGGGTTTCCCAGGCGCGCTGCACCAGCGGCTTGAGGTCCTTGCGGATCCGCTCCCCCACGAAGTCGGTGTGGAAGGCGGTGTGCGAGGTGGAGGGACGTACGTGGGCCAAGGCCACGTACGTCCCCTCGGGGGCCGGGAACCATAGCACCAGATCCGAGAAGGCCAGATCCGATACCAGTTGCCAGTCCCCCACCAGCAGGTGGAGCCATTCCTCATCTCCAGGGCCGAAATCGGCATACTCGCGAATCGGGTCCGTGAAGATGGCCAAGGAATTACCTCCGTACGATGGAACGCAACAGCCGCAGGGCCACCGACAGGGACGCCATGTCATCGCGCTCCAGCCGGTTCACCTCAGCGAACATGTTCTTTGCACGATCCAGATTAGCCGCGTTGCGGCCTTCCCAGGTGATGACGCGCGCGAGCGCCTGACCCGGTTCCGGTGCGTCCTCGAGCACGTCGCGGGTGAAATCGATGACCGTGGAGTACAGGTCATCGCGCAACGCAGCCCTCGCCAGTGCCTGCCAGCGGTCGGCCCGCGGCAGGGAAGTGATGCGCTCGAGCAGCGAATCCACCATGAAGCGCTCGTAGATCACGTAGTAGATCTTCGCGATCTCTTCCGCCGGCTCGCTCCTGCTGGCAGCGAGCCGCGCAATGTCCAACAGCACGAAGCTCTCGAACTGGCTGCTGCGCAACTTGGCGAGATCCTCGGGCATGCCCCAGGCCAGCGCTTCTGCCTTCCAGGCCTTCTCGCGTTCGGCATCGACACCGCGGACCAGCGAACCAACGCGCGATCGCAACGAACGCACTGTCGCGGAGTACTTTTCAATGTTCTGCGAGACAGTATTACCGCGGTCGACGTGGTTGATGAACCAGCGCGTACAACGGTCGAGCATCCGGCGCATGTCCGAGTGCGCACGGCAGGCGTGCTCGGCCGGGAAGTCCGCCGGCAGCGCGGCAAGGCCGTCGAACTGCTTATCGAACTCGTAGATCCCCCGCAGTGCGACGAAGGCCTTGGCTACCATCGCCTCGGACGCACCGGTTTCCTCCATGGCCCGGAACGCATAGGTGATGCCACCCATGTTGACCATGTCGTTTGCCACCATGGTGGAGATGATCTCCCGGCGCAGCGGGTGCGTGTCCAGTTCGGCGGCGAAACGGTCGCCGATCTGGTGCGGGAAGTAATCGCGCAACGTGGCGGCAAAGTGCGGATCATCCGGCAGGTCGCTGGCGGCAAGGGCCGATGCCAGCTGGATCTTCGCGTACGCAACGAGTACTGCGAGCTCCGGTGCCGTGAGCGACTTGCCGGTTGCCAGGCGTGCCTCGAGCTCCTCCGTAGTGGGCAGGAACTCCAGCGAACGGTCAAGGTCAGCATGCACCTCGAGCCAGTCCATCAGCCGTTCGAAGGCCGCGGCCCAGGAGGAAAGCTCCTGCTTTTCGTTGAGCAGCAGTACGTTCTGGTCGAAGTTGGTCTTCAGCACCAGGCGGCCGACCTCGTCGGACATCGAGTGCAGGAACGCGGCGCGTTCGGCCGGATCCAGCTTCCCTGCGCGAACCATGCGGTCCACGAAGATCTTGATGTTCACCTCGTGGTCCGAGCAGTCGACACCGGCGGAGTTGTCGATGGCGTCGGTGTTCAAGATGACGCCGTTCAGTGCCGCTTCGATGCGGCCACGCTGGGTCATGCCAAGGTTACCGCCCTCGCCGATCACCTTCACGCGCACCTCGGCGCCGTCGATGCGGATCGCGTCGTTTGCGCGGTCTCCGACCTCCTGGTGAGTCTCGGCGGAGGACTTGATGTAGGTTCCGATGCCGCCGTTGTAGAGCAGGTCGGCCGGTGCGCGCAGGATTGCCTTGAGCAGGTCGTTCGGTGCCATGGCGCTCACCGTCGCATCCAAGCCGAGCGCGGCGCGGATTTCCGGGGAGACCGGGACCGACTTCAGCGAGCGCGAGAAGACGCCGCCTCCGGCCGAGATCAGGTCCTTGTCGTAGTCGGCCCAAGAGGAACGCGGCACCTCGTACAGGCGCGCACGCTCGTCGAAGGCGGCACCCGGCTCCGGGCTCGGGTCCAGGAAGATGTCACGGTGGTCGAACGCGGCGATCAGCTTCACCGTGCGGGTGCGCAGCAGCCCGTTGCCGAACACGTCACCTGACATGTCGCCGATGCCGACGGCGGTGAATTCGTCGGTCTGGGTGTCCAGGGCGAATTCGGAGAAGTGGCGCTTGACCGATTCCCAGGCGCCGCGGGCCGTGATGCCCATGGCCTTGTGGTCGTAGCCGATGGATCCGCCTGAGGCGAAGGCATCGCCAAGCCAGTGGCCGCGGTCTTCGGAGATCACGTTGGCAATATCGGAGAAGGACGCCGTGCCCTTATCGGCGGCGACCACCAGGTAGGTGTCATCCCCGTCCAGGCGCACGACGCCGGTCGGCGGGACCACGTGCTCGCCGGTTTCGTCGGTGACTAGGTTGTCGGTGAGTTCCAGCAGCGAACGGATGAAGATCCGATAGGCTGCCTTGCCCTCCTCCATCCAGCCGTTGCGGTCAACTGCCGGGTTCGGAAGTTCCTTGGCAAAGAAGCCGCCCTTGGCGCCGGTGGGCACGATGACCGAGTTCTTCACCATCTGCGCCTTGACCAGGCCCAGCACCTCGGTACGGAAGTCCTCGCGGCGGTCGGACCAGCGCAGCCCGCCACGGGCGACCTCGCCGTAACGCAGGTGCGTGCCCTCCACGCGCGGGGAGTAGACCCAGATCTCATACTTCGGTCGCGGGAACGGTGCGCCGTCGATCTTGCCCGGCAACAGCTTGAAGGCCAGCGCCTCGGGGTCGTTGTAGTAGTTGGTGCGCACCGTGGCCTCGATGAGGTTCACGAAGCGGCGCAGCAGCCGATCTGCGTCAAGGGTCGGGACCTTTTCCAGAGCCGCCGCCAGCGCCTCGTGCGCCGCGGTGCGGATAGCCTCGCGTTCGGAAGCCGAACGCTCCGGGTCGAATGTGCCCTGGAACAGTGACAGCAGCGCGTGGGTGACGTCCGGGTTGCCCAGCAGCGTGTCGCAGATGAACAAATAGGAGTTGGTCACACCGAGCTGGCGCAGGTACTTGGCGTAGGCACGCAGCAGGCTGACTTCGCGCCAGTCCATGCCCTCATGCAACACCAGGCGGTCGAAGGCGTCGGACTCGGAGCGCCCGAGCACCACGGCGGAGTATGCGTCCGAGAGCCGATCCTGAGTGGCCAGCGGTTCCACACCGTCGGGGAAGTGCAGTCCCAGGTCGTAGAGGTAGCGCACTTGGCCGTCGCCGCGGGTGATCTCGAACGGGCGTTCCTCCACGACCTCCAGGCCGAGGTTCTGCAGCACCGGAAGGATCCGGCTCAGCGAGATCGGGGCCGTGAGGTAGAGCTTCATGCGGGCGTTCAGCGGGCTGTCTTCGGGCAGGTCGGCCGGGACGTAGAGGTGGATGACCGGACCCTCGTGGCCCGGTTCGTCCAGGACCCAGAAGCGTTCGATGTCGGCCAGCGCGTCCTCGACCTCGAATTCGACGCGATAGGCGGCCGGGAAGGCGTTCGCCCACTCGGCGGAGAGTCGGGCGGCTTCCTCGCCAGCGAAGCGCTCGCGCATCACCTGGTCCACTCCCTCGGACCAGGAACGCACGGCGCGAACCAGGCGGTTCTCCAGTTCTGCGCGGTCGACCTGCGGGACGGAGGCGCCCTTGCGCAGACGGATGCGGAAGAACACGCGTACCAGCGAGGACTCGGACATGCGGACCTCGAAGTCCACCGTCTGGGCGCCATAGGCTGCCTTCAGCTCGGCTTCGACGCGCAGGCGCACGCTGGTGGTGTAGCGGTCACGGGGCATGTACACCATCGCGTTCATGAAGCGCCCGTACACGTCGGGGCGCAGGAACAGCGAGGTCCGGCGGCGTTCCTGCAGGCTCAGGATGCCCAGCACGGTTTCGGTGAGGTCACCGACCTCCATCTGGAACAGTTCGTCGCGCGGGTAGGTCTCGAGGATGGTCAGCAGGTCCTTGCCGGAGTGCGAGTCCGGGGCCAGGCCCGAGTGCTCGAGCACCGCGTCGACCTTTTCGCGGACCACCGGCACGCTGCGCACCGAGGAGGTGTAGGCACTTGAGGCGAAGAGGCCGATGAAGCGGCGCTCGCCATTGACGTTGCCCTGCGCGTCGAAGGACTTGATGCCGACATAGTCCAGGTAGACCTTGCGATGCACGGTGGAGCGCGAGTTGGCCTTGGTAATGACCAGGGCGCGCTTTTCGCGGGCCTTGGCGCGGCCGGCCGGGGTCAGCTGCTGGGTCTCGGAGGCCCGCACGGCCAGGCGCATCAGGCCCAGACCGCTTTCGGTGTTGATGCGCAGCGCATCCTCGCCGTTCTCGGTGATCAGGTCGTAGTCGCGATAGCCCAGGAAGGTGAAGTTCCCGTCGTCGAGCCAGCGCAGCAGGTCGATGGCTGCCTGCAGGTCCGGGATCTGTTCGGCACCGGCAACGGTGCCCAGCGAATCGGCGATCTGGTGGACCCGGTCGCGCATTGCGGGCCAGTCTTCTACCGCGGCACGCACGTCGGCGAGTACGCGCTCCAGGCCGGCGATCAGTACCGCCGCCGCCTCGGCGGACGAGCTCCCGCCGATTTCGATGGCGATCCAGGACTCAATCCGGGTGTTGCCGCCGGTTTCCAGCAGTTTGGAGATGTCGGGAAGGGCCGCCGTGTCGCCGCTGGCGATGGAGGCATGGGCCGGAACCTCGTTCAGCGCGATGATCTCGTTGCGTCCGTCGCGGCGGTTGACCAGGAACGTCGGGTGCACGACCAGGCCGATGGCCAGGTGCTGGGCGACGATTTCCGCGGTGACCGAGTCAACCAGGAACGGCATGTCGTCGGTGACCACATAGACCACCGAGGTTCCGCCGTGGGTGCGCACCGCGACCCGTGAGGTGCCCGGATCCCGGTGGTAGCCCACAGCCAAGTGCGCGGCAACCCGTGATGCGAGTTCGTCCGGGGTGTACACCCGGGCGTCCTCCTCGGCCACGTGCCCATAGTAGTTTGCAACAAGTTCCGGGGTGATGGTCTCAGCGATGAATGCTTCGGACATGCCGGACTCCGACGAGTTCAAAAGAACGCCTCCGTGTGTGGATTTTGCCCGACGCGCCATTGCGTCGAGCCGATATTATTCAACCCTAGCGGTCATGATTAGTCGCGTCACTTTCGACGCGGAAAACCGGTGGAAAATCCGCTTTTCGGTCGGATTTCGTGCCCGGCGAGCCGGGCCATGGCCTCCCGGGCCGGAGACCTGGGCGCGGTTTCTGCCAGAACGGTGCCGGCGAGCAGAGCGGCATCGGTCGCCGCCCTGTCCGAGGGCACGTATACCCCGATGGGCACAGCGGGTCCGAAGCGCTCCCACGTCTCGTTCAGGGCCCGTTGCGGGGAGGGGCCGACGGTGGCGGTCGCAACCTTGTTGAATACCACCTGCGGGTTGGCGGCCGGCAGGACCTCCGCCAGTTCCTCCAGAGCCCGCAACAGCCTCGGCACGCCTATCGCGTCCGCGGACCCCACGGCATGGAGCGTGTCGGCCTGGCCGAGCACGGCAATCGTCGCCCCGTTGCGTTGCGGTGCGAGCGTGTCGAAGCTCAGGTCCTCGTCCAGTTCCAGCGGCGCCGCGACGTCCACCACTATCGTGTCGAAGCGTGTACGCAATGCTGCGAGCACCCGGTGGATCGAGGCCGGACGCAGCTCGGGCCAGCGGTTGGGCCGCGGCAGCCCGGTGGCCACGGCCAATCCGGTTCCGGCAATGCGCACCCTGGCGCAGGCACGGTCGATGCCCTCGCTTTCCAAACGGCCCTGATCCGCCAGCCGGCAGAGCTGGGCAAGTCCCGCGGCCTCATCCAGCAGCCCCAGCTGGATGGCGATGGATGCGCCATAGGTATCGGCATCCACCAGGATCACCCCGCGCCCGGCCAGCGCAGATTCGGCCGCATAGTTCACCGCGAGCGTCGAACGGCCTGGCGCTCCCCCGGGACCCCAGAAGACCACCACCTTGCCGCCGCCGGCCGGATCGGCAGACTGGTCAGCCATCGTGGCACCCGGGGTTGAACGCCCTGCCGAGACTGCGGCGCAGGCACGTTCGAGGATTGCATTGATCTCCTCGGCCCCGGCATCCGGCGGGGCCAGGATGGCCCCGAGGGCAGTCAGCCGTTCCGACTCCCCCTGCTCGGCTCCAAGGACCAGGACGGGAATGCCGCGCTCAGCCAGCGCATCGAGGGTGGCGGCGTCCACCAGCACCGAGGGACCGGCCAGCAGCACCACGTCGATGAGGCCGGTCTCGGCAAGGGCCACCGCCTCGAGCAGGTCCTCGCAAATGCGGGCCACGGTCACCGCGCCGCGGTAGTGTTCGAGCCGCTCGACGATGCCCCGCTCATCGCCCCAGATGGCAGCGGAGATGCTCATGGGGTGGTGGCCGACGGATTGAACACCACGGTAATGTGCGCCTCGTTGGCCATGGCATCGAGCAGGGGCGCCAACTTGTCATCGGGGACGAGAAGCTCGATGACTTCGCCCTGGCTGCCACCGAACCCCGATTCGAGCTCGCGCCGGGCGCTGACCTCGGTGGCCTGGAGCAGAAGAGTGGGGACGGCGTAGCCGTTGGCCGTCTTATCGCGCAGCGCCACCCAGACATCGACACGGGCACCGGTGGTGATGGCCGCGGGCAGCGACTTCGGAAGCTCAATGGACACCGGTCGGCGGTTTCCGGTCCCGGGCAGACCCAGATCTCCCACGGGTATCAGGTGTCCGGCCCGCAGCAGCGTGTTCGCCCGGGTCCCGGGTGCCGGGGCCGCCCCTGCGCCCAGATAGCGGTCCGCCAGGCCCTCCAGCCTGACGTTTGCGATGGCGAGGGAGTCGGCAGTGACCGGACCACCCAGGGGGATGTCGGCTTTTGCCACGTACATGGGCGTGGTTTCATCCAGCCCCGCGACCAGGGCGGCGGTTCCCGCCACGGAGGCCAGCACGATCAACGTGCCCACTATCAGGCGCGGATCCTTCCATCCGGGCTTGCGCAGCCGTCGGGCGCCCTCCTCCGCCGTTTTCCCGTTCGTGCCCATTGCAGCCCCCTCCATGTGCCTGCCGGCGGCGGGGAATGCCGAGCAAGGAGCCGGGATCCCGCCGTGGCGACTAACGATATGCCCGCGGACACCCTGTGGCCAGAGGCCGAGGGTCCGGATCCGCCTCCTGGCTCGTGCGGCTGCCGTTCGCGGGCCGCCAGCTCGGAGGGGGCCGCGTGGCCCCGGCGGGCCCGGCGGATCCACACATCAGACCAGGTCCGGCCCGTCGGCCAGCGGTTTTCCACAGCGGTCGGTCCCGGGGTCGTTCAATCGGGCATGATGAGGCAATGGTCCAGGTGATCATGGAGTTCGACGGACTCTTCCGGGCGGGAATACTCGCCGGCGAGGAGTTCATTGTCCGCTTCCGTGCACAGCCCGCGCTGGACGCCCTGGACGCCTTGGTGGACAGGGCGCATCTGCTGGCCCGCATTTCGTTGGTTCGCAAGCTCATCATCGTGGTGCCGTCCATCATGGTCCCCACCATCAGCACCGGCGTCATCGTGCTGCCGAGCGGTGGAATCGGGCTCGGATTCTCCGTCCGCATAATGGGCGCCGCCGCGCTTCTGGCCTTCTTGCTCCGCGCGTTCGTGGGTACGATGCCGATGAACATCAAGGTCAACGAGACCTGGAGCGCCGATGACCCGCGGGCCGACTGGAAACGGCTCGTCAAGCGCTGGGAATTCACCGGTATGTTCAGGGCAGCGGTGGCCCTGCTCGCCTTCGCGTTACTCCTGGTCGCTGTCGCCGTGCGGATCGCCTGGGCCTGAACCGGGCGATCGGCCGACGCCTCAGGTTTCGCGGCGGATGGCGGCGATGGCGTGCAGGGGGATGAGTTGCACCCGGCGCACGGCGGGTGCCCGGCGGTACTGGTCGCGTTCGTGCACAGCCAACTGCACGAAGTCCCGAGAGGCGCGGTCCAGTGTCCCTTCCCCGAGGCTGGTTCCGTCGATGCCATAGACCCTGACCCGGCAGCGGTCTCGCACCAGTGCCCGCAATGCGCCGCCGATCCCCAGCCCCCGATCGGCGGCAGCGTCGGCTGCGGCTGCGGTTCCCTGCCCGTCGGGGGTAAGTCCGATCGATGCCATGCCCGCTTCGATTACCAAGTATTCACGGCCCTCGGCGTCGAGGATCAGCCATCCGCGCCCGGTATGCGCCAGCCGTCCGTGGATCGCAGTGCCGCCTAGCAGCCTGACCTCCAGCTGACGGCCAACCAGCGGACGCAGCCTGTCCGCGAGCAGGTGCCGGGTCAGTTCGACGCGGACCAGCTCTTGGATTTCCGCAGCTTGACCGCTCCATTGCTCGGCCCGGAGCTGGGCTTCCAGATCCTCGAAGAGCGATTCCCATCTCATGGCCATACCTTAGGCGTCTTGCCCTCCACACCCCTAGACAGCGATGTCCCGGGGTGGCATTCTAAATGAACCAAACGAACACAAATAACATCAAATGTACTCAAACAACATTGGATGACGTTGAAATGAATCGTTACGCGCTGCGCGACATCGCCTCGCTGGCCGGCATGGTCGGATTCGGGTTTGTCCTGGCCCACAGCGGCCTTTCGCTGCTCCAACACCTCCCGCCTGGTTTCGATGGCAGGCAGACCATCACCGTGCCGGAACTCGAATACCTCATCGGCATCGCCTATTCAGCACTGGGACTGCTGTTGCTGGGCTGGGTCCTGCTGGGAGCCATCGCCGCGTCGGCATCGGTCGTCCTGTCCCGCCTGGGACTCACGCATTGGGCCGACTCCGCCAGGCGGCTCGCCCCGGGCTTCATGTACCGGCTCCTCGCCGTTGCGCTGGGCGGTTCACTGGTGCTGGCACCCGCGGCTCAGGCCGCGCCCGTTCCCCCGGAGACCACGGCCGCCGCATCCATCGGGCCCCGCTCCGACCCGGCTGCGCTACGGGACCCGGCAACGGCAAAACCCTCGCCCGGAACGGGCCTTGATTCCATCCCGGGACCGGGCTGGCAGCCGCAGCATGTTTCACTGCCGCTCAAGCGCCTCCTGGGCGGCAGCACACGGGACCCGGATTCCCGGCAGGTGGTGGTGCGCCGGGGCGACTCGCTCTGGACACTGGCCCAACGGGAGCTGGGCCAGGATGCCCGGATGGCCGATGTGGCCCGCGCCTGGCCCCGGTGGTACGAAACCAACCGCCGCACGGTAGGCCCCGACCCGGACCTGCTGGAGATCGGCACCGTCCTGGAAATTCCAGCACGGCAACGACCAGAAGATGCCCACTAGCTTCCACCCACCACGAGGAGACCGTCATGACGCTTTTGGCAGCACCGGAACCGCTCGTCCTGCACCTTGCCAACACGGCTGCTTTCGGAGCCACCCCGGCCCATGCGCCCCGGGCCCGGCGCTTCCCGCCACAGGCGCCGCGACTCGACCCGCAACGCCACGAGCCAGGCGGGCCTGCAGTCCGGAACCCCGCGGTTCCGGCCGAGAGGCCCGGCGAAGACATAGAGGACATCGGCGAGTCGCTGGCGGCGCTGGGCGCCGCACCCGATACCGGGGCACCCTTCCTTTCCACGCACACCAAGGCCGATCACGAGGTGGCCCTACTGGCACGCGCCCTGGCGGCCGCGACGTTCGAGTCCCTCATCGGCCAGCGTCCGGTGCAGCAGCTGGCCCGCTGGTATTCCGCCGACTGCCTGGCCAAGCTCAGCCGGCGCCGGGAGCTGCTGAGGGCCTCCTGCCCCGACCCGGGGGCACGCTCATTCCATTGCCCCTGCGTCCGCCAGGTACGGGTGTCGCGGCTCAGCGACACCATCTACGAGGCGGCCGTCGTCGTCGACGAAAAAACCAGCGTCCGTGCCGCCGCCCTGAGACTGGAGCGGTGGCGCGGACGCTGGTTGGCTACTGCGCTGGAGATCGGTTAGCGCTTGTTGCCCTTCTTCTTCTTGTTGCCCTTGTTGGCCGGCTTCTCGGCCTTGGCCGACGCCGAACGCTCGATGTGGGTGCTCGCCTCGCCATCCTCGGTCGGAGCGGTGAACTGCAGCTGCGAGGGCTTCTGCGGTGCGTCGAGGCTCGGGGTGTTCAGGACGGGGCCGCTGGTGACGCCGCGGCCGTCCTTGACGCCCGGCAGGGACACCGGAGCCGGAGCCGCCACCTCAACCTCGATGTTGAACAGGAAGCCGATGCTCTCCTCACGGATCGCCTCCATCATCGTCTGGAACATGATGAAGCCCTCGCGCTGGTACTCGACCAGCGGATCGCGCTGGGCCATGGCGCGCAGGCCAATGCCCTCTTTGAGGTAATCCATCTCGTAGAGGTGTTCCTGCCATTTGCGGCCGATCACCGAGAGCACGACGCGGCGTTCGAGTTCACGCATGTTCTCCTCGCCGAGGGATGCCTCACGGGCCGCGTACTGCACGCGGGCGTCGGAAAGGATCTCGTTGTGGAGGAACTCGCTGGTCAAAGCGCCGACGCCACCTGCTTCGGCAACCACCTCTTCGATCGTCAGCTCGATCGGGTAGAGCTGCTTGAGGTTGGTCCACAGCTGTTCCAGGTCCCAGTCGTCCGCGTGGCCCTCGGCCGTTGCCTCGGAGACCATGGCGGTGACCACGTCCTCCAGGAAGTGCTCGACCTTCTGCTTCAGGTCCCCGCCCTCGAGAATGCGGCGGCGGTCCCCGTAGATGGCCTCGCGCTGGCGGTTCATCACGTCGTCGTACTTCAGCACGTTCTTGCGCTGTTCGGCGTTGGAGGATTCCACTTGGCCCTGCGCCGTTTCAATGGCCTTGGAGACGATCTTTGATTCCAGCGCCATGTCATCGGGCATGGAGGGGTTGTTCATGATGCGCTGGGCAGCGTTGGCGTTGAAGCGGCGCATCAGCTCATCGGTCATCGAGAGGTAGAAGCGCGATTCGCCCGGGTCGCCCTGACGGCCGGAACGGCCGCGCAGCTGGTTGTCGATCCGACGCGATTCGTGGCGTTCGGTGCCCAGCACGTACAGGCCACCGGCGTCGCGGACCTCTTCGGCTTCGCGCTCGACCTTGGCCTGCGACTCCTCGAAGACACCGTCCCAGACGCGCTCATATTCCTCGGAGTTGTTCTCCGGGTCCAGTCCGCGACGGTCCATTTCGGCCACGGCCAGGAACTCGGCGTTTCCTCCGAGCATGATGTCGGTACCGCGGCCAGCCATGTTCGTGGCGACCGTGACGGCACCCTTCTTGCCTGCCTGGGCGACAATTGAGGCCTCGCGGGCGTGGTGCTTGGCGTTGAGCACCTCGTGGCGGATGCCCTCCTTGGCCAGCAGCCGGGAAAGGTATTCGCTCTTCTCGACGCTGGTGGTGCCGACCAGGATCGGCTGTCCGGTTCCGTGGCGTTCGGCAATGTCCTTGACGACCGCATCGAACTTCACGATTTCGTTCTTGTAGATCAAGTCCGACTGATCGGAACGGCGCATCGGCTTGTTCGTCGGGATCTCCACGACGCCGAGCTTGTAGGTGCCCATGAATTCGCCGGCCTCGGTCTGGGCCGTGCCGGTCATTCCGGAAAGCCTGCCGTAGAGGCGGAAGTAGTTCTGCAGGGTGACCGTGGCCATGGTCTGGTTCTCGGCCTTGATTTCCACCCCTTCCTTCGCCTCGATGGCCTGGTGCATGCCCTCGGAGTAGCGTCGGCCGGCCAGTGAACGACCGGTGTGCTCATCGACGATCATGACCTCGCCGTTGATCACGACGTAGTCCTTGTCCTTCTTGAACAGTTCCTTGGCCTTGATGGCGTTGTTCAGGAAACCGATGAGCGGAGTATTCGAGGCCTCGTAGAGGTTGTGAATGCCGAGCTGGTCTTCGATCTTCTCAATGCCCGACTCGAGCACGCCGATGGTGCGCTTCTTGATGTCGACCTCGTAGTCCTCGTCCAGGACCAGCTTGTCGACCATGCGTGCGAACTCGGAGTACCAGCGGTTAACGTCGCCCTGGGCCTGGCCCGAGATGATCAACGGGGTACGTGCCTCGTCGATGAGGATCGAGTCGACTTCATCGACGATGGCGAAGTTATGGCCGCGCTGGACGAGTTCATCCGCGTTCCAGGCCATGTTGTCGCGCAGGTAGTCGAAGCCGAATTCATTGTTCGTCCCGTAGGTGATATCCGCTTCGTACTGCTTGCGGCGGACCGAGGGATCCTGGTTGGCAAGGATGCAGCCGCTGGTCAGGCCCAGGAAGCGGTAGACGCGTCCCATGATGTCCGACTGGTACTCGGCAAGGAAGTCGTTGACCGTGACTACGTGCACGCCCTTGCCGGAAATGGCATTGAGGTAGGCCGGGCCGGTGGCGACCAGGGTCTTGCCCTCGCCGGTTTTCATCTCGGCAATGTTGCCCAGGTGCAGAGCGGCACCGCCCATGAGCTGGACATCGAAATGGCGCATGCCCAGGGTCCGGTCGGAGGCTTCGCGCACCGCGGCAAATGCCTCGGGCAGCAGGGCATCGAGCGAAGTCCCGTCCTGGTAGCGCTGCTTGAACTTGTCCGTCTCGGCACGCAGCTCGGCATCGGTAAGACCCCGGAATTCATCTTCCAGGACGTTGATCGCGTCGGCGTATCCCCGCAGTTTCTTCAGCGTCTTCTTGTCGCCGGTCCGCAAGATACGTTCAAGCATTGATGCCACGTGGCAGCTCCCAAATCTCAAGCACAGGATTTCTGGCTAGTTCAGTCTACGCGAGAGACGCATTTCGCCAGCGATTATGCCCGTGTCCCCTGAAACCTCATGGCAATTGACAAGGCAACGCTCAGGTTCCCGGCCGATTCGACCTCAATCCGCTCCAATTTCAGCCATCGGGCCAGTTCTCCGAGCTCTCGGGCAAGCTCGTCGGCCGTGTCGGGTGGCGCGTCGGGTTCGGCGTGGGCCGAACGCACCAGCAGTCGACCCGATTCCCGGTCGGCCTTCAGATCGACGCGGGCCACCATCGCATCGCGCAACAGAAACGGCAGCACGTAATAGCCGAAGCGGCGCCTGGCCGCCGGGGTATAGATTTCGATCCTGTAATGGAAACCGAATAGCTGTTCCAGCCGGCGCCGTTCGAAGACCATCGAGTCGAAGGGGCTCAGCAACGCGGCGCCCTCGGCCTTTCTCGGCTTGGCGGCCGCTGCGTGCAGATACTGCGGGCCCGGCCATCCCGCCACCTCAACGGCTTCAAGCGTTCCGGCGGCAACGAGTCGAGTAATCGACTGGTTGGCTTCGCGAAGGGGCAGACGGAAGTAGTCGGCCAGGCACCTGGCCGTGCCGATGCCGTGGGCGCTAGCCGCGGCGGTGATGAGACGGTCGATTGATGCATCCGCCTCCGCGGGACCCAGCAGAACACCGGCCGGCAGCACCCGGTGTGCCGGGGCGTATCGGCGTTCGAACTGGGAGGTCCGCCCCGCTGCTCCAACCTCGCCACGGGCGAAGAGGATCTCGAGTACCTCCTTGGCCTCGGACCAGTTCCAGCCCCAGTTGTCAGTGCTGGTTTGCGGCGCATGGCCCAGGCGCTCCCTCACCTCCCGCGCGGTCAGCGGCGACGAGGCATCGAGCAGGCCTGTGATCCGCTCGGCAAGCTCGATCCGGTGGACATCGTCCTGCGCGATTCGACCCATCCAGGTGCGGCGCTGCCAGTTGCGCAGGTCGGCAAAGTGCTCGGGCCTGATGTAGGAGGCCTCATGGGCCCAGTATTCGACCATCTTGCGCGGCGAGGTGGAACCCATGCGGTCAAGCGTCGCCGTGTCATAAGGGCCAAGCCGGGAGAACAGCGGCAGGTAATGGGCCCGGGTCAACACATTGACGGAGTCGATCTGCAGCAGCTGCAGGCGGTTGAAGGAGCGCGTCAGCGCAGCTGTGCCCACCGGGGCCGGCGAACGCCTGCGCGCCAGTCCCTGCGCGGCAAGCGCGATGCGCCGCGCCTGCCCGATGCCCATCCGTGTGCCCATCGCCATATTCTATTCCCGCCATCCCCCGGACTGGGGCAAGGCCCGGTCCCCGCCGATGCGGGAAACGGGCCTTGCTTTGTGGCGACTCGGGGCTCAGGCCCCGGCGGGTTCGGTTTCACGGTAGGAGCGGACTTCAACAGTCTCTTCGACCTCAGCCTCGGTGTCGAGGGTGATGATGCCGTACGCGTAACCCTTGCGGCGGTAGACCACAGAGTTCATCCCGGTGACTTCGTCGACGAACAGGTAGAACGGGTGACCGACCAGTTCCATCCGGTCTACCGCGTCATCGACGCTCATCGAGACCGAGGGGAAGACCTTGCGCCGGATCTCCACTGCGCTGGAAGCAGCACCATTGGCCTCGGCCACTTCATCGGCTGCAGCCTGCTGGGCCTTGAGCGTCGCTTCGTGCAACGGCAGCGAGGAGTCTGCGGGTTCCAAGGTAGAAGTCGCCTCGAACACGGCCTGTGGCGTCTTGCGCCCGTGGTGGACCTTGCGGCGCTCGCTGGCCCGGCGAAGACGCTCGAGCAGCTTGCCGAAAGCGATGTCGAAGGCTGCGAACTTATCGGATGCCTTGGCTTCGGCTCGGATGGCGGGGCCCTTGCCGACGACGGTGAGCTCGACTGTCAGAGCGGTGTCCGCTTGGCGTGCGTTGGCCTCCTTGGTGACCTTGATGTCCAAGCGCTGGATCTTGGCGGCGAACTGGTCGACCTTGTCGATCTTGTCTTCCGCGTACTCCCGGAAGCGGTCGCTGACAGTGACATTTCGTCCGCTGATCTTCATCTCCATGGTGTCCTCCAACATAGCTCAGGTGACACATCAGCGACTGTAGAGTCCTCCTCCCAGTCGCTGAAGATGGGGTGCTTATCCTCCATCGAGGTGCCCATACTTCACCGTAGTTCACGAATCCAGATAATCAAGCGTGTTGCGTGCTTAAGTCGATCGCGCTTGGCTTAATTTCCGCGGCGCCCTCCCGCGGGGCAGCCGTGGCCGCAACCACCACCGCCCCGCAGACCACCCATCCGCGGGCCGACAGCACACGGTGGCATTCTGCCAGGGTGGCTCCGGTGGTCAGTACGTCATCGACAAGCAGCACCCGGATCCGCGGATCCGGACGGGAACCGCGGAGCACGCGCAGCGAGCCTCGGATCGAGGCTCGTCCCCGCCGCCCCTGGCCCTTTTGTTCGTGGACCTTCTGCCCACCGGAACGGTGGACCAGCAACGGCGCTGTGGCCATCCCGG
This sequence comes from Paeniglutamicibacter cryotolerans, assembly GCF_014190875.1. NCBI lineage: Bacteria > Bacillati > Actinomycetota > Actinomycetes > Micrococcales > Micrococcaceae > Paeniglutamicibacter > Paeniglutamicibacter cryotolerans. The sequence goes on along the minus strand of NZ_JACHVS010000002.1, from coordinate 112,834 downwards.
CGGGCAGCAGCCGACGCGCCTCGACCCAGGCCAACAGCATCCCCACCGGCCAGTACCCGCGCCGCAGCCTGGCCCGCAGCCGGCTGGGAACAGGGACCAGCAGAATCCGCCGATCGGAGGCGTCGGGCAGCTGCGCCGCCGCGGCCTGGATCGCACCGGCCAGCGCCGGCCCAAGCGTATGTCTGAGCCCCACCCGTTGCCGGTTCTTGAAGGCCAGCAGGGCAGCCGCGAGTCCGAGTTCGTAGCGGCCCGCGGCCAGCACCGGCAGCGGAGCCCCGCCCTCGGTCAGCGGCAGCGCCTCGGCATCCTGCTCCACGCGCAGCGGCCGAACGGTTGCCGCTCGCAGGGCGGCGCGGCAAGGTGGGCAGAGACCGGTATCAGGGCGTTGGCAGCAGGCGCAGTCGGCGGGCAGCACCAGCGCCCAGGCCCCGCTCACCGAGCGGCGCACGGCGGTCATGCCGGGGCCAGCCCAGAGTCCATCAAGCCAGGCGGCGGGGCCGGCGATCCGGCACAGGGGGTTCATGTCCGCCAGTCTGGGGTCCTCGGCCACCGGCTGGAAGGCGGCCGCGCAGCGGTGTGGAACCGCCGATGGAGCAGACTACCCGGGGTAGGACAGGTACCGGGCCTTGCCGTCTTGCTCATGCCAGGTATTGCCGGTGCGTGAGTAGATGCCATCGGGCGTCTCGGCATAGACCCAGCGCCGTTCCCCAGCGCCGGCGGAGAGTCCCGTCATGCCCAGCAGCGGCAGGAACTCCTTGGAGCCGCCGGATAAGGTGATCCGCTCCGCTGTCACCGGCGCGTCGGCATCGGCCTGCATCACGATCACCGAGGAGTCCGAGTCCCAGACGGCCCGGGACACCGGGACCGAGGGGTAGAGCCGCATGGGCTTGGCGAAACCGCGCGGGAAGCCCTCTGAATCACGCAGGATTCCGGAGATGTTCACCGAGACGGTGTCCCCGTGTTTGGCCACGATGACGGCGCGGGTCCCGTCGCGCGAGACGCGCAGCGAGGAAACGTGGGAGTCCTTGAGCCACTCGGCGGCGATCGGACGGACCCGTCCGTCCTTGGCAATGTCGGCCGGCACGGCGAGCACCTGGGTGGGGGCCCCATGGTCCACCGTCCAGGTCCAGCCGCTGGCATCCAGGCTCGGTGGGACCAGGTCGGTGCCGGTCGCCACCACTTGGGCGTTGCCCTTGTCGTTCACCGCGACCAGCTTGCTCCGGGAGGCGTTGAGGAACGCGTACCTGTTTCCCGAGGGCGACATCGCCGGGTAGATCGGCCCGTAGGCGGAGATGTCCTGCACGCCGCCGACCGGGACCACGCTATTGCCTTGGTAGTAGACCAGCATGTTGTTGGAGATGGCAATCTGGGTATCGGGGACCGAGGGGTTGATCTCAGCCGGGACGAATCCGGCCCCGGGCACGCCGAGCTTCACCTCGCGCTGGTCCTCGGTCATCACCACGTCGCGGACGGCTCCGACCTGGGTCAAGGTGAGTTCGAGCTGCTGCTGCATCAGGTGCCGGGTGGTGTCCGAGGCATCGCTGAAGCTCAGTGGCGTCAGGTCCACCACCGCCTTGTTTGATTCCACCGGGACCGAGGAGCGCACCAGCGAGCTGCCCTCGGAGAACGCGCTGACGACGGCGTTCTTCAAATAGGGAGCCGGTCCGGCCAAGATCGCCTCGACCATCGAGGCCGGCAGCCCGGCGCGCTTGGGGAACCAGCGGATATCCGGGACGGCATAGTGGAATCCCGGATCGTAGAAGTAGATCGAATGGGCGGAGAACTGCACGGAGAAGTTGCTCTGCTCCAGCAGCGTGCCGTCCGGGACCCGGGAAATCCGCCATTCGTTGTCCACCTTGAGAAGGCTCAGGGGTAGCGCCTGGCTGGTATTGGCCGGCTGGCGGGTCATCACGCCGTGCTCGTCGACGGTGGACAGCATCTCGAACTGGATGCTGTAATCCCCCGTCTTGGAGCCGGTCACGACGGAGGGCGCCGCATCGTAGACCCGGGTACTGACCGAGCCCTTCCAGGTTCCGGCCGCCTCCGGGGTCAGGAACTCGCGGGCCACCTTGAAGTCGTCCTGCGCAGCAATGCCGGCCTGGTAGAAGCCCTCGATGACTTCCTGCGGCGAGGCTCCGGCCCGGGGGCCAATGGCATCGAAGGTGTAGGTGTTGCTTTCCTCGTTCTGCCCATCGGGGGCGATGGACCCGACCGGGCCACTATGCGGGATCGACGCGCAGGATCCCAGGACCGCCACGGTGCCTAGGAAGAGGGCCAGAAGCACCAATGCCCGGCGGCGAAGATCAGTCATGGTGGGGTCCCTTCACATCGGGGGCGTCGGGTGCCGAATCGGCTCCGGGCGCCGCGTCGGACTGACCCTGTTCGGCCATCTTGTTCTTCTCGATCAGCGGCATCGCCGGTTTCCAGCCGATGGCCGGCATCTCGCCGGTCAGCGGGAAGTCCATGAGCGTGTCCCGGTCCAGCACCATGCCTGCGAGCACTATGGGTTCCAGCGGTAACGGGGAGGCCTCGATGGCCTCCCCCTGGTGGATCGGAAGCGTCAGCCGGAAGCAGGAACCGACGCCCTTTTCACCCCAGGCCTCCAGGCGCCCGCCGTGCAGGCGGGTGTCCTCCATGGCGATGGACAGGCCCAGCCCGGAGCCGCCGGTGGTTCGTGCGCGGGCGGGGTCGGCGCGCCAGAAACGGTCGAAGACCCGGGTCGCCGATTCCGGGCTCATGCCGATGCCGCGGTCGCGCACCGTCACGGCGACGGCTCCGGCATTCTCGCCGACGGTGATGTCGATCGGCTTGCCCTCGGAGTGTTCGATGGCGTTCATGACCAGGTTGCGCAGCACGCGCTCGATCCGGCGCGAGTCCATCTCGGCCACGCAACCTCCGGCCGGGGCCACCATGCGCAGGGCCGAGCCCATCGCATCGGCGTGTGGGCGGGCGAAGTCGACCACGCGCCGGGCCACCGCGACGAGGTCGGTGGGATCGGCATCCAGAACGGCGACGCCGGCGTCGAAGCGCGAGACCTCGAGCAGGTCATTGAGCAGGTTCTCAAAGCGGTCAACCTGGTTGTAGAGCAGTTCGGCCGAACGCTTGTTGATCGGGTCGAAGTCGCTCCGGGCCCCGTAGAGCACCTCGGCTGCCATCCGCACCGTGGTCAGCGGCGTGCGCAGCTCGTGGGAGACATCCGAGACGAAGCGCTGCTGCATCTGCGAGAGCGAGGCCAGCTGGGTGATCTGCTCCTGCAGCGACTGGGCCATGTGGTTGAAGGAATTGCCCAGCCGCGCTATCTCGTCCTCGCCGGAGACGCGCATCCGTTCCTGGAGCTCGCCGGCCGCCAGTTTTTCCGAGACCTCGGCCGCGTCGGCGACCGGGCGGACCACGGCGCGGGTCACGTACCAGGTGATGCCGCCCATGACCACGAGCAGGATGACCCCGCCCAGGGCCATCGTGCGGTTGATGAAGTCCAACGACTGCTGGACCGAGGAGAGGTCGTAGACCAGGTACAGCCCGTAGTCGCGGCCCGGTGGCAACGTGACCCTGGTGCCGAAGGCCAGGCCCGGGCTGCTGCGCGCGCCGCGGGTGATGTCGATGGACTGCCAGAAGATGGCGTTCGAGTCGCGGACCTTCTCCGAAAGCTGTTCGGGGATCACCCGGGAGGTTAATCCGCCGCTGGCAGTGGGGCCGACATACATGTTGTCGTCCCCGGGCAACGGCACCAGGACGAAGTCGCGCGGGACGGACGCCCCGTCGCCCTCGACGATCTTGAGCGTGTTCATCACCAGCGAGTGGGTACTGGCCCGGTCGGTGGTGGCCGCCGATTCGAAAATCGACTTCACCTCGGAGAGCCCGCGCACCGATTCGCTTTCGACCTGGCGGAAACGCTCGGCGAACAGGCCGCTGGCGATCTGGTTGGACAGGAACGCACCTGCCCCCAGCAGTGCCAGGGCAGAGAGCAGCACGGTCGATGCCACCGTGCGGAACAGCAGCGAGCGCCGCCAGCGGGTGGCCACCGAACGCATTCCGTGACGTATCTGGGAAAGCACGGCCCGCAGCCACGGCGCCCGCGGTGAATCCGAGGGGCGCCGGTCGGCCGACTCCGGAGCCGGCTGGTCCTTGGCCCCGCCCAAGCTCAGGCCTGGCCCGCTTTGTAGCCCACGCCGCGAACCGTCAGCACGACCTCGGGACTCTCCGGGTCCAGCTCGACCTTGGAGCGCAGGCGCTGGACATGCACGTTGACCAGGCGGGTATCAGCCGCATGGCGGTAGCCCCAGACCTGCTCGAGCAGCAGTTCACGGGTGAACACCTGCCACGGCTTGCGTGCCAGGGCGACGAGCAGGTCGAATTCCAGCGGGGTGAGTGAGATGGCCTTGGCGCCGCGGGTCACGCGGTGACCGGCAACATCGATGCTCAGATCGGCGATCTTCAGCGTTTCGGGGGCATGCTGCTCCCCGGTACGCAGCCGGGCGCGGACCCGTGCCACCAATTCGGCGGGCTTGAACGGCTTGGGTACATAGTCATCGGCGCCGGATTCCAGCCCGCGGACCACATCCGCAGTGTCCGACTTCGCCGTGAGCATCACTATCGGCACGTCATCCTCGGCCCGGATGAGCCGGCAGATCTCGATCCCGTCAATGCCCGGCAGCATCAGGTCCAGCAGCACGAGGTCCGGTTTCACATTGCGGAACGTGTCAAGCGCCTGAGCCCCATCGTGGCAGAACACCGGATCGAAGCCGTCGTTGCGTAACACGATGCCGATCATTTCGGCCAGCGCCTCGTCGTCGTCGACAACCAGGATGCGTGCCTTCATGTGCTCCCCAACTCCTCATACGCCCGCTTTGACGGGCATGATCACGGCCTTCTCACCAACACTACAGGAGCAATTGTGCGGTAGATGCGCGCGCTGTGCGCGGGTCGCAACTAGGCTGGTAAACAATCGTCCATTCCCGGCTGTAATACACCGGCCCGCCAGCATTGACCCAGCAGGAGGCAACAAGCCCATGACTCAGCCCCCGGATGCGCCGCCCCCCGGGCCTGCAGGACAGGCCCCGCCCCCGGCGTGGGGCGCTCCGCCCCCTCAGGGCTGGGGGCAGCCCCGGCAACCATGGGGCCCCGGACCGCTGCAGCCCAGCCCAGCCGGCTACGCGCTTCCACCCAAACCGGGCGTGGTTCCGTTGCGCCCACTGGGCCTGAGCGATGTGTTCGACGGCTCCTTCCGGACGATGCGCCGCAATCCGGCGGCCACCATCGGCCAAGCCGTGCTGCTGCAACTCATCGTGGGCGCCGTCACGCTACTGGCCATGGGCCCGGCCCGCGGCCTCATCCTCGACCCGACGCTGCTGGCCAACGAGGCGAACCTCGACATGTTTGCCGAATCGGGGATCTGGCTGGGCATTTCGGCCCTGATCGGCAGCGTACTGGCCACCTTCGCGTTCCTGCTGACCCAGCTGCTGTGCACGGCACCGACGCTGCGCGCCATCGTGAACCTGCATACCCCCCTGCCACTGGCCTGGCGGCTGTCCAAGAGCCGGATCGGCCAACTGCTACTGCTCTGCCTGCTGTTCATGGCCATGTGGGTCGCCGGGATCGGCCTGTGGGCCGGCGGGACCTATCTGCTCTTCGTGACCGTTTCCGGATTCGCCGCCACGATCTTCGCGCTGCTCGGCGGGCTGGTGTTCACCGCGGGGGCGACGTTCCTCTCGGTCAGGCTCCTCTTCGCCCCGGCGGCCATCGTGGCCGAGGCCGTTGGCGCATTCGCCTCACTGAAGCGCTCCTGGGTGCTCACCCGAGGCAGCTGGTGGCGGTTGTTCGGCATCGTGCTGCTGTGCGGCCTCGTTGTCGGCGTCGCCGTCAGCGTGCTGACCACTCCGCTCTCGCTCGCCGGCGGGCTGGCCATCCCGCTCATGTCACCGGGCAATTCAGGCGAGATGGGCCCGGCGGTGCAGGCGGTCCTGCTGCTCACCTACACCGCTTCCTATTTGAGTACCGGCCTCGGCTCCGGGTACTTGGCGGTGGTCGCCTCACTGCTCTACGCCGATCTGCGGATCCGCCGCGAGGGCCTGGACGTGGTATTGATGGCCGAATCCGATGCCGGTTTCAGCGAGGGCATCCCCGGTAACACCCCGCTGCCGGCGCAGGCTCCCTCCCCCGGCACAGGCCCACACACCCCGGGTCCGGTCCCGCCACCCTGGGACACCCGGCCCCGATGATCCCGTTCCCCTTCCTGTCCGACCCCCTGAACCCGGACGGCTTCCGCCCCAACGGGCAGGAGGCCGACCGCCTGCTGCAGGAGGAACTCATGCGCGCCGAGTACGCCAGCGGCGTGCCGCAGCTTCTGCGGGACTTCCTCGAGGCCCGTCTGCGCGAGCTGCTCGACTTCCTCCACGAGTTCGACGCCATGACATCGACCCCCGGAAAAATCATGCTGCTGGTGCTGGCAATGATCCTGGCCGTGCTTTGCGCCGTGTTCGTCAGGGTGCGTCGATCCCACCGGATCGAGGAACCCGGGTACGACCTGGGCCTGGTTCCCGAACTCACCTGCGCCGGCTACCGGGCCCGCGCCACTGCCGCTGCGGCGGCAGGCAACAACGCCCTGGCCTGTCTCGAGTCGTTCCGCGCCATGGTGCGCCTGGCCGAGGAACGCACCGTTCTGGGCACCCAGCCCGGACGCACCGCCTTCGAGGCCGCCACGGCGCTGATGCCGGCTTTCCCCGCGCAGGCGCAGCGGCTTTGCGCCGCTGCGGCGTTCTTCAACGAGTTGCGCTACGGGCAGCACGAGGCATCCACCGCCGACTACGCCCGGCTGCGCGATCTGGATGCGGCCCTCGAGTCTGCCATCCCGCACATCGCCGCACTGCCCGCGCCCGCCGCCACCCCGGCGGCACCCCGATGAGCGCTCCGCAGACCCCGGCCACGGCCCCGGCGAAGCCCGTTCCCGCCCGACAGCGGCTCCGCCGACCGGGCGGCCTGTTCTGGATCCTGCTTTTGGTGGCCATGCTGGCATCCGGGCTGCTCACCATGATCCTTTCCCCCGCATCCAGCGAGCGGAGCCTGAGCCCGGTGAACCCCGCTCCGCGCGGTGCCCAGGCGGTGGCCCGGGTACTGGCGGACAAAGGAGTCGCGGTGGTGCAACCGGACTCGCTCAACACGGCCATCGCCGCGCTGGAAGCGGCCGACGGCCGGGCCACGCTGCTGCTGCACGATCCCGATGGCCTTTTGGGCCCCGAGCAGCTCAACCAGCTTGCCGCGGCGGCACCGCGCACCGTCCTGGTTGAACCGGGGGCAGCGGCCTTGGCTGCCTTTGCCCCCGGCGTCACCCCGGCCGACGGGACCAGAGATTCCCGGATCGTGTCCGCATCCTGTGCCATGCCGCTGGCCGAGGCGGCTCCGCTGCTCCAAGCCACGGGTCGGCTCTACACCGGTCCACTGGGCTGTTACCCGGTCCCCGGCACCTCCGGCCACCCTGTCGTCTTCTCCGCAACAGCCACTGTCCTGGGTTCCACCTCCTACCTGGCCAACCGCGACATCCGCGGCCAGGGCCACTCGGCCTTGGCCCTCTGGACGCTTGGCCAGGAGCCACAGCTCATCTGGTACCAGCCCGAGTTCGCAGAACTGACGGCAGATATGCCGGCACCGAATCCGTTCCTGCTGCTCCCGGGCTGGTTCGGCCCGGTGATGGCCTGGACGCTGTTGATGGGGCTGCTGGCGATGTTCTGGCGTGGGCGCCGGTTGGGACCCCTGGTCCCCGAAAGGCTGCCCGTGGTGGTGCCCGCGGCGGAACTCATCGACGGGCGGGCCCGGCTCTACGCCCACGGCAGGGCATTGGATGCCGTGGCGGCCAACCTGCGCTCCGGCGCGCTGACCCGCATGGCGCACCACTACCGCCTCGGCACCGGGGCCGGCGTCCATCAGATCATCGCCGCCGCCGAGCATGCCGGGGTCCGCACCGGCCCGGAACTCGACCTACTGCTCAACCCGGCCATCACCAGCGAACAGCACCTGGTGGCGTGGGCCAACGACCTCGCACAACTGGAAAAGGAAATCGGATCCCCGTGAGCCAACCCCGCAATGAAGCACCACCCCTGCCAGTGCCACCCCCCTCTCCCGCGGTCGCTGGCGACGAGAGCTCCGAACGGGCCCGGGACGCCCTACTGAAGGTGCGCCGCGAGGTTGCCAAGGCCGTCGTCGGGCAGGATGCCACCGTCACGGGCTTGCTGATCGCACTACTCACCCCCGGGCACGTGCTGCTCGAGGGCGTGCCCGGTGTGGCCAAGACCCTCCTGGTGCGCAGCCTCAGCGCCGCCCTGAGCCTGGACACCAAGCGCGTGCAGTTCACCCCGGACCTGATGCCCGGTGACGTGACCGGTTCGCTGGTCTACGACGCCAGCACCTCGGCCTTCAGCTTCCGCGAGGGCCCGGTCTTCACCAACCTGATGCTCGCCGACGAGATCAACCGCACCCCGCCCAAGACCCAGGCCTCGCTGCTTGAGGCCATGGAGGAGCGCCAGGTCTCCGTCGACGGCGTCACCCGGGCGCTGCCCGAACCGTTCATCGTCGCCGCCACGCAAAACCCGGTCGAATACGAGGGCACCTACCCGCTGCCCGAGGCCCAGCTGGACCGCTTCCTGCTGAAGCTGACCATGGACCTGCCCGAACGAAAGGACGAGATTGAGATCATCCGCCGGCACGCGCTCGGCTTCGACCCGCGCAATCTCGCGGCCGCCGGGGTACGGGCCGTGGCGTCCGCCGCCGATCTGGCCGATGCCCGGGTCGCCGTATCGAAGGTGAGCATCGCCCCGGAGGTGCTGGCCTACATCGTCGACATCGTGCGGGCCACCCGTTCGGCCCCGAGCTTCCAAATGGGCGTCTCCCCGCGTGGTGCCACGGCGCTGCTGAACACCTCGCGGGCCTGGGCCTGGCTCAGCGGCCGGGACTTCGTGACGCCCGACGACGTGAAGGTGCTGGCCCCGCCGTGCCTTCGCCACCGGGTGGCGTTGCGGCCCGAGGCGCAGATGGACGGCGTGAATGCCGACGACGTGCTGGCGTCGATCCTGGCCACCGTCCCGGTTCCGCGCTGAGCATGTTCCTGACCCGTCGCGGATTCCTGCTCGCCTGCGCCTTGGTGGTGGTGCCGCTGTCCTTCCCCGGTTGGGCCTCCTTCTGGGTGGCACTGGGACTGTTGGCCACGCTGCTGCTGGCCGACCTGCTGCTGGCTCCGTCGCCGAAGTCGGTGCTGGTGGAGCGCCAACTGCCGCGGACGGCCCGGCTGGGCGAGGAAGCCACGGCGACCGTGCTGCTGCGCAACCCGACGCCCCGGGCCATGCGCGGGTTGCTGTCCGACGGCTGGCCGCCGGCGGCCGGGCTCCCCTGGACCGGGTCGGAGGCCACCGGGATGCTGGTGGAGCTTCCTGCCGGGCAGCGCCGGGCCTTCGCCTCGGTGCTGCGCCCGACCCGGCGCGGGGACATCTCCACCGCGCACCTGACCCTGCGCCTGGGTGGTCCGCTCGGGCTCGCGGCACGGCAGGCGACGCTGCCGGCACCTGGTACGCTCACGGTCCTTCCACCGTTTAATGCGCGCCGCCAGCTGGCCTCGAAACTGCAGAAGCTGCGCGAGCTCGACGGCAGGGCAGCCGTGCAGATCCGCGGCGCCGGTACCGAGTTCGATTCGCTGCGCGACTACGTGCGCGGCGATGACGTACGCTCCATCGACTGGCGCGCCACGGCACGGCAGCAGAACGTGGCGGTGCGCACCTGGCGCCCCGAACGCGACCGCAGGGTCGTGCTGGTCCTTGACACCTCCCGCACCTCGGCGGCCCGGATCGAGGACGAGCCGCGCCTGGACACCGGCATGGAGGCCTGCCTGCTGCTGGCGGTGCTGGCCGAGCGCGGCGGGGACCGGGTCGAGTTCCTGGCCTACGACCGCCGCCCGCGGGCCCGGGTCAGTTCCACCGCCAAGGGCAACTTGCTCGGGCACCTGGTGGAGGCCATGGCCACGCTGGAACCCGAACTCATCGAGGCCGACTTTTCGCGCCTTCCCGCCCAGGTCCGCCAGCTCTGCGGGCAGCATTCGCTGCTGGTACTGGTGACGGCGCTGGATCCCGGGTCCGTCGAGGAGGGACTGCTCCCGGTGCTTCCGGCGTTGGCATCCCGGCATACGGTGGTGATTGCCGCCGTGCGGGATCCGGAGCTCGAACGCTGGCGCCATCGGCGCGACGGCGCCGAGCAGGTCTATCGGGCCGGTGCGGTGGAACGCTCGCTGCAGGTGCGCGAGGCGCTGAAGAACGAACTGCGCTCCCTGGGCGCCGAAGTGGTCGATGCCACCCCGCACGAGCTGCCCGGAGCGCTGGCCGATTGCTACATCCGGCTCAAGGCCACCGGCAGGTTGTAGCGGAGCTGCTGCGGCGGCCGCGCTGCGCACCTCGACGCTGCGGGGATGCAGCCGGGCCAGCTACCGCCGTAGCCGCCAGCCGGGTCCGGGCTCAGGATTCGAGCCGGACCTGGTCCAGCGCGTCGGCGATCTGCGTGAGCCGGGACAGGACGCCACGCACGGTTTCCGGAGAGTGGTCGGCCAGGCCCTGGGTCGGCAACAGCCCGAGTGAGCCGAGCGATGCATTGCCCAGCCCGACCTGGTTCCACGGGCGCAGCACCCGGTTGACGGCCTCGGTCACCTTCGGCGGGGTCAGCCCGGGTGTCAGCAACCCCAGCCAGAGCGAGTGTCCGGCCTCCACGGCCGCCGCGCAGTGCTCCCAGCCGAGCGTGGTCAGGTCCGCGACCGGCACGCAGATGCCCTGGGCGCCGGCACCGAAGACTGCATCGAACACCTTGCCGGGCTCGTCGCCCGCCAGGGTTGGAGCATAAACGACCTCGGTGGCCCCGGCCTCCAGCAGTGCCGCCGTCATCGTGGCCCACCAGCCGGTGACCTCGGTGCGCGGGATGGAGCGGATGGTCCGGTACCCGCTGGCGGTGGGGATGGTTCCGGCCAGGACGTCGCCCAGGGCCGGCTCGTCGACCTGTACGGTGATGTCCCTCAGCCCGCTGGTGCGGAGCGCATCGCGCACATGTCCGGCGGCACCGGCCGCCAGCGAATCCGCTATGTCGCGCCGTGCACCGTAATCGGACAGGGCACGCTCCCCGGCGGGGAGGTACAGGCCCGCTGCCATCGTGGCCGGGCCCATGATGCGCAGCTTCAGCGAGTTGCCGGGCTGCTCCTCCTCACCGACGATGTCGGCTAGGACGTTGATGTCGGTGCGCAGGGCTGAGACCGCGCGGCGGTGATCGATGCCCGGGCGGTCCACCAGGCGCCAGCCGTGCGGCTGCACGTCGACGTGCAGGTCAAGTAGCATGCCGGCGGTGCGGCCCAGCTGATCCGAACCGACGCCGCGGTCGGGCAGCTCAACCAGGTGCGGGAGGTTGGGTTCGCCCAGTTCCCCGCGGATGATCCGGGCTGCTTCGATGGGGTCGTTACCCGGCATCGGGCCGTGGGCACTGGCCCGGACGTTGCCTAGGATGTTTCGCCCCCGGTGGAGTGGAATGCGGAGATCGCCTGGTGGTGCAGGATGACTTCGCTGATGATGAAGTTCAGGAACTTCTCGGCGAATTCGGGATCGAGGTGGGCCTCGTCGGCCAGGGTCCGCAGGCGCTTGATCTGCGAGGCCTCCCGGCCCGGGTCACCTGCCGGCAGGTTGTATTGGGCCTTGAGATGGCCGACGCGCTGTGTGGCCTTGAAGCGTTCGGCCAGCAGGTAAACCAACGTCGCATCGAAGTTGTCGATGCTGCTGCGGATCGCCAGGAGCTCCTCGAGGACTCCCTGGTCGACCTGGCCGGTCAGGGAGCTGGCGGCCGGGTCGTAGTCGATGCCATCGGTCCGTGGTTCCGTCTGCTCTGTCATGAGGACAATTCTAGGGCGCTGGCGGCGGTGCCCTCCAACCCGTGACTTCAGTGAGTCGCCCCACGACAGGCGGGGTAGAAACGGAGCAGCGGATCGAGGAGCGGCGTATCCACCGTCGCCGGGGTCCCGCCCTTCCCCGTGGTCCGAATGCGGGTGCCACGCTCATCTGCACGGCCACCCCGGGGTCCGGTCCGGGCGGACCGGGTAGATGAGAATGGCACAGCATGGCGGCTTTCGACGCTGGCAGGGAAGGTGCCGTGGGCGGGGAGCGGGATCTCACAAGTGCCCGGCGGGCAACGCGTGCCCGCGATGGCCTAGGCTTAACGGCAATGATGAATAGACGAGAAGCCGCCATTGCCCTGGATATTTCCATGGAGATGGCCAAAAAGCACGGCATCCCCGCGCGCCTGAGCGAAGCCGAATTCGCCGCGATCCAGGCTACCCCCCCGGGGTGGCTGGTCCAGTCCATGGCCAACCGCCAGGGCAAGCGCCCGGTCTGGGTCCACCTGACCTGTGCCGTCTGTGGATACTCCGAGGCTGCCCGCCCGAAGAAGTGGTGGCCGGAGTTCAGCTTCGTGCACTGTTACGACCACTCCCCGGAGGACCTGCCGGCATTGGAGCCGGGCATGGTCCGCGCCGAATACCAGGAAATCGGCACCCGGATGTTCGGCATCGTCGACGAACCGGCCTAACCCCCCCTGAGCATTGGAAGAGGACCTCGGAACACGATATTCCGAGGTCCTCTTCGTCTCGGCACGAGGGCGTGCGAGACGATTGGCGTCGTCAAGACCGCGCTGTCGTTCCCGGCCGTCCAGCCCACCCGGTCCACCACGCTGATGGCCGGACTCGCCTTCATCGCCCTGCTTCCGTTGACTCAGCGCGGACGATCCTGCCCCGGCTGGGGAGCGGGGATCAGTTTTCGCGCGCCAACGGCCGGCTCGACTCCGTCGGGCTCACGGCCACCGGGTTTGTTGGTCCTCCGCTGGGAGTGATGGTGGCGGCCACCGGCATCCTCGCCGCCTTGCCATGCCAGCAGCCTTGTGGTTCGTCGCCTGCTGCGTCCGGTTCCTGCTCCCGGGCCTCTTCCGGATCGAGAAGATCCTGCGCATACTCACCGTGATGACCGGGGTGTTCAACTTCGCTTCCAGCGCCGCCTTTCATGCTCATCGCACCCTTGCCGTGGTCCCGGCCGCTGCCATGGCGCTGCCCCTTGTGAGGTTCGGCCCGCTGCTGACGGACACCGCTGGGTGCCTTCGTCCACGCACCTGACCTGACCACGAGCCCGTTGATCATGGGCCCGGTCCTCGTCGTGAGCGGCAGGTGTTGAGTGCCGTGGCACGTCATCTCCGTGGCCCTGCGCCAATGCTTGTTCCCCCACTATCTGTTGGGCAGTGCCACCAGCCCCTCTCGCATGCTGGCCTGGGGCACCCACGATGCCAAGTCCGGCATCATGGGTGCGCTGACGCTTGCTCTGCTCGGCTTGATGCCCGCCCTGAGGGACAAGGCAATTGCACAGGCCGATGTCGAGGCCTGGATGACACGGCCCGTTCGGCGAGCGGATGGGCGCAGCAGGTCACCTCGAATGACTGGTTCGCTGCGACGTCCACACGGCGTCTGCGCGAAGGAAACGATTCCCCGGTGGACGGCGGGACCGACCACTACTCGGATCATCGTGAAACCTGCACGATGATGACCTGCACTTTCTTCCGACCGTCGTAGCGGAGGTCGTAGCTGACGTAGAACCCCAGTGTGTTGCCCTCGCCCACGACAAATGAGGCATCGCCGCCATGATCCCGGCTCGTCTGCTCGATCCAGGCCTCGACCGGGACCGGGTCAAACCCATAGTCCACCACAGCGTCGCGAATCAGCCGCACGTAGTCTTCATAGGATTCCGTGGTGAGGAAGTAGGTGATGATTGTCAAAACCGGGAAGTCGTCAGTCGTGACAAACCGGACATGGTCTGTTTCCGCTTCGAGCGTTCCCGCGCTGCCCTTAATGGACAGCCGGAACTTCTCACCGGTGTTTGCGACGACGTCGGGGGCATAGGCCGAGTCCGGCAAACCGACATCCGATTTGGCGATGGAACCGGCGCAGAAGTCGAACCGCAGGGAGTTGGAAGCCTTCGCCCTGGCGACTCCCAGCTCGTCGAGTGTGGAAAACTCCGCGGTGTCCTCCAGCTCCTCCGGGGAAAACGAGGGCGGACCACTACTCCTGCGAATCACGAAACCGCAGCCACCCAGCATCGAACCAAGCAGCACGGCCGCGCCGGACAAAGCCGCCCTGCGGTTGAATCGATTGATCGTGGAATCGGGCATCATGAGTCCTTTCGAAAGCGGGCCGGACAAAGCCGGCCCTCCTTGCCGGCGTTAGGAAACGGCGCTCGGATCCCAGGCGGTGCTGCGTGCGGTGTCCAGCGTCGCCTGGCCCAGCACGCGGGTGCCCTGGTAGACGACCATGGTCTGGCCCGGCGCCACGCCGCGCATCGGCTCGAGCAGGCTGGCCACCATTTCGGGCTTCCCGTCTTCGCCGATGAGAACGCGCGCCCGGGCGTCCACCGGATCGCCGTGCGCGCGGACCTGCACCATGCAGTCGAACTCCTCGCCAGTTCCGGCTTCGGCGATGGGCAGCCCGGCCCAGGAGACCTTGATTCCGCGCAACAGGTCCACCGCCAGCAGTGCCTCGGGGCCCACGATGACCTTGTTTTCCTTCGGCCGGATTTCCAATACGAAGCGCGGCTTGCCGTCCGCCGCGGGGGTGCCGAGCTTCAGGCCGCGGCGCTGGCCGACGGTGAAGGCATTGGCCCCGGGGTGGGTACCCATCTTGTTGCCCTCTGGATCGACGATGTCGCCCTCGGTCATCTCGATGCGCTCTTCGAGCCAACCGCGGGTGTCCCCGTCGGGGATGAAACAGATGTCGTGGCTGTCGGGCTTGTTCGCCACGGACAAGCCGCGGCTCTCGGCCTCGGCACGAACCTCCGCCTTGGAGGGGGTGTCGGCCAGCGGGAACATCGAGTGGCTCAGCTGTTCATGGGTAAGCACTCCCAGCACGTAGGACTGGTCCTTGGCCCAGTCCGCGGCGCGGTGCAGCTCGGGGTTGCCCTCGGCATCGGTGATGACCTTGGCGTAGTGCCCGGTGCAGACCGCGTCGAAGCCCAGCGCTATCGCCTTTTCCAGCAGCGCGGCGAACTTGATCCGCTCGTTACAGCGCATGCACGGGTTCGGTGTGCGCCCGGCGGCGTACTCGGAGACGAAGTCATCGACGACCTCTTCCTTGAACCGCTCGGAGAAGTCCCACACGTAATACGGGATCCCCAGCACGTCGCAGGCGCGCCAGGCATCGTTGGAGTCCTCGACCGTACAGCAGCCGCGCGAACCGGTGCGCAGCGTGCCGGGCATCCGGGACAGGGCCAGGTGCACGCCGACCACCTCGTGGCCGGCATCGACGGCGCGCGCCGCCGCGACGGCGGAGTCGACCCCGCCACTCATTGCTGCCAATACCTTCATCGTGAAAACCCTGTTCCTGCCGTTTGGATGCTGCTCATTTGCCCTGCCATGCCGGCCTTCCTGGCCCGCGCATATGCTTCGGGAAGTGCCGCAGCGAGTGTGTCTATGTCTTCCGCAGTGGTGCTATGCCCCAGGCTGAAGCGTTGCGAACCGCGGGCCGTCTCCTCGTCCCTGCCCATGGCCAGCAGCACGTGCGAGGGCCGCGGGACCCCGGCAGTGCAGGCCGAGCCGGTGGACGAATGGACACCGAGCATGTCAAGTACGAAGAGCAGCGAATCGCCCTCGCACCCGGGGAAGGTGAAGTGCGCGTTGCCCGGAAGGCGCAGCCCTGCATGCTCGGGATCCGGGGTGCCGTTCAGGACTGCCTCGGGGACCAGCGCGGTGACAGCGGAAATCAACGTATCGCGCAATCTGGAAAGGCGTTCGGCCTCGACGGAAAGGTGCGTGGCCGCCTCCCGGGCCGCCGTGGCGAAGCCGGTGGCCGCCGCCGCGTTCAGGGTGCCAGAGCGCAGTGCGCGCTCGTGGCCGCCCCCGTGGTTGACCGGTGTCAACACCACATTGCGGCGCACTAAAAGCGCGCCGATGCCCACCGGCCCGCCGATCTTGTGTCCGCTGACCGCCATGGTGGCCAGCCCGGAATCGGAGAAGGAGAGCGGGACGGCGGTGAAGGCCTGGACGGCGTCCGAATGCACCGGGATGCCGTGGGGTTCGGCGAGCGCGACGACCCGCTCGATCGGCTGGATGCTGCCGACCTCGTTGTTGGCCCACATGCAGGTCACCAGCGCGACGCTACCGGGGTCGGCTGCTATCTCGCGGGCCAGGACCTCCAGGTTGATGACCCCGTTCGCGTCGACCGGCAGCCAAGTGACCTCGGCTCCCTGTGCGGAGACGAGCCATTCGACGGTGTCGAGCACCGCGTGGTGTTCGATGGTGCAGCACAGGATACGGGTGCGGGCGGGGTCCTCCGTCCGGCGGTTCCAGTACAGGCCCTTGATCGCCAGGTTGTCGGACTCGGTGCCACCGGAGGTGAAGATGACCTCGGAGGGGTGGGCGCCCGCGGCCGCGGCGAGCTGTTCGCGGGCCTCTTCCATGACGCGGTGGGCGCGCCGCCCGGCACCGTGCAGCGATGACGGGTTGCCGGTGGCCGCAAGTTCCCGGGTCATCGCCGCCAGCGCCGTCGACGCCATCGGCGTGGTCGCGGCGTGGTCCAGGTAAATGGGGGTCGTTGGCACCCGTCAATTCTAGCCGTTGACAGCGGTTTCCGGGGCAGAGACGTTCCACACAGCTATGCCGGTCAGTATCCCGCCTGGTCCGGTGAGGAGTTGAGCGTGTCTCCGTGGACGTCGAGGCGCGAGTCGGCGTTCACCGCGTGGGCCTCAAGCTCCGGGCAGGCCACCAGGGCCCGGACCAGCTCGATGCTGCCGCCGACAATGGTGGAATCCTCATAGATTTCTGAGGAGAGCATCCAGGCCTTGTCCCACGGCCAGGCCAGGTTCGGGGACCGGCGTTCGTCGCCGAGGCTGCCGCTGGCCCACGCCGGCGCCGCCAGGTCAGCGGCATCGCCCTCGAAGAGGTAGAAGGCCCGGTAGGCATCGCCGAGTTCGAGCAGGGCGCCGTGGCGGATGGCGTCGGCGAAGCCGGGACGCTTGGCCTCGGCGTTCTGGCGCGCCTCCTCGGCCGCCTGCTCCTCCACACTGAGGTCCGGATCCCTGTCCACCAGGACGGTGACGGCATCCCCGCCGTGGATGAATGCGAAGCCGTTCCACAGGCCCAGATGGATCCTTTCCGGCGTGGCCGTATGCGTGGCGAGGATCCGGGCGGCCGCTGCAAGTTCCGGAGCCGGCAGGCCCTCGGACGTGGGGTTGTCCCCGTCCCAGGCGTCCTCGACCAGTGCGCTGCCGTCGTCGGAGATGCCGGAAATCGAGGCGAATTGGGCCTCGCCGTGCATCAGGGTGCCTCGCTCCCGGGCGATGGCCGCCCAGGGAACCAGGGTCCCGTCCAGATCCAGTGCCGGGTGGAAGATCCTGGCGTAGGCCTCGAAGCCGCGCGGCACCTGCCCGGCAACGAGGTCCCGTCCGGCAGGACCCTCGGCGTCAAGGGCGTCTACGATCCATTGTCCGGGTTCGGGTCCGGTGAAATACAAAGCCATGGAACCAGCGTATCGGCTGCTGCTGCGGACACCGCACGGGGCCTGCTGGTATGAATGTGTTATCGACCCAAGGAGTCAACGTGAGCATGTATCTTCCCGAGCTGCACTCCCCGGTGCATCGCTTTGCCCATCGCACCCTGGATTTCCGCCGGCAGGTCGCGTTGATGGCGATCATCAACCGCACACCGGACAGCTTCTACGACGGCGGTGCGACGTTTTCGCTGCAGGCGGCCGTGGGTGCCTCGATGCGGGCGGTCCAGGACGGTGCGGACTGGCTGGACATCGGCGGCGTGCCCTTCTCCCCCGGGCCAGCACTGTCCTGGGAGGAGGAGGCGGAGCGGGTCGTGCCGGTCATCGAGGCCGTACGCCGGCGCTCGGACGTGATCATCTCGGCCGACACGTTCCTGCCCGATGTCGCCGCCGCCGCGATTGCCGCCGGAGCCGACGTCATCAACGACACCACCGGCCTGAGCCATCCGGAGTTGGGCCGGGTCGTCGCCGATGCCGGGGTCCACCTGGTGCTCACCCATTCACTGGCGGCCCCGCGCACCACCTACCCGCGCCCTCAATACGACGACGTGGTCACCGACGTGGCGGACTACCTGCGCCGCAAGGCCGAGCTCGCCAGGGGCCTGGGCATCGGGGCGGACAAACTGATCATCGACCCGGGCCACGACCTGAATAAGAACACCCTGCACACCCTGGAGATCACCGCCCGCTTCCAGGAGATCGCCGCACTGGGCTTCCCTGCCCTAGCCGCCGTCTCCAACAAGGACTTCATCGGCGAGACGCTGAACCTGCCCAAGCACGAACGGGTTGCCGGCTCGCTCGCCGCAGCCACCATGTGCATCATGAACGGGGCCCGGATCGTGAGGATGCATAACATCCCGGAGGCCAACTCGGCGGTCCGGCTGCTGGAGGCGGCCATGGGCTGGCGCGAACCGGCCTACCTGAAGCACAACATGGGCGAGGCCAACGAGCCGGCACACCCGTTGACCGCCGGGAAGGGCACCGGCGGATGCTGAACCGGCTCTACCCGGCCACGGCCACGGCCACGGCCGTCGACGATGAGACACTTCTCCACTGGTATGCGCCGCCAGCGGGATCGGATCCGTTCGTGCGTTTCAACTTCGTTTCGTCCCTGGACGGATCCGCTACCCACGCCGGGCTCTCCGGCGCCCTGGGCGGGCCGGGTGACAAACGGGTCTTTTCCCTGCTGCGCCGCCATGCCGAGGTGATCCTGGTGGGCGCCGGGACCATCCGTGCCGAGGGCTATGCCGGGGAACTGCTCGATGCCCCCGGGCAGGCGTGGCGCGCCTCCCAGGGGATGGCGGCCCACCCGCGCCTGGCCGTGGTGTCCGGCTCGCTGGACCTGGATCCGGACGGCGAACTCTTTTCAGCTTCCCCTCACCGGGTGCTGGTGCTCGGCTCCCCCGGTGCGGCGGCTGCGCGCCGCAGGGCCCTATCGCGGGTTGCCGAAGTCATCGACTGTCCCACGGACGGGGACGAGTTGACCCCCGCGGGGATCGTTGCCGTGCTGTCCGGACTCGGGCTGCGCATGATCCACTCGGAGGGCGGACCGCGGCTCTTCGCCTCGTTCCAGGGCGCCGGCCTCGTGGACAGCCTCTGCCTGAGCCTCGCCCCGAAACTCGCCGGCGGATCCGGTCGGCGCATCGCTTCCGGCCCTTCCAGGCCGGAGCTGATCCCCCTGTCCCTGCGGCTCCTGCTTGAACAGGACGGTGAACTCCTCGCCGAGTACCGTCGTCCCTGATGGGTTTGGGATTCAGCCCTGCGCGCACCGACAGCGCAGCGCCGCGTCCTCACCGGTAGGATTTCCCCATGCGGGGTAGCCGGTTCCGAACCGGCTACCTGTTTGTACATGAAGGCGATGGAAGGCAGCGCGTGGCACGGGTTCGAACCCACTATGAGGTACTTGGCCTCACCCCCTCGGCAACCACCGCAGAGGTGAAGACCGCCTTCCGGCGCGCTGCCCGGCTCACCCATCCAGACCATGGCGGGGACCCGGAGGAGTTCCGGCAGGTCTCGCTGGCCTACGAGACACTGATCCACCCCGATGCCCGGGCTCGCTACGACAGGAGTTATGCCACGGCATCCGCCTACAACCTCCCCGGCCAGCCCTCCACGCCACGCTCCGGCGCCGGCTTCACCACCTCGGCCTCCGGCAAGCGCCCCACGGCCGCGGACCCGAGCATCTACGTACCGCCCTTCGGCTCCGCCGATTCCCCGGCGCTCGGCCCCGAGACCGCCGCCCAGACGATCCATGGCGCCCCGCGCAAACGCGGGATCTTCGGCGCCCAGGCCCGGATGGCCCGCGAGGCGAAGACCATTTCGCTGTTGTCCGGCCAGGTACTCTCCGCCCTGCCCTCGGCGCGGATGGTCAACGGGTTGCATTCACCCGACGGCCGCGGCTACATCGACCATGCCGTGCTCGCCGGGTACCGCCTGGCCCTGGTGGATTCGATGATGCTGCCCAACGGCGTGTACCGCTGGGACGGGGCGACGCTGCTCCGCGACGGCAAGCGCATCGAACCGCCCCAGATTGCCCCCGCGGTGTTCAGGATGCAATCGCTCTTTCCTGAACTGAACGTGACCGGGTGGACTGTCATCCATTCCCCGAACGGAAACCTGCACGAGCCGGTCATCGATTACGCCCGCGGTGCCGATCCTGCCAGCAGCGCCGGGATCAACGTGGTCAACCCGGCGAACCTGGTCCGTGAGCTGAAGATGTTCCTGGGCAGCGGCCCCTCGCCGAACGTCGTGGACGTGACCGTCCTGTCCCGGCTCATCTCCGGCATGCACTGATCTGCCCGGTTCCCCACACCGGTGCGCCGCGCCCTAAGATAGGGGGCGTGTTCCGCATACTTTTCCATAGCCCAGAGATTCCCGGTAATACGGGTAACGCCATCCGCCTCGCCGCAGTCACCGGCGCCGAACTTCACCTGGTCGAGCCCTTGGGCTTCGACTTCGAGGATTCCAAGTTGCGCCGGGCCGGCCTCGACTACCACGATCTCGCCGTAGTGACCGTGCACAAGAACCTCCAGGACGCCTGGGCCGCCCTGGCCCCGGAACGCGTCTTCGCCTTCACCTCCGAGGGCGAGGAACTCTACACGGACATCGAATACCGAACCGGTGACGTCTTGATGTTCGGCCCGGAATCCGTTGGCCTCTCTGCCGAGGTCAAGGCGGATTCCCGGGTGACGGCCAGGGTGCGTCTGCCCATGCTGCCCTCGCGTCGGTCACTGAACCTGGCCAATGCGGCATCCATCGTGTTGTACGAAGCCTGGCGCCAGCAGGGCTTCGCGGGTTCCACAGGCCACTGAGTGCCGGCTGAAAGCCGAGCCCGGGGCGTTCGCCTATGCTTAAAGTGAAGCCGCGAGGTTTTCCTGAGCTACCTAAGGATGGATATATATGAGCGGCACCGATCCCTTCCACGCCGGCGATGCGTATGAGCCCGACGAGGATCTGGGGATGGACCTGGTTGACCAGGTCGCCGAGCATGGGGACGGTTCCCGTCCGCGACCGTTGAAGAAGTGGATGCTCGTCGTCGCTGCGTTGGCCATCGTGCTGATCGGCGGGGCCATCCTGCTGACGAACCTCCTACCCAAGGACTTCACCTCGATGACCGAGGGCGCCAAGGACAAGGCCGAACAGTCCCAGCCCGTCGAGGGCGGCGGAACGGCGACGCTGATGACTTCCGCCGCCAAGGATACGGGCACCGTCACCCTGGCCGGATTGCCGGTGCTGCCCAATAACGAGTCCTACGTGCTGTGGCTGACCGACGCCAAGACCGACGCCCCCAGCGTGCTCACCGAGATTCCGTCCGCCGGTCAGGGTGCCACAGCAGGGTTCAAGGGCAACAGCGCCATCGGTACGGTGATCCTCACCGTCGAACCGGCCGAGGGCTCCCAGACCCCTTCCGCCGAACCGCTGGTCACCTTCGAACTGAACGACGACCAATAGGCTCGTGCACCCTTCCCCATGCCCGACTGCCCGTCCCGCGGGTCTTGACCTTGACGCAGCGTCAACTTCTACGCTGGTTTCATGAGTCAGGACAACGTGGAATACGGCATCGGCGACCTGGCGCGGCATGCCGGAATCACTTCCCGTGCGCTGCGCCATTACCATTCGCTGGGTCTGCTGCTCCCCTCCCGCACGGCACCCAACGGCTACCGCTACTACGGCGGGAACGAGCTGTTGCGGTTGCAGCGGATCCTGCTCCTGCGGGACCTCGGGCTCGGCCTTGATGCCATCGCCGGGGTCCTGGACGGACAGACGGACACCGTGCCGGCACTTCGTGTGCATCGGAAGTGGCTGGACGCCGAACGCCGCCGCCTGGCCCAGATGAGCCGGACGGTGGATGCGACAATCGCGGCATTGGAACAGGGAGAAGCCATGAGCGCCAAGGACATGTACCGGGGATTCGAACCGAACCCCTATGAAGATGAGGCCCTCACCCGCTGGGGCGATGCAGCGGTGGAGGATTCGAACCGGCAGATCAACGCCCTGGGACCGGAAGGCCGCAGCTCGATGCTCGCCGAGCACGAGTCGATCGCCGCGGAACTGGCGGCCTGCCTCGATGCCGGGCTGCCGGTGGACGGCGCCCGGACCCAGGCCGCTGTGGCCCGGCACCACGCCTGGGTCTCGTTGAGCTGGACGCCAGGGCGGGATGCATACATCGGGCTCGGTGAAATGTACGTGTCGGATGGCCGCTTCACCGCCGCGTATGACAGGCCGAAGGGCCAATCGGCCCGCGATGGCGTGGCGGCCTATCTGTGTTCGGCCATGGCCGTCCATGCCCGGACTGACCTGTCCTAGCCGAGGCGGACCGGGCCACAGGTCAAGAACCCATAACTAAACCGGGAACCCGGGCCCTTTCCTCCGGGTTTCTGCTTGAGTGGGAGGCATGACGAACCTGATGGTCCTGGCCTCCTGCGCCCAAAGCACCACCGAATGCAAAGATTACGGAAGCAATATCGGGGCACTGCTGATCATCGGGGCAGTCCTGCTGGCGTCGCTGGTGGGGTTGGGCGTCTTCCCCTACCGCATCCGCCCCGGTGCGGACAGGAAGCGCTGAATCACCGCCCCTGCGGGTCCCATGTCCCACACCGGCGGCGGAGCCGCGCCGAAACCCGCCGTGAGGCCTTCCAGCGGGCCGACGGGCTCCCAGCTGCACGTCCCTATGCATCGGCCGGCGCTCTGGAAACCGGTTCAGGCGGTCAGGATCTCCGGATCGCCGGTGGTGATGGCAATCGTGTGTTCGGTGTGGGCGGTGCGCGCACCTGTCGCACTGCGCAGCGTCCACCCGTCGTCGTCCAGGACGAGGTTTGCCGTATCCGCCATGGCCCAGGGCTCGATGGCGAGCAGAAGCCCGGGGCGCAGCTCATAGCCCCGACCGGGTCGACCGATATTGGGAACATGGGGATCCTGGTGCATGGTCGAGCCGACACCATGCCCGCCGAATTCGGTGTTTACCTCATACCCCGCAGCTGTCAGCACTGTGCCGATGGCATGTGCCACATCGCCGATGCGGGCACCCGGCCGGGCCGCGGCAATCCCGGCGGCCAAGGCGGTCCGGGTCGCATCGATCAGGCGCTGGTCCTGGGGGTCGCGGGGCGTTCCGACGATGAAGCTCACTGCGGCGTCAGCGACGATCCCCTCCAAGGTGACGGCGAAATCGAGTGTCAGCAGGTCACCGTCGAGCAGCACATAGTCGTGGGGCAGTCCGTGCAGGACGGCATCGTTGACGGAGGTGCAGATGACATGCCCGAAGGGGCCCCGGCCGAAGGATGGCGCGTAATCGAGGTAGCAGGACTCCGCCCCGGCCTCGGTGATCATTTCCGCGGCCCAGGCATTGATCTCGAGCAGGTTCGTCCCGACGACGACCCGCTCCCTGAGTGTTTTGAGCACCAGGGCAACGAACCGCCCGCTTTTCCTGGCACGCTCGATTTCAGTCGGGGTGAGGATTTCGATCATGTGCTTCCTTCACGTCATGCCAATAGCTATCCCGGTATTACTATACCGGTAGGATGGGAGGCATGGTCCGATTGCCCCTGACACCCGAAGAAGTAATGCGCGGCAAGCTCCTGGGCGAACTGCTCCGCTGCGCGCGCGGCGAGCGACCCATGCTGGGCGTCGCCTTGGCAGCCGGAGTCTCGCCGGAGACGCTGCGCAAGATCGAAAGCGGCAGGGTTCCCACACCCTCGTTTTCCACCGTCGCAATGCTCGCAACGGCACTTGGCCTGTCGCTGGACACCGTCTGGGGTGCAATCCACGAAGATGCCGCCCTCAAGCACAAGGCTTCCTAGGCACCGTCCCCCGCCTGCCCGGCGCACCCGCGGCCTCACCGGAGCCCGCGACAGGTCGGCAACCCGCTCGGATCAACGCAAAAAAGCAGCGGCCCGGCATCTCCATGGAGATGCGGGGCCGCTGCTTCACGTGCCTGGGGGCTCTAGAACCCGGCAATGGTGTCGCTGGCGTTCACCGCAACGACGTGGAAGGCCTCGGCCAGGGATCCCGCCTCAAACCCGGCTTCGGCTCCCTTTTGCTCGCACTGCTTGCGCACGAAGCGCTCCATGCCACCCACATCGGGATGTTGGCTCAGGTGCTGGCGCAGCGCCTCGAGCTTCTGTTCAAACGTCGCAGTCACGTCCACCCAGTGGTTCTCGCGCTCGGCCGGGGCACCGTAGAGCCACAGCCACGGAAGCTTGTAGGCCTTCAGGCCTGCCGCCTCGAGCTCCGGGTACGAGTAGGGGTTCTCCACCGCCGGGTAGACGGCACGGGTCACCGCTTCGCCGCAGGCCATGTGGTCCGGGTGGGACTTCTGCAGCCTGTCCCAGTTGCGTTCCGGGTGCTGGGCCAGGACCACGTCGGGGCGCAGCTCACGGATCAGCTTCACGACCTGGGCCATCACCTCGTGGGTGGGCTCCAGGAAGCCGTCTCGTTCACCGAGGAAGTGCACAGTTTCCACGCCCACTTGGCGTGCAGCGGCACGCTGCTCCTCATGGCGCATATCGGTGATCGAGCCGCGGTGATCCGGGTCGAATCCGCCGGCGTCCCCGTCGGTCATGATGCAGTACTGCACCTCGACCCCGGCAGCGGTCCACGCCGCAACAGTGCCCGAGGCGCCGAAGTCCAGGTCATCGGGGTGCGCACCGAAGCACATCACGCGTTTGACCGTCTGGGTTTCGGGATTGAACGTCGTCATGTCAGCTCTTCCGGCGATTGATTTCGGCTGCCGCCTGCGGCAGCACCTTGGCCAGGTCCCCGACGATACCGAAGTCGGCGATCTCGAAGACCAGCGCATCGGGGTCGTTGTTCACTGCGACGATGACCTTGGCCGTCTGCATGCCCGCCTTTTGCTGGATCGCCCCGGAAATGCCCGCTGAGATGTACAGCTGCGGGGAGACCGTCTTGCCGGTTTGCCCGATCTGCGCCGAATGGTCGATCCAGCCGGCGTCAGTAGCGAAACGGGAGGCGCCGATGGCAGCTCCCAGCGCGTCTGCCAGGACCTCCACGGGGGTGAAGTCCCCGTCCACTCCGCGTCCTCCGGCCACCACGATACTGGCGTCCTGCAGGTCCGGGCGCCCGGTGGCCGGGCTCTCGACGCTGCCGGTGATCTGCGCGCCGGGGCCGGTGTCACCGAGCTCCAGCTCCTCGAGGTCCACCTCGGCGGGGATCGGGGTTCCGACCTCGATGCTGTTGGGCTTCAGCGCGAGCACGGGGATGCCGCGGGTCACCCGGGCCGTGACCGTGAAGCTGCCCGCGAGCACGGGCTTGGTGGCGGTGAAGTCGGCAGCCACGTCGATCACGTCGGTGATGACACCCGAATCCAGCTTGATGGCGGCGCGGGCCGCGATTTCCCTGCCGTCCGCGGTGTTCGGCAGCAGGACCGCTGCTGCTTCCACGTGCCGTGCCGCAGCGGCGACCAACGCGGCCTGTGGCGCAATGAGCACCGAGCCCAGGGCCGGGGCCCCGGTGCCGAGAACGGCAGTTGCGCCATGGGTACCGAGCGCGGCAATTGCCGTGGCATCGGCCACTGTTCCGAGCACCGCCACGGGTTCTCCGAGCCGAGCCGCAAGGGTGAGCAGTTCACGCTGGGCGGCGGTCGGTTCTGCCGCCGGGGCGTCAATGTAAACCAGAATCTTTGCCATGTTCTTCCCTAGCCTTAGATCATTCGCTGGGCGGCCAGGAAATCGACAAGCTGAATTCCGGCGTCCCCCTGATCGGTGATGATGGTGCCTGTACCGCGGGCGGGCCGTTCGGCCGCATCAAGCACACGGGTGGCGGAGCCTGCCTCGCCGACCTGCGCGGGGTCCAGACCGAGGTCGGCCAGGTTCAGGGTCGTGATCTTCTTCTTCTTGGCGGCCATGATGCCCTTGAAGTTGGGGTAGCGCGGCTCATTGGCCTGGTCGGTGACGGAGACCAGGGCCGGCAGTTCGGCGCGCAGCGTCAGCGCCGCGTGGTCACCGTCGCGGCGGGCGGTTAGCACGGAACCCTCCAGTTTCAGGTCGGCGACCATGGTCAGCTGGGCCAGGCCCAGGCGTTCGGCCAGCTGCGCCGGCACCAGCGAGGTTTCGGCGTCGGTGGACGCCATCCCCGTGATCACCAGGTCGTAGCCGCACAGGTGCCTGATGGCTGCGGCCAGGGCCAGCGAGGTGGCGTAGGCATCCGAACCCTCAAGCGACGTATCGCACAGGTGCACGCCATCGGTGGCTCCCATCTGCAGGGATTTCTTGACGGCGTTCACTGCGGCTGCAGGCCCCATGCTCAGTGCCGTGACGGTGTTCCCGGCGCTGGCTCCCCCGCGCGCCTCGGCCAGGAGAAGCCCGGCTTCCAGCGCGTACTCGTCGAGTTCGGAGAGGATGGAGTCGCTGCGGTCGACTCGGTGGGTTGGTTCCTCGAGCCGCCTGTCGAACTGTGCGTCCGGGACGTGCTTGACCAGGACCAGGATCCTCAATGGCGTTCCTGCTGGGTCGCTCATCGCTGCCTTTCCTTATGCGGTGTGGTGGCCGGTATGGCCAGCATCCATGTTATCGGGGCTTGGCACACATGACACATTGGCGGGAACGATTTGCATCGTTCCCGCCAATGTGCGCACTTTCCCTTGCTTCGACCCTAGGAAGCCGGAGTCGAACCCACCGTGACATCGACCGACGACTGCTGGCCGTTGCGCATGTAGGTGACCGAGATGGTGGAGCCAGCCGGGGCCTGACGGACCGTGGCGGTCAGCGACTGGCTATCGCTGATGGGCGTGCCGTTGACGCCGGTGATGACGTCGCCAGCCTTGAGCCCGGCCTTGGCTGCAGGTGAACCTGCCGGAGCCGTCTGGATCTCGGCCCCGACGGTGAAGGACGAATTCACGCCTTTCACCGAGGCGGGCTTGGCCTGAACCGTGACACCGAGCAGGCCGTGCGTCGCCACGCCGTTGGAGATCAGGTCCTGGGCGATGCGTTGGGCGTAGTCGATCGGGATGGCGAAGCCGACACCGATGCTGCCGCTGGAATCGGAAGATGAGCTGCTCGAGGAGTCCGCCGAGGCGATGGCGACGTTGACGCCGATGATCCGTCCTTCGCTGTCCACCAGTGCGCCACCGGAATTGCCATGGTTGATGGCGGCATCGGTCTGCAACACATTGAGGTAGATCGACCCCTGGTTAGCGCTGCTACCCTGGCTGGGTGTGCCAGGGAACTGGAAGTTGTACTGGTCGCCACCGTTCCCATTGGACTGGCCGTCGGTGTTCCCCTTCGGCGCGGCGGAGGAAGCCACGGCGATGGTGCGGTTCAGCGTAGAGATGATGCCGTCAGTGACCGTACCGCTCAGGCCCAGCGGGGCGCCGATGGCGATCGCCGTGTCACCGACGTTCACCTTGTTCGAATCACCCAGGCTCGCCGGAACCAGTCCCGGCGCATCGATCTTGATGATGGCGAGGTCCGAGAGCGGATCGGTACCGACCAATGTCGCCTCACGGACGACGCCGTCACTTGTCTGCACTGCAATGCTCGGATCGGCAGTGGTTCCACCCAGCGTCACCACGTGGGTATTGGTCAGGATGTGCCCCTCGGTGTCCAAGATGATGCCCGAGCCGGATCCCGATGAGCTCTTGCCCGTCACATCGATGGTGACCACGCTGGGGCTGGCCTTGGCCGCGGCGGCTGTCACTGCCGTGACGCTGGAGGTGTTGTTGACGATGATCGAACTGCTTGGCGTCTGGACCGAGGAGCTCTGCAGCTGCGGATTAATGAGGTAGCTGGCACCTACTGCACTTGCCCCGCCAACCAGCGCGGCGGCAACCATCCCGATCACCATCGTTGAGGCGGTGAAGCGACGCACGGCGGAGGCCGGCTTGGCCGGGGCCGAGAACGAACTTCCCGCAACGTGCTGGCCATGCGAGTCGGCCGGAGCGCCGGAGGGGCCAGGTGCCGGGGCACCAAACGCCTCCGGGTTCTGAGCGACGTGCTGCGGAAGAACTGGCTGCGTTTGGACACCGTTGGCGTTGCGGGTTTCGGGAGCCGGAGGCGGAACCGAAGCACTTGCCGGAGGGACCGGCACGGAATCTGCGGAGCGTTCGATGGGCTGGGTTGCGTCCCAGCTCGTGAATGGAGCCGGCGGCGTGGCCTCGGCCTTCGCCGGAATGTTCGTCGTGGGTTCGCTGCCCGTAGGGGCATCGCTGGGGGCTTGCTCGTTCTCGCTCATCGCTGACCTTCTTCTAGTAGCTTCCGTTGGTCTCAACTATGCCAAGACGTGCTGTGCTGGGCAGAAGCAAAAGCTGAGCGTCAGCTGTGCAACTTCCGAATTCCTAGTGGGCCCATTCTTTCACTCATTGCTGTGGACGGCCTAGTTCACGGGCCATAGAATCGATCTGACGGTGTTGTTGAATACGCCTGATGACCACATGAAACGTGTTCAAGATTCATACCGCCCAGCAAATTGAAGGGTTTTCAATGCGATCTACGCTCAGGCGCTTGGCATATGCCGCCGCCGCAGCAACATTGTCCGTCTTCCTTCTGGCGCCCGCGGCGTCCGCCGAGCCCCCGGTGACTATTCCACCGGGCCAGTTCGTCGTGGACCAGGCCGGGGTTCTCGGCAGCGATGCCACCGAGGTGGAAAAAGCCATCAATGACATGCGGGCCAAGACGAGTCAGAACCTCTTCGTCATCTACGTCGACTCATTCACCGACCCCACAGATCCCGACGCCTGGGTCGAGGAAGTTGCCACGAAAAAGGGCATGGGCACCAACGACTCGATTCTTGCCGTTGCGGTAGACAGCCGACTGGTCCGGTTCACCCCCAATAGCGCCGGCCCCATTGCCGCAAGCCAGCAGAAGATCCTGGATTCATTGCTGCCCCAGCTTGCCAAGGAGCAGTGGGCCGATGCTGCGCTGACCGCTGTCAAGGGGATCGAAAGGGCATCCGGCGGCGGATCAGCTGCACCCTGGATCATCGGTGGCGTGGTCGTCGTCGGCGGTGGTGCCGCCGCATGGGCCCTGACCCGGCGCAAGAAACTGGGCACGGACGCCCCCCGTCCGGCAGCCGGCCCCGATGGCAAGCCCATCGACCCGCTGGATTCCATGAGCATTCCCGACCTGCGCAGCAAGGCCGGAAGCTTGCTGATTGCGGCGGACGATGCCATCCGCTCCAGCCAGCAGGAAGTCGGCTTCGCCCAGGCCCAGTACGGGGATGAGGCCGTCAAACCGTTCACTGCCGATATTGAGGCGGCAAAGACCCATATGAACGAATCCTTCAAGCTCCAGCAGCAGCTTGATGACGATATCCCCGACACCGAAGAACAGCAGCGAACCTGGCTGACGGAGATCATTCGCCGCTGCGAGGCCGTCAACGAAACCCTGGAACAGCACACCGCTGAATTCGAGTCGCTGCGAGAGCTTGAGGCCAACGCCCCTGCCGCAATCGCCGATCTCAAAGCACGCGCCCCACAACTGCGTGCGCGGCTATCGGCTGATCAGGCATCCATGGATGCACTTGCCGCCCAGTACTCCACATCGGCCCTCTCCCAAGTCCGGGAGAACATAGCAGAGGCCGGCGAACGGCTGGACTTCGTGGACAACGCGGTGACGACCTCCGAGGCGAAGCTGGCCGGGGGAATCACCAGCGAAGCCGCGGTAGCGCTTCGCGCCGGGGAAGACGCGCTGGACCAAGCCACAGTGCTGCTCGATGCAATTGGCAAGACCGGTACCGACTTGGCAACTGCCCGGCGTGACATGGAGGCCGCCATATCCGCCGGCGCACAGGACCTGGCCCAGGCCAGGGCCCTGATCAGCAACGGCAGCAATCCGGAGCTCGCCGGACCGGCCGCGGCCCTTGAACAGGCTCTGGGACAGGTCCAGCAACAGGTTCAATCCGGGCTCATCGACCCGGTTGCGCTACTCTCCACCGTAAACGAGGCACGCCGTGACCTTGATGCCCCGCTCGACTCGATCCGGGACGCCCAAGCGCAGGCTCAGCGTGCGGCGGAGCAGCTCCAAGCCATGATTCGTCAAGCCCAAGGCAAGATCCAGGGCACCGATGACTTCATCCGAGCCCGCCGCGGTGGCGTGGGTGCCACCGCCCGCACCCGCTTGGCCGAAGCCCAACGGAACCTGGATGAGGCACTGCGGTTGGGCTCCAGCGACCCGGTATCGGCCTTGGCCTATGCAAGTCGCGCCGCGTCTCTTGCCGACCAAGCGGCGCGCCAGGCGGAGAACGACGTCAACGGTTTTGGCGGCGGCATGGGCGGAGGCCGGGGAAACAACGGTCTCGGTGGGGCCATCCTCGGCGGCATCCTCATTGATTCCATCCTGCGCGGCGGCTCCGGAGGTCATTCTTCCGGTGGCGGCATCTTCGGCGGGGGCGGTTTCGGCGGCTTCGGCGGGGGCGGTGGAGGCGGCTTCGGCGGCGGAGGATTCGGTGGAGGTGCCGGCGGCAGCTTCTAGACCCCAGCACCTCCCACAAAGTGTTTAAATCCCCGACAGCACGTGTTGGGGATGTCATTACAACCAGGCAAGCAATGCATTACTGAAAGGTGTCATCGTGGCAAAGCAGTCAATTTTTGGTCGGGTAGCCCAACTGGCCAAGGCAAACATCAATTCCCTTCTGGACCAGGCCGAGGACCCGCAGAAGATGCTCGACCAGATGGTCCGTGACTACACGGATAATATCGCCGAGGCAGAGACGGCTGTGGCCCAGACCATCGGCAACCTGCGCATGGCCCAGGAAGACTACGCGGAGGATGTGAAGGCCGCAACCGATTGGGGGAACAAGGCGCTTGCCGCCTCTGCCAAAGCCGACCAGTTGCGTGCCGCGGGAAACTCTGCCGACGCCGACAAGTTCGACGCCCTCGCCAAGGTGGCCATCCAGCGCCAGATGCAGTCCGAAGGCGAGGCCAAGTCCGCCGCACCGTCGATTGCCTCCCAAGAGGACGTCGTCGAGAAACTTAAGTCCGGTCTGACCCAGATGAAGTCCAAGCGCCAGGAGCTGGTCGCCAAGCGCGACGAGCTCAATGCCCGCGCTAAGTCTGCCCAGGCCCAGACCCAGGTTCAGGATGCACTGAAGAGCATCGACATCATGGATCCGTCCAGCGAGGTCAACCGCTTCGAGGAAAAGATCCGCCGCGAAGAGGCCCGTGTGCGCGGCGCAAGCGAGCTTGCCGCATCCAGCCTCGACGCCCAGTTCGAATCCCTCGAGGATCTGGGCGAACAGACCGAGGTCGAGGCCCGACTTGCCGCGTTGAAGGCCGGTGTTGCAACACCGGCCATTGAAGGCGCCGGCCAGTAACCCCACCAGGAATCAGGAAACAGGTTCGCTCACCTCGCGGTGAGCGAACCTGTTTTGGTGCGTTTGCTCATACCGAGGAATTGAGTAGCTGGCCAGCCGGAGCTTTCGAGGTCTCCATGCCCGGACTGGGCACCGACGAATCCGGGCCCTTTGGGTTAAAGCGAAAATCCCCTGTCTTGAATTTATCCAAGTCAGAGGATTCTCTCATCTGTGGCGGGGACAGGATTTGAACCTGTGACCTCCGGGTTATGAGCCCGGCGAGCTACCGAACTGCTCCACCCCGCGTTGCGTAGATAACTCTAGCAGTCATAGTGCAGATCCACAAAACGAGGGGCCGGTGCGCTCCACCAGAGTCCCTACGGCTCCCGGCTCAGTGCCTCAGGGCCAGGCATTGGTGCATGAAAGCGATGGCTATGCCGCCCTTACCCACGCCGGCAGCCACTCGCTTGGCCGAGCCGGAGCGAACATCTCCGAGGGCGAAGACACCGTGCGTGCTCGCCTCCAGGGCGAACGGGCGGCCCAGGGGCTCCCACCGTGATGTGGAAGTCACGTCGCCCCGGTGAGGATGAAACCATGGGCGTCGCGCGCGGCCTCGGGCGGAAGCCAGACGGTCACCGCATCTGCCCCGATCATCACGAAAACGGCAGCGAAGGGATTCAGTGTGCTCTTCCCCGCTACCGTCTCGAGCACTTCGGCCGCCTCCAGCGTGGTTTGACCATGCAGTGCCGCGATCTGCGAGCTGACCCACACCCCGGTCGCGTCATTCGCTTCGGTCTGCTCGATCAGTTAGCGCGACATACGCGATTCGAGAGAGGGCACGAACCCAGGACCGTGACCGACCGGGCATGGCGGGAGAAGAAGATGGCAGCCTGACCGGCCGAGTTTCCCACCCCCCCGGTGTAGATGTCCTGCCCCTGAGCCAATCCCGCATCGCTGCGAGCAGCCCCGTAGTAGAGCCCACTACCGGGGAAGCGTTCTACCGAGGGGAGCGGCAGTGTCCGCCATTCGACCTCCGTGGCGATGATGGCAGCCGCGGCCCACACCCTGTCTCCCCGGCAAGGACGAGCGAGTGGCTTCGGGTGTCGATCATCCGCGCCGTCCGGGTGACCATGCTTTCCGCTCCGAGGTGTCTGGCCTGAGTCAGCGCCCGGCCTGCCAAGTCGTCCCCGGATATTCCATAGCGGAAGCCGGTCCAGTTCTCGATCCGGGCCGATGTTCCCGTCTGCCCGCCGGAATCCAGGCACACGATGACCACGCTGCGCAGCCCCTCTGCCGCACCATTGACCGCGGCCGGCAGCCGGGCCGGCCCACAGCCCAGGATCACGAGATCGTAGTCAAGGTCCGCGGGGTCCACCTCGAGCCCTGCGGCCCGCGCCACGTCCCGCATTACCGGTTCCGCGAAGCGGGATCCGGCGAGCAGTTCCAGCACCGGTTACTTTCCGCCCGCTATCGGCGCATCAATGGTCACCCGGTCAAACGGCACGTGTTCTAGGGTCAGGAACGTCGAGAGCTCTCGGACTTTCGCATCGAGTCACGGGCCGAACACGCGGGTCTCCACCTCCGGCCGTTCGGAGGCCAGCACCTGCATCGAAGCGAGGTTGCCATGGCCGCCAGCGTGTAATACGCAGTCACATCCAGCTTGATCACGCGAGCCTCCCCCGCCGCGCATCCGCTGGCCGGGAAGTTGAGGCTCGGCGTCATCGGCACTTCGCCGAAGAACTGCCCCGCCTTGCGGGTCCCGATCACCGGTTCCTCGCCACTGACCACCCTGGGTGACTTCCACCAAGCCCTCGATCACGACGAACAGGACGCATCCATTCCCCTCGCGCAGGAAGTACTCTCCGGGCAGCAGTCGGATGTCCTCCACGGTACCGGCCAGATAGCCCAGCACGGCCGGGACAGCGGGGCGAAGGTCTTGATCTCCCTCAGTTCTTCGATGCTGATCACGACGATGTCCCTCGTGCCCGGGCACGAAACACCGGGCCCCGCATCGGATACCGCATCGGATACCGCATCGGATACCGCATCGGATACCGCATCATGTGCAGAATCCAGGCCCGCCCGATGTCCCCGCCGATGGCGGCACCGACGATGAAGGGCCCGTAGCCGCACCCGCGCTCCTTCGTTGGAGTTGCAGCCCCAGAACTGCTTGCCACTCCCCCGAGAGCAGGTCGTCCCATGCCCATGGTCCGCGTCCACAATTGTTCCACCTCATTCGACGGGTTCGCCACCGGCGAGGGGATCGGCTTCGATGCCCCTTCGGATATGCCGGCCAGCGCCTGCACGAATGGATGTTCGCCACCCGCCGGGGGCGCTCCTTGCTCGGCCAGGACGGCGGCGGCATCGGCGTCGATAACCTGTTTTCCGACTGGTACCACGAAGGCATCGGTACAGAGATCATGGGCCGAGGCAAATTCAGCCCACATTCCGGGCCCTGGACCAAGGTGGGAACGGAGGATGAATGGCGCGGCTGGTGGGGACCCCACCCGCCCTTTCATACCCCGGTCTTCGCGCTGACCCACCATCTGCGGCCGGCCCTCTACAAGGAGGGTGGAACGGTCTTCCACTTCCTCAACGCCACACCGCAAAAGGCGCTCGAAGCGGCTCTGGAGGCGGCCTATGGCCTGGACGTCCGTATCAGCGGAGGCCCCACCGTGGTTCGTGGCTTCCTCGCAACTGGCCTGGTCGACCTGCTCCACGTGGTGCAGGTGCCGATCCTTCTGGGCCGGGCGTGCGGTTATGGGGACGGGCTGGAGGGCCACGAGGAGCAATACGAGCTCGAGGCGATCTCATCCCCCAGCGGCGTCATACACCTGACATTCACGCGAATAAAGTCCGGGTAGCACTTGCTGCCGACGAGCCCCGCAGTCAGCCGTGAGGGCATCGCGACAACAACCGTATCCGGAAGCGGCAAAGGCCCGACCGGACTCTCGTCCGGTCGGGCCTTTGGTCGGGCTAGCGGGATTCGAACCCACGACCTCCTGACCCCCAGTCAGGCGCGCTACCAAGCTGCGCCATAGCCCGTGTTACGCAACGACACTTCCCACCGTGTAAAAAGAATGGGCCCGATGTGGATTTCTCCTGATCAGGCCCATTCATACAGTGGCGGGGACAGGATTTGAACCTGTGACCTCCGGGTTATGAGCCCGGCGAGCTACCGAACTGCTCCACCCCGCGTTGCGTAGACCATCCTACGCAAGCACGGGCAGATCCACAAATCGGGGTTCCCTCCACCCTGGTCATCACCCGCCCTAAGGGCTGGATCCCGTGGTTCTCCGGGACGTACCGGCCGACGCCTTGACGCCTTCACGGTGGCTCCTGCCCCGAAAACAACGTCAGGCTGATGCCCGGGACCGTGTTCCCCCCAGTCTCACGATTGCACCCGTCGTCCTTCAGCATTGTGCGAAGCACGAAGAGGACGAATCACGACCAAAGTACGCCCTACCCATCCAGGAAGTCCCGGACATCGCGCTGTTCGGTCGGACGACGGCAGCGTTCATTCTCCTCGTGCCTACGGTGCCGATAGCCTCCCGTTGGTTAACGGAGAGGGGCGCATGCTTGCGTTTGGGATTGAGGCCAAGGCCGTTCCCTGTATTGCGGAGCGCTGCCGCGTCCTTCGGGGAGGCGGATGAAGCCCCACCTACTTCCACATTCACACCCCTCCAACTGTTTTCATTCGCGGTGAGTCCCTTGGCCACCGTCGTCATGTATCCGGGCGTGGCATACGTTGAGTTCGTGACATTCGGCTGGAAGCCGGCCTCGCTTCCATTTGCTTCGCGGCCCCTCAGCGTGCCCGGCCGTGGTGCGAGCGCTGAATTGGCGATCTTGACACCGCTGCCCGATGCATTCTCAGTGAAGCTCGGATTTTCGGCGGTGACGGGCGCGCCTGCCGCATCGTAGCTGAATCTGTCAAGGCCGGCGTTTGCCACCTGAACTCCATGGAGTACAACATCGACATGCGATTTGTTCGCCACGGCGATGCCGCCTCCGTCGGCGCACACGATCCGCAGCTTCGAGGCGTTGAGCGTCCCACCCCGCGGAATCGAGCCAGGTGAAACCGGGCCATTGCCAGCCGCCGTAGAACGTGGCGAACGGTATCCCATCGTCCTCAACCCGGCCCTCGATGCTGAGGCGTTGAGCACCACTTACCCTGAACCCAAAGCCGGTAGATAGGCACTAAACGCAATGGCTCTCAACCCGCTACTCGTAATGGCCGAGGACGTTACCGCCGGCCTCCGGTGCCGCATTCATGGCCGCGATCGCATCGGTGAGACCCGGCTCATGGGAAACACTGCGCACCCGTGGCGTACCGCCGAGGGCAACGGCGGCGAGCGGCATGGCGTCCACTCCGGCCCCGCCAAGTGCGTGGCCGGGCACCGGACACCGATGCGCTTTAAATGTCGAAATGTCATGGGTTGGCTTCTCCATTCGACGTGAGCCAAACCTCATAATTTTTCAACTAGCCGCGGGTCAGATAAGCGCGCCAGCCCCCTGCCTGCCGGGAAAACAAAAAGCCGCTCAAACGCTGGTTGATTCCCAGTGTTTGAGCGGCTTACCTTGGTCGGGCTAGCGGGATTCGAACCCACGGCCTCCTGACCCCCAGTCAGGCGCGCTACCAAGCTGCGCCATAGCCCGTCTTCCATACGCCGCCATTCCCCCTGTGTAAAAAGAATGGGCCTGATGTGGATTTCTCCTGATCAGGCCCATTCATACAGTGGCGGGGACAGGATTTGAACCTGTGACCTCCGGGTTATGAGCCCGGCGAGCTACCGAACTGCTCCACCCCGCGGCGTATGACTCAATCATGACCGAGTTCCCGGGAAACGGCAAATCGAGAAGACCCTTTCCGGCCAAAAGTGATGGAGCACACCCCGACGGGCCCCTTGGCTCGACTTTGCCTCAAAAACGAGGACCCACGCCATGCAGTGCCGGAGCAATGTGTGGCGGGGGTCCTCGTCTAACGGTCCGGCAACTGCTAACCGTTGCCGCCGACCGGTGGTGCCGGGGTCTCCGACGGAGCCGGAGTCTCCGTGGGCGCCGGGGCTGGTTCTAGCACCTTGCCCGTGATCGCGTCCTGCGCCTCGGTGGCGCGGGTCAGCGCTCCCTCGAGCTTCTTCTGCTCGGTGCCATACGTGGCGAAGTCGCCCTTGGCCAAGGCAGCCTGCCCGGCCTGGATGGCCGCGTTCGCGTCCTCCAGTGCCTGGCTGAGCTTTTGCGCCTCGGTCTGGGTGGCGCCGGGTTTCGTCGGCTTCGTGGTTTCGCCGGTGCCCGAACCACCATCACTGGTCACGGCCCCGGAATCGCCCTGGAATATCTGGTTCAGGGCCTCCGAGAGCGTATCGGCGAATCCAACCTTGTCACCGAAGGACACCAGGACCTTGCGCAGTGTCGGGTAGGCCGTCTGGCCGGTCGACTGGATGTAGACCGGCTGCACGTAGAGGATGCCGCCACCGACCGGCAATGAAAGCAGGTTGCCGTTCTTCAGCTGCGAGGCTCCCTGACGCAACAGGTTCAGCTGCGTGGACACCGTGGTGTTGGAGTCGAAGTTCTGCTGGGCCTGGCCCGGGCCTGGAATCGACGTATTGCGCGGCAAGTCAAGCAGGCGCAGCTTGCCGTAGCTATCGGCCTTCTTCCCGGCTTCTGGACCGGCGTCAGCATCCGCTGCAAGGAATCCGAAGAGCACGTTGCGCTGCTGTCCACCGGCCGAAGTCTGCGGAATGAAGGTCGAGGTCAGCGAGAACGCTTCCTTCACCTGGCCCGGCATCTTCAGCGACAGGTAGTATGGCGGCTGCTTCGGGGCATTCGCCGCCTGCTGCGTCGTCGGGTCGTTCGGAACGGCCCAGGCATCGTTCGAGTCATAGAAACTGTCCGGCGAGGTCACGTGGTACTTACCGAGCAGCTCTCGCTGGACCTTGAAGAGGTCCTCGGGATAGCGCACGTGGCTCATCAGTTCGCCCGACATCTGCGAATACGGCTTGATGGTGCTCGGGAAGATCTTCTGCCAGGCCTGCAGCTGCGGCTCATCGGGCTCCCAGGCATAGAGGTCGACTGATCCGTCGTAGGCATCCACTGTGGCCTTCACCGAGTTGCGAATGTAATTGACCTGCCCGGAGAGGGCATTGGTGCGGGTGCCGCCGGTCAGCGAGTCGGTGACAGCCGTTTCCAACTGCTGGGCAGTGGAATACGGGTAGTTGGCGCTAGTGGTGTAGGCGTCGACTATCCACTTTACTCGGCCGTCGATGATGGCCGGGTAGGCGTTCGAGTCAACCGTCAGATACGGTGCGACCTTCTGTACGCGCTCCTTCGGAGTGCGGTCGTAGAGGATCTGGGATTTGGCGTTGATGGCGTCCGAGAGCAGAAGGTCGGTGGAACCGAACTTCAGCGCGTAGACCAGCCGGTTGAAGTAGTTGCCCACGTTCGGGCCGCCATTGCCGGAGAAGGTGTTGCGGGTGTCCGCAGAGTCCGATCCGGACTGCGGACGGTCCAGCTCTCGCGGATCCCAGCCGTCGGGGCCGCCAACAACCGAGTAGTCCGGAGACAGCTCGCCGAAGTAGATGCGCGGCTCGTAGGTCTTGTCGCTGCCCAGCACACCCTCTGTGGGGATGCCCTCGAGCATGAAGTCGGGTCGGCCTCCGGAGGCAACCTTGTTCCCGTAGGCAGCCACGATGCCGTAGCCGTGGGTGTAGGTGATGTGCTGGTTGACCCAGGAATCGGTGGTGTCCACGCTCAGTTCGCGCACGGCGATCACCGTGTCCTCGACCTTGCCGTCGATGGCGTAGCGGTCGACGTTCAGCGTCGGGGCGAACTTGTAATAGGTACGGAACTGCTGCAGCTGGGCGAACGCCGAAGAGACCAGGTTCGGATCCAGCAGGCGGATGTTCGTGGTTGTCGCACTGTCCTTGGCCAATGCATCCTTGACGGCGTTCACCTTGGCCGGGTACGACGTCACCTCGATGTCGGACAGACCGTATGCTTGGCGCGTCATCGAGATGTTATCGGCGATGTACTCGCGTTCCAGGTTCTTTTCCGAGGGAACGACCTGGTACTTCTGGATGATGAACGGGTAGATCCCGCCGGCGACCACGACGGTGACCAGCAGCATCGCGGTACCGATGATCGGCAGCTTCCAGCGGCCCATGAAGGCAGCCACGATGAACAGTATGGCAACCAGCACCGCGGCGATGGCCAGGATCGCCTTGGTGGGGATTACCGCGTGGACGTCGGTGTAGAGCGCGCCGGCGACGCGGCCATCCTGCGAAAGCAGCGTCGAGAAGCGGCCGAGCCAGAAGTTGCCGGCCTGCAGCAGCAGGAAGAGCGCTGCGAAGACGCCGGTGTGGATGCGGGCGGCCTTGCCGATGACGATGCCGCCGCGTTCCTCGATGCGGATTCCGCCATAGAGGTAGTGGGTGAGCAGACCGGCGATGCCGGCGATGAGCACCACGGAGATGAGATAGCCGATGACCAGGCCGAGGAACGGCAACGTGTTGACGTAGAAACCGAGGTCCATACCGAAACGCGGGTCGACGTCACCGAAGGGGACCTGGTTGATGAACAGCAGGACCTCCTTCCACTGCGAGGTCACTGCCGCCGCGGCGAAGCCGCCGACAACCACCGGCACGCCGATCATCAGCAGGCGGCGCATCGGCTCCAGCTGGGACTGGTAGCGCTGGAGGTTGTCCTGGCGTGCGTTGTCCGGCGCGTAGACCGGGCGTGCCTTGTAGGCGATCCGCAGGGAGATCCACAGCGCACCACCCATCAGCAGGAAGGCCGCCAGGAAGATCGCGGCCTTGGTCAGGTACTCGGTCCAGAAGACCTGAGCGAAACCGAGCTGGGAGAACCACAGCACATCGGCGTAGATGCTCGCGAAGAAGACGAACGCCGCCACCAGGACACCGATGGCGATGATCGTCGGCATCAGCGCCGAGGGGCGTCGAGGCCCCTCGTGTTTCTCCCGCGGGGGCTGCTCATCGGGGCCGCCCGGTGGCCGACCGAAGGGACTATCAGCACCAAAACTCAATTTTTACCTCACCGTTCAACGGAAACCGTCATGGGTTGCGCACTAAAAATGCTCGTTGTGATCCATTCTGCCCTGACCGGCGCCCTCGTGGCGCCACCGCTACACCACTTAAGCTGACCGTGAAGTAATCGTGATCCAGGTCCCCGGAACCGATACCCCCTAACCGCAGCTGGGGAACGAGGCGGGATCCTTGCCCCCGGCGATGCCTTCAACGGTGGTGCGGGCTTCCTGCAGGGTCTCCACCTTGATGACATCGAGCCCGGAGGGGACCCGGCCGATGACATCTGAACAGTTATCGGCTGGCGCCAGGAAGTACTCGGCTCCGGCATCCCTTGCCCCCACCAGCTTCTGCGCGATCCCTCCGATCGGTCCGACGGTGCCGTCGACGGCGATGGTACCGGTGCCGGCAAAGTCCTTTCCGCCGGTCATGGCACCGGGGGTCAGCTTGTCCATGATGCCCAGTGCGAACATCATGCCAGCCGAGGGACCGCCCACGTTTTCCAAGCCGAACTTCACCGTCAACGGGAATTTGAAGGTATTGCCCAGGTAGATGCCTATCTGGCGCTGCCCCTCGGCACCGGCGGTCGTGGTCACCGTGACCGTTTGCTTCTTCCCCTTACGCTCAATCTCCAGCTCGCTGGGCTTGTCCCCGGCGGCCTTCAGCGCGGCTCTCAGATCCGGCATTCCGACGATCGGCTTGCCGTTGATGCCCAGCAGCACGTCCCCGACCTCCACCTGCTGGGAATTCTGGTCGGTGGCGAAACCAGCCACCGTGAGTGACTGCCGGAAGGGGATCTGCAGTTCGGTCAGGGCCGCGGCCGTGGACAGCTGTTGCGAGTCGTCCATGGCAACGGTGTTTTGTTCGCTGGTTTCTTCGGAGGTGGTTCCCCGCGGGATCACCAATTCCTCGGGAATCACGTCCTGGTGAGGGCTGACCCAGCCCTCCAACACGCTCAGGAACGGCAGCCGTTTCTGGCCGCCACCCTGGACGTACACCGTGGTCATGTCCAGCGTGCCGGAGGTGGGGTAGGTTTTCTCTCCGCTGATGCTCAGCAGTCTGGTCCCTTCCACCTCGCCGATGGTGTTGAACGCCGGGCCCGGCGATTCGACGACGAAGCGCGTGGGAAGCACCAGCGCACTCAAGCCCAGGACCACGGCAAGGATGCCCGAGGCGCGCAGCGTCCGGCTCCTACGCACATCGCGCGGATCCGGCTCGGGGATGCCGAAGGGCTGCTGGGCTCCTGCTGGAAGCGGAGTGGCTCCCGGATTCTGCGGCTGCTGTTCTTCGGACACCGTTCCTCTTTCATTAGTACGCCCGCCGCGCCGTGCCGGCACGGGCGGGTTCCCATCCCCCCAAGGCTACAAGGCGGACTAGGGAGCGCGTGTACTCGAGCAGGGTTTCGTTCCTCTTCTTCCACGGGTTGCCGTGCTGTGCCGACAGCGAACTGACAGGCGCGAACGTGGGTCACTCCCAGCTTGCGGGGGTACCGTTATTTGCATGGCTGAAAACCCACCAAGCAACCGTCCCGACGGCTCCGACGACCCAGACGAGACCCCGAAGGATCCCCTATCTGAGATGCTCGGATCGCTCTTCGGCGCCGCGGGCGCGGGCGGATTCGACCCCAAGAACCTTCCTGAGGGCTTCGGCGAGGCCATGGGCCTGCCGTCCGACCCGAACGCGATGGCCGAAATGATGCGCCAGGCACAGGCCATGATGAGCGCGATGTCCACCGGCGATTCCGGGCCCGTGAACTGGAAGATGGCCTCCGACGCCGCACGCCAGGCCGTGGCCGGGGAGGATCCCTCGATCTCGGCGCACCGCGCCGGCGCCATCGTCGACGCGGCCCGGCTGGCCAACCTCTGGTTGGATGCGGCCACGGCGTTCGAGGGCGACGGCTCCGATTGCCGCGCCCTCTCCCGCGCCGAATGGGTGGAAAAGACCATGCCGGTTTGGAAGAGCCTCACCGAACCGGTCGCCATCAGCGTCGGCAAGGCCATCACCTCGGCCCTGACCGAGCAGATCCCGGAGCAGATGCGCCCGATGCTCGGCGGCGCGCAGGGAATGCTGCAGAATATGGGCGGTGCGATGTTCGGCATGCAACTCGGTGCCGCCGTCGGCGGTCTGGCCAAGGACGTGCTCGGGGCCACCGACATCGGCCTGCCGCTGGCAGGAATCGTTCCGGCCCTCGTCCCGACCAACGTCGGCCACTTCGGCGAGGGACTCGATGTCCCCGAGCAGGAAGTCCTGCTCTTTGCCGCGCTGCGCGAATGCGCCCACTCCCGGCTCTTCCACCGCGTCCCGTGGCTGCGCTCCATGGTCCTGGGCTCCATCGAGGAGTATGCCCGCGGCATCCACATCGACATGTCCCGGATCGAGGAGGCGGTGCGGGACATCGACCCGTCGAATCCCGAATCGTTCCAGAGCCTGATGGGCGAAGGGCTGTTCACGCCCCAGCGCACGCCGGTCCAGGAGGCCGCTCTGGCCCGGCTTGAACTCGTGCTGGCCCTCATCGAGGGCTGGGTCGACGAGGTCGTGGCAGTCGCCGCACACAACCTGCCCATGGGTGTGCGGTTGCGCGAAACCATTCGCCGCCGCCGAGCCAGCGGCGGGCCGGCCGAACAGGCCTTCGCCTCGCTGGTCGGTTTGGAACTCCGACCACGCCGGTTGCGCGAGGCGGCCGCCCTCTGGGCGCACCTTCTCGAGGATCGTGGCATCGAGGGCCGAGACGCCGTCTGGGCCCACCCCGATCTGATGCCCACGGCAGAAGACCTGGACGATCCCACCGGATTCGGTCAGCGCCGCGAGCTGGCTGCCGCCGAGATGGACGAGATGGATCTCGCCCTGGACAAGCTGCTGTCCGGCGGTTTCGACACGGACGAGGGTCCGACGGATACCGACGAAGAACCGCAGGACCCCGAAAAGGCCTGATTCCACGCAGATCCAGCAATGCCGCCCGGACCACGTGGTCCGGGCGGCATCGTCGTTTCGACCGGTCGACCCGGGCCCGTCCGTAGGCTCAGGCCAGCGACCCCGCATCGGCCCCGGATTCATCGAAGTCCCCGCCCAAATCCGATTCCTCCAGGGCCTCGAGCCAGTCGGGGTCGGGCTCCTGTTCGGCGTGCCCGGCGAACGACACCCCCGCCAAGAATGCCGAGGCCTCGGCGCCCCGCGGATAGCAGGCCAGCCAGGCCTTGAACCGCTGACCGTGCCCGTCCAGGGGCTCGACCAGGTGTGCCAGCTCGTGCACCAGCACGTAGTCCTGTACATAGGCGGGCATCTTCATCAGCCGGTGTGAGAGCCTGATCGTCTTCTCGCGCAGGGACGCGGAGCCCCACCGCGAGTTCTGGTTCCGCACCCACCGGACCGATGTCGGGTCGGCTAGTCCACGCAAGTATCTGCGGTTCAGCTCAGTGGCGCGGGCCATGAGTTGTTCATCGGGAATCGGGCCGCTGACCGCGGTCCGCTTGCGCTGGATCTTACGAACCATGTCCTCTACATACACAGCCTCCTCGCCCGACGAGAGCCGGGCCGGGATGGAGACCACGACCATACCCCCGCGCCAGGCGGCGGAGACGGTCCGGGTCCGTCTCGGCGACCGGACCACGCGTACCCGCAATCCGTCGCGGTGCATGAATTCGCGTTCAGTGCTGGTGTTTGCCATGGCGAGTTCCTTGGGTTGAGAGCAGATTCAGGAGTGGGGGGCCACTGTCCCGCACCGTCTTGTGGAAACCGGAACCCCGCTCCCCCCTGCGTGCCACGCTGGGTGCTCCCAGTGGATACGCAGCAAGGGACGAGAAGGACATGAGAATCAATCCGGGGTTTCAGGTTCATAGCCTAGTTGACGGGAGCCTGCAGATCGGCAGCGGAAGCAACGCGCTGTGGATATCCGGCCTCAGCGCCGATGAGCACCTGTTCGTCCGTTCCCTGTGCAGGGAACAGGAGGAGGCGCCGGTCCCCGGGGGTCCACGCCGGGCCGAGATCCTGCACCTGCTGCGCAGCGTCCTGGTCGAGGATGCCGCCCTCGCGCTCCCCGGATTGGCCGGCTCACTACTCTCCGCCGATATCGCCCAATGGTCGGCCGCCTATGGGCTGGATGCCCGGACGCCGCTGGGGCGCCGCGCCGAGGCGACGGTCTGCATCCGCGGCTTGGACCGCTCAGGTCAGCTGCTCGCGTGGATCCTCGCCGCTGCCGGGATTGGCGGGCTGATTCTCGAGGATCAGACGCCACTGCGTCTGGGAGATCTGGGCAGCACGCCGATGCGGATCGGAGACGTGGGACGCCCGCGGGCCGCAGCCGTGCGCCGGGCCCTGCTGCGCGTCCACCCGCGGCTCCGGATCGCCGACCTGGCAGTCCAGGGACCGGGGCTGCAGCCGGGCATCCTCGAAGTGGTCTTCGGATCAGGCGCGCGGTCCATGCTGCCGGCCGCTCCGGCATGTCTGGGCCTGCTGCCTGTGGTCCTGCTCGAATCCGGGGCGCGCATCGGCCCGCTGCTGCTTCCCGGTCTGGGGCTGTGCCCGGAATGCTTCACAGCCCAGGCCGGAGCCGTTCACCCGCCGGGAGGACCGGTGATCCATCCCGAGCTCTCGCTGGCGGCGACCATCGCCGGGATCGCCTCCACCCAGTGCCTGATGCTCATCGACCAGGTGAATATCCCCTCCTGCGCCGACACCGTAGTGGAGATCGATCTGGCATCGGGGGCCGTGGTTCATGTCCCGGCCGAAGCCCGCGCCGGATGTTCCTGTCTCGAGGCGCTGGAAGAAGCCGCCTGAACCGCGGTTCAGGCGGGGCCGTCGCCCTGCCCCAGGATCC
The DNA here is from genome assembly GCF_014190875.1 of Paeniglutamicibacter cryotolerans. Classification (NCBI taxonomy): domain Bacteria; kingdom Bacillati; phylum Actinomycetota; class Actinomycetes; order Micrococcales; family Micrococcaceae; genus Paeniglutamicibacter; species Paeniglutamicibacter cryotolerans. Next base: position 68,667 of record NZ_JACHVS010000002.1, on the reverse strand, counting down.
CCAGTACGTCTTCGCCGTATTTCTCCAGCTTGGAGCGGCCCACACCCGAGATCTGGGCCAGGGCGTTGATGTCCGCCGGATTGGCCTCGGCGATGGCCATCAGGGTGGCGTCGGTGAAGATCACGAACGCGGGGATCGAATTCTCCTGGGCGATGTTCAGCCGCCAAGACCGCAGCCCCTCGAAGACCGCCTCGTCGTATCCCGCCGGACAGTTCCTGCAACGGTTGAGCTTGCGCTCGGCAGCGGCCGACAGCGTCGTGCCGCAGACCCTGCAGGTCGCCGGGGCAGCGAGCTTCCTGCGCGCCGTCACGGGTTTGGCCTGGGTCCGGCCCGATCCCGGTGGACGCAGCCCGTCCAGGTAGCGCGAGGGGCGCCGGTGGGCCCGGCCGCCGGCGGTCCGGGCCAGCGACCAGCTCAGCGACAGGTGTTTGCGTGCCCGGGTGATGCCCACATAGAGCAGGCGCCGTTCCTCGTCGTAGCCGGCCTGGTCATCGGCGAAGGAGATCGGCATCAGGCCCTCGGAGAGCCCGACTAGGAACACTGCGTCCCATTCCAGACCCTTGGCCGAGTGCAATGAGGCCAGCGTGACGCCCTGGACCGTGGGCGCATGCTGCGAGGCGGACCGCTCCTCCAGCTCGGAGACGAAGTCACGCAGCGTAAAGGGGGTCTCACCGCCGGAGCGAGCCTCGCTCAGTTCCTCGGCCAGCGCCACCAACGCCGCCAGCGACTCCCACTTCTCGCGGACGGCTCCGCCGCCACTGGGAGCCGCCGAGGTGTAGCCCAGCGAGGCGAGGATGTCGCGGGTCAGCTGCGGGACCGATTCCTCGGCCGGGGTGCGGGAGGCAGCACGCAATTGCAGGATGCCGTCGCGGACTTCGCGACGCTGGAAGAAGCGTTCGCCGCCGCGCAACAGGTAGCCGATGCCCAGCGCCGATAGTGCCTGCTCGTAAGCCTCGGACTGGCCGTTGGTGCGATACAGCACCGCTATCTCGGCGGCCGGGACACCGGAGGCGATCAGGTCGCGGATGCGCGCCGCCACATGTGCGGCCTCGGCATCGTCGTCCTTGCATTCGGTGTATTCGGGGGCCGGACCGTTATCGCGCTGGGCGATGAGCTCCAGCGGGGTCGGCCAGGACACGTTGCGGTCCGGGACGCCCGGTTCGGGGCGTCGGGCGGCGAGCAGGCGGTTGGCCAATGAAACGACCTGCGGAGTGGAGCGGTAGTCGCGCACCAGCTTGACTACCTGCGCCTGCGGGTGTCGGGTGGTGAATTCGAGCAGGTGGCGCGGGGTAGCCCCGGTGAAGGAGTAGATGGTCTGGCTGGAGTCGCCGACCACGCAGAGCTCCTCGCGCCCGCCCAGCCACAGGTCAAGAATCCGCTGCTGGAGCGGGGAAACATCCTGGTACTCATCCACCACGAAGTGGCGGTATTGGTCGCGGACCGAAGCCGCGACGCGCGGGTCGTCGTCGAGGATGCCCACCGTCAGCAGCAGCACGTCTTCGAAGTCGATGTAGCGGCGGTCGGTCTTCACATCCTCGTAAGCCTGGAAAAGCCGGGAGATGGTGATCGGGTCCAGCCCACCGGGTTCCCCTCGGTCCGCCGCCGTGGCGGCGGCCACGTACCCTTCGGGGGTGAGCATGGAGACCTTGGCCCATTCGATCTCCGAGGCAAGGTCCCGGATGCTGGCGCGGTCGGTGTTCAGCCGGAGGCGGCGGGCCGCCTCGGTGAGCAGGGGTGCCTTGTAGTCCACGATGCCCGGCAGTTCCCCGCCGATGGCCTGGGGCCAGAAGTACTGCAGTTGGCGCAGCGCGGCGGCGTGGAAGGTGCGGGCCTGAACGCCGCCGGCACCCAAGTCGCGCAGGCGCGAACGCATTTCTCCGGCCGCGCGGGCGGTGAAGGTGACGGCCAGGACCTGACCGGGCTGGTAGACCCCGGAGTGCACGCCATAGGCGATGCGATGGGTGATGGCCCGGGTCTTGCCGGTCCCGGCGCCGGCCAGCACGCACAGCGGTCCGGTCAGCGTCGTGGCAACCTGACGCTGTTCGTCGTCCAGGCCCGCCAGGATCCGTTCCTCAATGGACTCCATGGGCTAGTTCTCCAGCGTTTCGGGTTCCGGTAGCGTCCCGCCGTACCAGTTTTCTATCAGCGCGCTGGAGATGGAGACGCCCATGGGCACCCCGATCTGCCCCGTGCGGACCTCCTCCGCGAGTTCCTCGCGGGTGAACCAGCGCAGGTCAATGATCTCCTCGCCGTCCGGGACCAGATCGGTGCTGGTGGCGCGGGCCGTGAAGCCGAGCATCAGCGAGCAGGGGAAGGGCCATGGCTGGGAACCCATGTAACGCGGGTCGGTCACGGCGACGCCGGATTCCTCGGCCACCTCGCGGATGACCGCCGCCTCCAGCGATTCACCGGGTTCAACGAAGCCAGCGAGCGTCGAATATCGCTTTCCACCCCATTGGGCGTTGGCCCCTAGCAGCAACCTGTCGGATTCATCGGTGATGGCCACGATGATCGCTGGATCGGTCCGCGGGAAGTGCAGGGATCCGTCGGCTGGGCACCTGCGGACCCAGCCGCTCTGGACCACCTCCAGTGCCGCGCCGCAGCGCGGGCAGTGCTTGTGTCCCGTGTGCCAGTTGGCGATGGCCACGGCCTCGACGAAGAGTCCCGCATCGCGCGCAGAGAGACCTGCCGCGACGTCGCGCAGGCCCAGCCATTGAACCGAAGTGGCCAGGCCCGCTGGCGCCTCGTGGAAGGCCGCCAGAACCATTTCGGTTCCGCCTGCGGAGCCCAGGTAGACATACAGCGCACCATCCGGCACGTCGGCAGCGTCCACGAAGACCAGCGTTCCGTCGTGGACGTGTGCGCGCCCCGCAACCAGGATGAGGATGCGGGTGCCGGGAGCCACCAGCAGGGAGGGCAGCCAGCCCTCGTCCGTGCGCCGTTCGCATCCGCGGTCCACCTCGGTCCGGGACAGTGGCAGGTCACCGAGTGCCGGGTAGTTGCTGTCGGGCTGGGGCTTCGCAAAGATCATGGTACTAACCGTACGCACCGGCGCACTTTCGCGCACACCGGCCACGCATCATGTGTGGAAAGGGAGCCCCCGGGCTCCCCCGGAGCGGTACAGTGCACGCCAAGGTGGGCTCTGGCTGGATGTTCCGGCTGAATCTGCTGATTCGGCGCGCCACGGGTACCCGGAAGCACTGTTGACGATTACGGTGGGGGATGTGAAACGCTCTCCCATGGAACTTGCTGCCATCGCGACCGCTGCGGTCCCCGGTTTGGCACCTACGGGCGTTGCCGGTGTCCCCGACGGCGGGGACGATTTTGATTCGGTCCTCATCGTGGACGCCCAGAAGAACCGCTGGCGCGTCCGTTCGCCACGCCACGAGGAAGCCAGCATGCGGCTAGAAGCCGAGCTGACCGCGCTGCGTACCTTCTCCCCGAACCTGCGCGCCTCCCTGCCCTTCCAGCTTCCCTCGGTCGCCGGAACTGTGCGCCAGGGTTCGCTGCGCACGTTCGTCTACCACCATTTGCCCGGCGGATACTACGATCTTGATTCGCTCGTCGGGCTGGGCTCCAAGACGGCCGCAGACATCGGCACCGTCATGGCCGCGATCCATGCACTGCCCGATACGGTGGTGGAACGCTCGGACCTTCCCACCTACACGGCCGACCTGATCCGCCAACGCAGGCTGAACGAACTCGACCAGTCGGCCACCACCGGCATGATCCCCTCACGGCTGCTTCGTCGCTGGGAACATGCGCTGGAGGACGTGGCGCTGTGGCGTTTCAACACCACAGTGGTCCATGGGGACCTGCATGAGGACCAGCTGCTGCTCGAAGACGGCAAGGTCGTTGCCGTCACCGGGTGGACCGACCTGCACGTGGGCGACCCGGCCGATGACTTCGCCTGGCTCGCCGCCGTCTCTGACCAGTCGTTCGCAGACACCGCATTGGAGGCCTACGTCCGCGTCCGCGGCGACAAGGCGGACCCGCACATCATGCGTCGCGCAGCGCTGGCGGCCGAGTTCGCGCTCGCCCAGTGGTTGGCCAAGGCCATTGGCTCCGGTGATCCGGCGCGCATTGCGGAGGCCAAGGGCATGCTGACCGACTTGGACGAGGACATTGCCGAGCACGGCGGCCAGCCGATCAGCGTCGTCGAACCCCCGCGTCCGCCGCGCACTGAGGCACCGACGATGCGCGCTGCCGAGCCTGCCGCCGCTCCTCAGCCTGCCTTGGAGCCGCAAGACGAAGACGAGCCCGAGGACGAGGCCGACGAGCCGACGCCGCAGCCGGTCCCGGTCAAGCCCGTAGCGCTGGTTGATCCGGGACCCGCCACCGATGCGATCCCGCTGATTCGGCGGGCACTACAGTCCGAATCCACAGCCGATGACCGGGACACTGCCGTTGATGCCGAGCCGTCGACCTCGGCCATTCCGTTGCTCGAGGCCAAGCGGCTGGCCGAGGAACCGCCGGAGGCGAAGGGCACCGACTCCGACGAAGGTCCGCAGCCGGCCTAGGGCCAAGGAAAAAGCCGGTCGCCCGGTGGGTGACCGACTTTTCCCTTGGCGCATGCCGCAGAAATTACGCCGCATAGGCGCGGTACCCGAGAACGATGCCGCTTCCCAGCCCCGGAATCATACGGCTTCCGGAAGCGGCTTCGTGGATCGGGATTTAAGCTCCGGCGTCAGGCATCCCGGCCAGCTGGCCCATGGATGTCCTGACCAACTCTTCGAGGTCCGCTTCGTCCGCGAGGTCATGCGGGCGGATCGTCTTGCCCTGGGCGACATAGTAGAACGCCGCCTTCACGTCCTGGACGTCGATGCCCTTCAATCTGGCCCAGCCCAGCCGGTACACCGCCAGCTGCAGCGACTTGATCCGCAGCGCTTCCCCACTGGGCACCCGTCCGGTCTTCCAGTCCACCAGCAGCCAGGACCCGTCGGGGTCCCGGAACACCGCATCGATGCGCCCGCGCACAGATACCGGGCCGATGCGGGTCTCGATGGCGACCTCCACGATCTCCGGTTGACGGTCGGCCCATTCGGAGGCGAGGAATGCCGCCTTCATGTCTTCGAGTCCCAGCGCATCCTCGATGTAGGCATCCGCGGCACCCATGAAATCTCCCAGGTCCAGCATCCCGGTGGAGTCGAAGTATTCCTCCAGCCACGCGTGGAAGGCGGTTCCGCGGCGCGCTGCCGTACCCGGTCGGCGCGGTACCGGACGGCGGATCTCATCAACCACAGACTTGGCGTCCGTCGCCAGGTCCACGAACACCGAGGCCCGCACGTGCTGCGGCATCGCCGCCTGGCGTTGGGCCTTCTGGTCGGTCTCCGCCCGGCGCACCAGTAGTTCGGCCTCATTCGCCCATTGGTTGCCCTGTTCCGTGGCGGGGACAATGCCGGCTTCCGGTTCCTCGCGCAATGCGGCGGTGGCCTCGATGACTGAGCGCGCGGCGGTTTCCAGCGCCGCGCGGCGGCCCGGGCGGCGTGGCCGGACCGTTCCCCCACCGACGATAATCGGGCCCTCGAGTGGATCATAGGGCCAGCGTGATTCAAGCGGTTCCTCCCGGAACGGGTTCTCCTCCGGCGCCTGGTCGTCCTCGACCCAGTCGGCGATGTGCGCGCTGGGGCGCTGCCCCTCGGCCAGCGGCAGCAGGTCGCTCATGAACCTCGAGGGGGCAGTCATCTTGGTCCGGGTCCCGGTCCAAGCCGTGGCCGAGCACAATAGCAGTGTCCGGGCACGGGTCAGAGCCACATACGCCAACCGGCGTTCCTCGTCCTCGCCATGGGCCAGCACTTCGGATTTGAAGACCCCCTCCGCCTTGAGGGCCTCGAAGAGGCTCGGCTGGTCGGTGTCCCATTGCGGCAGGTCGTGCCGGTCACCACGCAGCGGCCAGGGCAGTGAGGAGTCCCCGCTGGTCCAGCGCGAGTCCCGCGCCGTGGGGAAAATGCCCTCGTTCAGGCCGGTCACCGCCACCACGTCCCATTCCAGGCCCTTGGAGGCGTGGATGGTCAGCAGCTGTACGGTGTCGGGGCTGGCTTCGGGCTGAATCACTGCCAGTCCCCCCTCCTGTTCGGCAGCGGCATCCAGCCAGGTGAGGAAGCCCAACAGGTCCACGCGCAGCCCGCTGCGCGCGTAGTCGTCAGCCACGTCGGCAAACGCGTCAAGGTGCCGGCGGGCCTCGTGGATGCCCACGCCCGGCTTGGCAGCCACTTCGATGTCCAGCAGCATGGACCGTTCGGCCTCACGCAGCAGCGAATCAAGGTCGTCGTCGACGAACCCGCGCAGGTAGCGAATTTCATCGCGCAGCCGAGTCAGACGAGACAGGCCCTCGGTGCTCAGCGAGCGTCCGTCCGAGCTGACCCAGTCGGCATGCGGCAGCCAGTCCAGGGCCTCGATGAGGCTTGCAGCGTCGTTAAGTTCGGCTCTGGCCTCGGCAACGCGGGCGCCTTCGGCACTGTCGGCCGTTTCCACGTCGGTTGCCGCTCCGGACCGGATGGCATGGTCGCGGCGCCGGGCCAGGAAGCGGGACCAGTCGGCAAAAGCCATCAGGTCTGCCGGGCCCAGCCGCCACCGGGCACCGGAGATCAGACGCAGTAGCGCATCTGAGCGGCCGGGTTCGACCAGGACCCTCAGGGTGGAGACCAGGTCGGTGATTTCGGGCATTCCGAGCAACCCTCCCAGGCCCACAATCTCATACGGGATCCCGGCCTCGGCCAGTCCCTGCGCGATCGGGGCCAACTGGCCGCGGGTGCGGCAGAGTACCGACATGGTCGGGGTGCGCCCGTGTTCAGCTAGGAAGCGCTGGCGTTCGGCGATGAAGCGGGCAGCCAGCGCCGAGGCCTCGGTCCCGGTGGTGGGGTGGCGGCAAAGTTCCACCACGCCGTCCCCGGCAAAGGGGCTGGGCACCAACGGAGGAACGGTGACACGGGCGCTGCCGTGGTTCGGGTCCACCATGTTCAGCGGCGCCGAGATCGCGTTGGCGGCCTCGAGCACGTTCTTCGAGTTGCGCCAGGCCGTGGTCAGGAACGCGACGGCCGCAGGGGCCCGATTCTCACCGCGGACCGCTGGGAATTCCTCGGGGAAGCGGAAGAGCTGGCCCGCCGATGCGCCGCGGAAGCCGTAGATGGATTGGTTCGGGTCCCCTACCGCGGTCACCGCGTGGCCCTGCGCATACAGGCAGGAGAAGAGCACCATCTGTGCGTGGGAGGTGTCCTGGAATTCGTCGAGCAGGACCACCTTGAAGCGGGAACGTTCGGCATCCGCCGCGGCGGGAACGGTCCGGGCGATCCGGGCCGCCAGGGCCACCAGATCGCCGTAGTCCAACACCCCGCGCTCGGCCTTGGCAGTGGCGTAGGCGGTGGCCAATTCGGAGATGGTCACCCGAGTGCGCAGCTTGTCCAGCAACTTGCGGGCCTCCTGCGAGGGAGCTGCCTTCTTATCGGTGCGGTATGGGAGGGATTCGAGGTGCGCGACCAGGTCCCGCGTCCATTCCTTGGCGGTCAGCGGGTCGACCAGATGCTCGGCGCATTCGGAGGCGAACGTCACCACCGAGTCGATCAGCGTCGACTTGGAGGAGACCAGATGCTCATAGTCACCGGTGTAGGCGTCGACCACCTCCGCCGCCAGCTGCCAGGCCTGGGCCGAGCCGAGCAGCACCGTATCGGGTTCCACGCCGATGCGCAGCCCGTGATCTTGGACCAGGGTGTTGGCATATGAATGGTAGGTGGATACCGAGGGGTCAAGCAGCACCTCGTTGTCCTCGAGCTGCAACAGTCCCGAGCGGGCGAGCTTCTCCAGCTGTCCGCGGATGCGCTGGGCCAGCTCACCGGCCGCCTTGCGGGTGAATGTCACGCCGAGGATCTGTTCCGGTTTCACCTGTCCGTTGGCTACCAGCCACACCACCCGGTCGGCCATGGTCGCCGTCTTGCCCGATCCGGCGCCAGCGACCACCAGCAGCGGTTCCAACGGCGAGGAGATGATCGACGACTGCTCCTTGGTGGGCTGGTGCTGTCCCAGCAGCGTGGCAAGTTCCTCCGGGGTGAAACGGGGGGTGGGCTGGGTTTCGGCGTCCTGGCTCACGATGTTCTGGCTCACGGCTCGGTGACCTGCTTTCCTTCACTACACAAGGGACAGACCGAGGGCAGCCTGCAATTACTTCCGGAGCGTCCGCCCCGGGCCGGATCATGCCGGGTGAGGAAATCGGCGTCACCCATGAGCGCCGCGGCCGCCAGGACCATGGGCGTGGCCCAGTCCTCGGCTTCGATCGCCGGTTGCGCCTGTTCGCGCGGGGTCTTGGTGGTGGTTCCCAGCTGGACCAGCGAGGCGCCGATAGGCTGGTCCGAACCCAGACCCGGGACCTGGTCGTGTAGTCCGCCGGCCAAGACTGCCGCCTGGTAGGCACCGAGCTGCGGGTGACGCTCCACGTCCTTGCCCGCGGGCTGGGACTTTCCGGTCTTCAGGTCGACGATCCAGGGGTTCCCGTTGGCATCCAGCTCCACCCGGTCCATCACCCCGCGCAGACGCGCACTGCCCTGCGGCCCGGTGATCTCCACATCGAAGGCGATTTCTCGTCCGGCCAAGGACCTGCCTTCCTGGCGCATCATCACGGCGTATTGGGCCAGCTTGTTCAACATGGATTCGGCCCGGTCCCGGTCGCGGGCGCCCTCCCAGTTATTCGGCATTTCCAGTTCCGGCCAGCGCACCGCCAGCTCGGCCAGATAGTCGGTGGTGGTGGCGTCGGGCAGGTCCTCCGCAATGGAGTGGACCAGCGTGCCCAGGGATCGGGCGAAGTCGGTGGCTGCTTCTCCCCCTGCCGCCTGCACGAACCAGTTCAACGGCGATTCGAGCACCGATTCGACCTTGGAGGGCGAGACCTTGACCGGCACCCCTGCCGGGGTGGTGGGACCCGAGGTGGTGACATCGGCCAATCCCCACCAGGAGCGCGGGTCGGCTCCCCGCACCGGACGCCTGGCTCCGGCGAGCTTGGCCAGCACCGTTGCCGCATCCCGGTGGATCTGTTGGTTTTCCGCGTCCAGGGCGGTGGCCTCGGCCGCTTGGCGCAGCTCCGCAACCAGCGCGGACAGCGTGTGCGGGCGCGGCACCGGGCTCACCCGGCGCCCGTTGACGGCGCCTTCCGGATCAACCAGGTCAAGGAACGAGGAGGGCTGTTGGTCCTCGGAGGCGACGGCCAGGCAGATGAGCTTGGTCCTGGCCCGTGAGCAGGCGGTGGCGAAGGTCCGCAGTTCATCGGCACGGGTTTCCTTCAGCCGTGCCGCTACGTCGCGCTGGCCGTAGATATTCTCTCCGTGTTCGATGACGTCGTTGAGCAGGGCACCGCCCAGCAGTTCGCCACGCAGCCGGGTATTAGGCCAAATCCCTTCCTGCAGGCCCGGGATCAGCACGTAGTCCCATTCGTTTCCGGCCGCCGCGGCGGCAGTGAGCACCTGTACCGCGTGGGCGGCGCCGCCGCGGTTGGCCAGCGTATCCATGGGCAGGTCCTGGCCCAGGACGTAGTCCACGAATTGGCGCACGCTGGAACCGGGCAGCTGGTCCACGAAACGTTCGGCTGCCTGGAAGATCGCCATCACGGCATCCAGATCGCCGTCGGCACGGGCGCCGAGACTGCCGCCATCCAGTGCGGCGGCAACCCACTTGTCGTTCATTCCACCGGCTGCCCACAACGCCCACAAAGCCGTCTCGGCGTTGGCCTCTGGCTTGGCCAGTTCCTCGGCAAGCGCCTGGTACATGCGTGCCAGCCGGCGGGCACCGGCAGCCTCGCGGCCCAACGGTTCGAAGAGCTGCGTTTCAGTGAAAATCACCGTCAGCAGTTCGGCGCTTGAACGGTGTCCACCGTTGCCCAGTTCGCGTTGGCGCAGGCCCTGGCGCAACCGGCGGATGTCCAGCGCGGTGGACGTGGCATACCGGGAGCCGAGCAGCGCCTCGATGAGGGCTGGGTCCACCGGTGCCTCCGGATCCAGTCCCAATTGGAGCAGGTCAAGCAGTGGGCGGACGGCCGGCTCCTCCTTCAGCGGCGTCTCGGCCGGGGGCGTGTGAATGGGAACGCCCTGGCCGTTGAGGTAGCGGGCGATCGAGCGCACCTGACCGCCGTTGCGCACGATGACGGCCATCGATTCCAGCGGCCGGCCCCGCATCAGGTGTTCGCTCAGGATCCGCTGGGCCAGCAGGCGCAGCTCATGGACATCGGAATCAACCAGATGGACCTCGACGGCGTCCGCCGTCTTGTCGGGGGCCAGGGTCTCGTCGACGGCCGCGGCGTCGCCGATCCCGTCGAATTCCAGCCTGCGTCCGACTCCACCGGCGGCCACGGGGATCCGGCGGGCAATGAGCGACCAGGCGGCTGCTATGCCGGGGGTCATGCGCCTAGAGGCCGTCAGTTCCATGGCCCGTGCCGGGGCCCGGGCGGTTCCGTGGAACGAGTCGAAGGAGGAGAGCAGGTCCGGGCGGGCACCGCGGAAACCCTGGACGGCGTTGTCGGGGGCGGCGAAGGCCAGCAGGTCGCGTCCGCGGGCGAGGGTCGCCAGCAGGCGGTGCTGGCCGGGGTTGGCCTCCTGCAGGTCATCGACCACGAGCAGCGGCAGCAGGGCCTGTTCCTCTGCGAGGAATTCGGGGTTGGCCTCCAGGATCTCGGCCGCGGCCGTGATCAGTCCCGAGGGGTCGAAGGCCTCGGCGCTGCCGAGGTCCAGCAGGTCGCGGTATTCCTGGTAGAGCCCGGCCGCGGCCACCCACTCCTCCAGGCCCAGGCGTTCGCCCAGGTCCTGCAGGTCGCCGGCGTCCAGCCCGTGTTCGGAGATCCGGTCGAAGAGTTCACGCAGTTCCTTGCGGAAACCGCGGGTCGATACCGCCTCGCCCAGGGATTCGGGCCACTGCGGGCCGGGCGTGAAGCCAAGCCGGTGCCCCTCGAGCAGCTGTCCGATCAGGGTGTCCTGCTCGGGGCCGGAGAGCAGACGCGGTGGCTGGGTGAGTTCCGGCAGCAGTCCCTTGAGCCGGGCCCTGCGGATCAGGTCGAAGGCGTAGGAGGACCAGGTGCGCACGGCGGGTTCGGAGAACGTCTGGCTCGCCCGCTGCGAAAGCTGGTTGCGCAATGCGGCGGCACCGGCACGGGTGGGTGCGAGCACCAGCAGCTGCTGCGGATCCAGTCCACCATCCAACCGGTGCGTGATGGCCGCCAGCAAGGTGGTTGTTTTCCCGGTTCCCGGCGCCCCGAGAATCAGGACCGGGCCGTGGCCGCGTTCCAGCGCCACGACGCGGGCCTGTTCGTCATCCAATGCCGGCCCGCACTTCCAGGCGGTGGCCGGCCCCTGCCCGATGCCTTGCTGTGCTTCCATGTCATCCATCAAATCACCGGCCGCCGATGTTTTGCCCGCGCAGGGCCGCACCCAGCGCGTCGATGACATTGAACTGCGCCTCGGTGGGCTGCCACCGCGCGTCGACCATGCGCACCTTGCCGTTCCTGGTGCGCGTGCCCTCACTGCCCCACTTCGGGCGGGCAACGGCCGCCAGGTCTTCGGGAAGCGAACCGTCGGACCTGATGATCCGCCACCAGCACACGCCAGAACCGTAGTGGGACATCACCGACCCCACCTGCCGCGGGCCGCCGGCGCCCAGGAGTTCGGCCACGTCGCCGTAGCTGAGCGCGCTTCCCTCGGGCACCAGCGCCGCCACCGCCAGGACGGCCTCGGCGAACGCCGCACGCCGGGCAGCAGCTGATGCTGGGCCGTCGGGAAGCACTGGGGGAAGTATCGGTTCTGGCATGGCATCCAGCCTACGGTCCGGGCGCGTGCGGATGAGCTTTTCCACATCGGCGGGGCGCACTGCCCGCTTTGGACGCGGGGCCGGTAGCTTTAAAGCCATGAGCAATTGGCACACACTCCCCCGCGCATCCTTTGATCTGGAGACCACAGGTCCCGAACCGACCGAGGCCCGTATCGTCACCGCCTCGGTCGTGGTGGTCAACGGCCGCCAGGAAATCGTCCAGAGCCGCGAATGGCTTGTGAATCCCGGCATCGAAATCCCCGAGGGTGCCATCGAGATCCACGGTGTGACCAACGAGAAGGTCCGAGCCGAGGGCCTGGACGCCGCCACGGCCGTCGCCGACATCACCGCGTACCTCTCGGATCTGTTCCAGACCATGCCGGTGATGGCCTTCAACGCCAGCTACGACTTCACCGTGCTGGACCGCGAATGCCGCCGCTACGGCATCGCCCCGCTGACCCCGGCTCCGGTCATCGATCCCTACATCCTGGACAAGCAGGTGGACAAGTACCGCCGTGGCAAGCGCACGCTGACCGCCGTCTCGGAATTCTACGGGGTGCCGCTGGTGAATGCGCACACCTCGCTGGCCGATGCCGCGGCGACGGTCGGTGTAGCCGACATCATGGCCGAGCGTTACCCGAAGGAACTGCAGGTCGACCCGCTGCTGCTGCACGGTTCCCAGGTAGCTTGGGCCGCCGCCCAGGCAGCCAGCCTGCAGGAATTCTTCCGCCGCAAGAACCCCGAGGCGATTGTTGACGGCAGCTGGCCGGTGCGCCCGGCCTGATTTCCGCCGCCGCCAGCTGGGCCGCACCGCAGACTGTGGTGCGGCCCACAGTGGAATGAGTCCCGGACCACACCCCAAACCCGGACCCAATTCAGTCGGTTATTCGAAATAATCCCGTGATCCGGAGAAAAGTTTCACAACTTGGCCACGAACTCCGCTTCACATGCCACAAAATGGCATTCATCCTCTTGATTCGTGCGCTTTCATTCGATAATGGTTCAATGGACGGTACCCCCTTTTGCTTTCGTCCTAGAGGAACCCCCTTTTGATCACTGTCACCGACCTGCGCAAGGTCTACCGCCAAGGAGAGCGTGAAGTCATCGCACTCGATGGCGTGACCTTGTCCGTTCCCACGGGATCGATCCATGGAATCATCGGACATTCCGGCGCAGGCAAGTCGACACTGGTCCGCTGCCTGACCCTGCTGGACCGCCCGACTTCCGGCACAGTAGCCATCGGCGACAAAGAACTTTCCAGCGTCTCGGACGCCGAACTGCTCAACGCCCGCCGCAGCATCGGCATGGTCTTCCAGCACGCAAACCTCTTTGACTCACGCACGACGTTCCAGAACGTGGCCTTCCCGCTGGAACTCACCGGCACCCCCAAGGCAGCCATCGCCGTCAAGGTCAACGACCTGTTGAACCTCGTCGGCCTGGGCGCCTTCGCCGACGCATACCCGGCCCAGCTCTCTGGTGGACAAAAGCAGCGCGTGGGCATCGCGCGCGCGCTGGCCACCGATCCTGACGTGCTGCTCTGCGACGAACCGACCTCGGCGCTGGACCCGAAAACCACCGATGAGATCCTGGATCTGGTCAAGGACCTGCGTGACCGCTTGGGCATCACCGTCCTGGTGATCACCCACGAGATGGACGTCGTGAAGCGGATCTGCAATTCGGTTTCCCTGCTCGAGGCCGGGCGCATCGTCGAGCACGGCGCATTGGCAGAGGTCGTGGCCCGCCCCGGCGGACGCCTCTCCGCCGCCCTGCTCCCGCTGCCGGGCATCATGCCCGAAGAGCTTCCCGCAGGGCTGGTCCTTGACCTGCTCTACTCTGGCGACCAGGCCGCCGCGCCGGTCATCAGCGATATCACCCGCCGCTTCGACGTCGACGTGAACGTGCTTGCCGGGTCCGTCGAATCCCTGGGCGGCGCCCAGTTCGCACACCTGCGCATCCTGCTTCCGGTCGGTTCCGACGTGCCGGCCATCAAGGCGCATCTCAGCGCCAACGGCATCGCCGTGACCTCGAAGGAGGCTTAGGACCGTGGATTTCCTGAACGACGTCTTCACCAACCCCGCGCTGTCCAAGGCATTGCCAGGGGCCATCGTTGAAACGCTGATCATGACCGGATTCTCCGGGTTGCTCGTGCTGATCATCGGCCTCCCGCTGGGCGTGTTCCTGCATACCGGGCAGAAGAACGGGCTCACCCCGCTGCCGTGGCTGCACTGGTTCCTCTCCTCGATCGTCGTGAACATCACCCGTTCGATCCCCTACGCGATCCTCATGGTCTCGTTGATCCCGTTCACCCGCATCATCGTGGGCACCGGCATCGGCCCGATGGCAGCCTCGGTCTCGCTGACCATCGGCACCGTGCCGTTCTTCGCCCGCCTGGTCGAGAGCGCGCTGCGCGATGTCTCGTCCGGCAAGATCGATGCGGCACTTGTCATGGGTTCGACGAAGATGCAGGTCATCCGTAAGATGCTGCTGCCCGAAGCGCTTCCGGCACTGGTCTCGGCCTTCACCACGACGCTGGTCGTCATCGTCGGGTACTCCGCGATGGCCGGGTTGATCGGCGGTGGCGGCCTGGGCCGCCTGGCCTACAACTACGGCTACCAGCGCTTCGACACCACGGTCATGATAGTGACCATCATCGTGATGGTGATCCTGGTCCAGCTGATCCAGTTCATCGGCGATTGGCTCAGCCGCAAGGTCGACCACCGCTAAACCCACCCGTTTTCCGCCGTTTCAACGGCGGGTGGCAGCCAGTAGCCGCTAGCTGCCTACCTAGCCGGTATCCGTTGTACGGCCGGCCCAAAAGATAAGGAACGCAGATCATGCGTAAGAAACTTGTATTGGCCCTGTCCGGCGTCGCCGCCCTGTTCGCACTGACCGCCTGCGGTGGCGCCTCGGCCGCTCCCGAGGCCGGCGCCGCCCTGGATCCGGCAAACCCGGTGGAACTGAAGATCGGTGCCAGCCCGGTTCCGCAGGCCCAGATCCTCGAGTACGTCAACGAGAACCTGGCCAAGGATGCCGGCATCAAGCTGAACATCGTCGAGTTCGACGACTACATCCTGCCGAACCAGCAGCTGGCTGCCGGCGAACTGGATGCCAACTACTTCCAGCACCTGCCGTACCTCGAAGACCAGATCAAGACCCAGGGCTACGAGTTCTCGCACGGAACCGGAATCCACCTGGAGCCGTACCGCGCCTACTCGAACAAGCACAAGGACCTCGCCTCCATCCCGGACGGCGCCACCGTGGTCATCACCAGCGACGTCTCCAACCAGACCCGTGCCCTGCAGCTGCTTGCAGACAACGGCCTGCTCAAAGACGTTCCGGCGGATGCATCCGTCGTTTCGCTGACCGATGAGCAGAACCCCAAGGGCCTGAAGTTCGAGGAAACCGACCCGGCGATCGTGGTCAACCAGCTCAAGGACCCGAAGGCCGATCTTGCGATCATCAACGGCAACTTCGCCATCCAGGCCGGTCTGAAGCCGGCGGATGCGCTGTTCTCCGAGAAGATCGAGGGCAACCCGTACGCCAACCTGCTGGTCTGGAACACCAAGGACGACGGCAACAAGGCCATCGCCAAGCTCGAGGAGCTGTTGCACTCGCAGCAGGTTCAGGACTACATCAAGAAGACCTGGCCGGAACTGAGCTAGTCTCTGCCGCCTCACCGGAGCCGCCGCGGAATGGATCAATTGATCCGCACCGCGGCGGTTTCGTCCTTTAAATCGGTCCCGCTCCCGATGAATGTCCCCTCGCCAGTTGCCGGCTCCGCAGAAGGCTAATGGCTCTCTCCCGATGGCACCGATGAGCATGTTGCCCGTCTCGTGGACCAAGGCATCCGGAGATCATCGCCACGGCCAGCAAGATGGCCATCGTGCTCGTCGTGATGTCCATGCGGCTCAGCGGGCGCAGGGCCCGGCGCTGTCTGGAGGAAGGCTCAGAGCGGGCCGAGCTGGCTTGCATCCGGTACCGCAAACCGGGCCTCCGGACATCGGTTCGATGCCTTGCCGCACAACAGCAACGGCGGGTGGCTACCGAAGCCGTCCCGGGAGCCGTTGCCTCGGGTCACACCGTCGACCGGGATTCTTGCGGGCCGGACATGCCGGCGAACACGGCCGGTGATACCCCTGGGCGGCGGTCGGTCCGAACTCAGGCGCCACGCATCGAGGGACGGCGCAGACGCAGCGCTTCTGCTGCCCCGCGCATCGCGTTGACGGCTTCGGCCACCGGTAGCGCCTCGACCTCCGGGTAGTCTCTACCGCCGCAGGACCGACCACATACAGCAGGCGCTCCCGCTCCAGGTCGGCGAAAGATGACGCCCTGAGGTTTTGCCGCGGAATCGAGGTTGGCCCAGCGGCCGTCCACGCGCACCGCGCTGAGCCCGTGGATGGCGTGCCCATCCGCAGTGGCCAGCCTCTGATAACACAAGCCCGGTGGGAATGTCCCGGCTCCGCAGGAGGGCGGTCAGCAGATGCGATTTCGCATAGCAGAGGCCCACGCGTTCGTTCAGGACCTGGCTCGCAGTGAGGGTGATGCGCCCCCCCGGCATCGTAGGAATGGACGAACTCGTCACGGGTCCAGGCGAAGGCCATGGCGGATGGATTGGACGTCACCGGAGACCCACGTGCCCAGACCGGGGCGAGTTCAACAACCTCCGGCGCGGTGCTTTGGATGAACATGTCACCGTGCAGGTACGGTTCCAGATCGGTGGTTTGTGGTTGATTCCAGGTCAGGGACTCCGTTCTCCACCGTTGGGCTTCCCGCCGGCCCCTCGCTTCGAGGAGCAAGCCGCCCGGCCAACAGGTCGATGCAGTCATGAATTCCGGATTCACCTGCCTGAGGGACGGATCAGCCCCAGCTCATAGGCCGATACAACGGCCTGGACACGGTCACGCACTCCCAATTTCGCCAGGACGTGTGCCACATGGGTCTTCACCGTCGTCTCGGCAAGGAAGAGTTCCTTGCCGATTTCTGCATTGCTGGCTCCCTGGGCCAGCCGCCGGAACACGTCGAGCTCACGGTCGGTGAGGCTGCTGAACGCCTTGGGCACGCCGTCCTCATGCGGTGCCGGCGAATTCACGAAGGCCGCGATCAATCGACGGGTGATCACAGGGGAAAGCATCGCCTCTCCCGACATCACCTCGCGGACGGCCTGAATGAGCCGTTCCGGGGAGGTGTCCTTGAGCAGGAAGCCTGCGGCACCTGCCCGCAGCGACTGGTAGACATGTTCGTCGGCGTCGAAGGTCGTGAGCACGATGATGCGTGGTGGAGTCGGCGAACGCATCAAATCCCGGGTGGCTCCCAGGCCGTCGAGCACAGGCATCCGCAGGTCCATCAAGACCACATCGACTGCAGAAGCGGCAGCAAGATCCAGCGCTTCGCGCCCGTTGCCGGCCTCGCCGACCACCTCGAAATCCGGCTGTTTCTCCAGAATCGAGCGGAACCCGGCACGGACCAGCCCCTGGTCGTCGACGAGCAGGATGCGGATCATGAACGCTGCTCCGAGGGGATCGTCGCCCTGACGGCGAAACCCTTCCGCTCGGGACCGGCAACCAGCTGACCGCCGAACATTTCCACGCGTTCCCTCATACCTACCAACCCGTGGCCACCCCCGCCCGGGTAGGTGGACGCCGAACCGGCGTTGGAATCGATCACCTCGATGTGCAGCTCATCGGGGCCGGTGACACGGACCAGCACCCTTCCGGCTCCCGAATGCCGCAGCGCGTTAGTCAAGGCCTCCTGAATCACCCGGTATGCGGCCAAGTTACGACCGGGGTCCAGATCCGGGAGGTCATCCACCTCCAGGCAGACGTCTAGTCCGGCGGCCTTCATCGACTGCACGAGAGCCGGCAGCGCATCCAGATCGGGACTGGGATCAGGATCATCGGCACGTTCGTGGTTGCGCAGCAGACCCACTGTATGGCGGAGCTCGGTAAGCACATCGCGTCCAGTCTGTTCGACGATTAGCAGCGACTCGCGTGCCTTCTCGGCGTCCGATGCCAATTCAAGCCGGGCGGATCCGGCCTGTACTACCATCACGCTGATCCCGTGTGCCATCACATCGTGCATCTCGCGGGCAATGCGGGCGCGTTCATCGGCCAGTCCCTGAAATCTCCGATCCCGCTCTTGTTCGCGCAACCGGACCATTGCCGCGTCAAGTGCCAGCCGTTGCCTGGTCAGTTGTGAAATCACCGTGCCTGCCAGAGTTGCCGTCCCCAGCATGACGCACCCGAAGGCATAGCCCTCCACCTCGGCGAATGTCGTGGTGTGGATGCCGTAGGTGGCCAGCAACAAGATGGCCATTCCAAGCGCCAAAACCGGAGCACGCCTGTGATTGGACCAGCGAGCCGCCGAATAGCAGAGCACGGCCAGCGGCACCCCCATGCCCCAGAAAGTCATGGCGTGCGCTGTGAAAAGTGAGGCAACGACCTGCGGGCTCATGCCCGCCATCAGCGCCGCGAGCGGCCGCCACCGTCGGATGATCAACGAAGCTGCACAGAGGAAAGCCAAGACGGTATTGAGTGCTAGCGACCCGTCCTGGTATCCGGACTCCGGAAGAAACCGCAGCTCGAACTGGCCGATCATGACGAATACCGCGGCCAATACCGCATCGAAGCACCACTTGCGAAGGCTCAACGTCCTCATGGGGCCAATGATAGCGCCACACCCGATGCCTCAGGCTCGTCCGCTGGTAGCTGGCGCGCACTTCCCAAGGATGATGCGCAGGCTCCGGTTTGACGACGCGACGGCGGGCACCGGTTCCCTAGTCTTGCCGGAGGAGCACACCTGAGACAAGAGGAGAAGACAATGCGCGAAAAGGGAAGGTCCACATCGATGGCTGAGGTACGCGGATTCCCCGCGGACCGGTTGGCAGCAATGGGCATCGGCGGGGCCTGGATCGCCCTGGCAACGGCCGAGACGTTGCTGCTCAAAGGGCAGGACGCACTCGATGACGTGAGCATGATCGGCGATAATTACTGGCTCATCGCCGCTGCAGGGTTCTTGCATGCCTGTGCCAGTGTCCTGCTTGTCGTGGGGTTGGCGGGTGTTGCCCCACTACTCTGGGCGAGTGCTTCCGCCCGGGTCGGCTGGTTCTTCACGGCAGCGATGGCCACCGGGCTCGGTTCGTTCGCGATGGTGCACATATTGGCACTGGAGACGGCGGCAGCCGGTCTGGACGGCCCGGCGATGAACCGCTTCCTGGTCGAACGGCTCGGTGAGGGTACTGGACCGTGGACCATCCCGGTCCTGTTCGTGGCCCTGCTCGGGCCGTGGTCGGTGGTCCTCCTGCTGTTTGGACTCACCCGTGTCCGGCGCATCCACTGGATTTCACCGGCGTTGTTCGCTGGCGGAGCCGTGGCCCACATGCTGATTCCCGGAGAAATCCCCGAATCGACCAGTCTTTGGGTGATGGCTGTCGGCGGCATTCTGGCCGCCAACGGCATCCTCCGTTCCCGGACCCACCCGGTTGGCGACGTCGGCGTTGGCAAGTTCCCGCCGGTCCCGGCCGAGGGCTGAGCCTGGCCCCCAAACGCCAAATGGCGGGCACCGGTCATGATGGCCGGGGCCCGCCGTTTGGGGGTTGCCGCAGGGGATTACGAGCCGACCTTCTCGGGGGCCTTCATGGCCTCGATCTGGAGGGCGAACTTCTCGTTCAGCCGGGAGTGGCTGCGTCCGTAGGCGAAGTAGATGATCACGCCGACGACGAGCCAGAGCGCGAAGTAGATCCAGGTCTCCACCGCCAGATTCAGCATCAGGTAGGTACACAGCACGGCGGAGATGATCGGGATGACGATGCCGAAGGGAACCTGGAAAGCGGGCTTGAGGTCCGGGCGTTTGCGGCGCAGCACGATGATGCCCAGGCTCACGACGACGAAGGCGGACAACGTGCCGATATTAATCATTTCCTCCAGCACCTCCACCTTTGTGAAGCCGGCGGCAAGGGCCACCAGCGAGCCGCAGATGATCTGCAGCAGGGCAGGAGTGGAGCGCTTCTCGCTGGTCTTGGACAGGGCACGGGGAAGCAGTCCGTCGCGGCTCATGGCAAGCACCACGCGGGCCAGGCCCATCAGCAGCACCATGATTACTGTGGTCAGGCCAATCAGCGAGCCGACGGCGATGACCGAAGCGGCGCCGTCGTTGCCGACCAAAGTAAACGCGGTGGCCAGATTTGGATTATCCACCGATGCAAGGTCCTTGTAGGAGACCATGCCGGTCAGTGCCAACGAGACGCCGACGTAGAGCACCGTGGTGACTGCCAGGCCGGCGAAGATGCCGCGCGGCAGCGTCTTGTTCGGGTTCTTCACTTCCTCGGCGGAAGTGGCAACCACGTCGAAGCCGACGAAGGCGAAGAACACCAGTGCGGCACCGGCGAAGACGCCCCTGAGCCCGTACTGGGACGGGGCGGCCCCGGTCATGAACGCGAACAGGGACTGTTTGAGCACCTCGGTGCCGCCCTGGTCCGCGGCAGGAACGGAATCGGGGATGAACGGCAGGAAGTTCTCGGCCTTGAGATAGAACAGGCCGGCGATGATCACAAAGAGCACCACGGCGATCTTGATGATGGTGAAGATGTTGCCCACGGTGGCGGAGAGCTTGGTGCCCAGCACCAGCAGGATGGTGAAGAGCGCGACGATCAGCAGCGGTCCCCAGCTCATGGTGACCGGGCCCAGCTGGACCGTCGGGGAGAGCTCGACGCCGACCAGCGCAAAGACCTCGGTGAGGTAGATGCCCCAGTACTTCGCGATGACGGCGGCGGCTGTGAACAGCTCGAGGATCAGGTTCCAGCCGATGATCCAGGCAATGAACTCGCCCATGGTGGCATAGCTGAAGACGTAGGCGGATCCGGCAACGGGGATCGCCGTGGCGAACTCGGCATAGCACATGATGGCCATGGCGCAGGTGATGGCCGCGACGAGGAAGGAGACGGTGACGGCAGGCCCGGAGAACTCTGCCGCGGCGCGGGCCCCGACGGAGAAGATGCCCGCGCCGACGGAGACGGCGACGCCCATGATCATCAGGTCCCAAGCGGTCAGGGATCGTTTGAGCCGGTGTCCGGGCTCATCGGCGTCGGCTATGAAGCTCTCGACGGGCTTGGTGCGAAACAGGCTCACTGTGGTCCTCGGCAAATATTACGTGGAAACTAACCGATCAAGCGTAGCCGCGGCCACCCAAACGGATTTTTCCGGGTCGCTTTGAACCCCGGCTGCATTCGTCGGTCCATTTGGTCGAACGATAGGTCAGATACGCGGCAATCCATTCAAAAATATCGACTCTCACCTGAATTAATGTGTATTTTTCTGGTTTCTTTGAGACAGTGCACGCCGTTCCCGAAGATAACTCCTGGCCTCGGCGGGAACGGGGCCCCTGTGGCGGACGACTCCCCCACCGAGGCCGATTGCGCATCGGTCCGGACCGGAATTCCTTCCGACGGCAAAAGGACGGGGTCCCTTCCGCCATGGAAGGGACCCCGTCCGATGCGGGGGTGCCGGGCTTAGCCCTGGGCCTGCGCGGCGGCTCGTGCGGCCGCCGGAAGGGCTTCGAAGATCCGGTTCATTGCCGCATCGTCGTGTGCTGCGGAGAGGAACCATGCCTCGAAGACGCTTGGCGGCAGGTAGATGCCAGAGGAAAGCATCGAGTGGAAGAACGGCGCGTAGCGGTAAGCCTGCTGGGCTTGGGCCTGCGCGTAGTTGTGCACGCCGTGCTCCGATGTACCGAAGGAAACGGAGAAGAGGTTGCCCGCGCTCTGGATCGAGTGGTCGACACCGGCCTCGTTCAACGCGGCGGCGACGGCATCCTGCAGTTTCAGGCTGGCGGCGTCCACGTGGGCGTA
Organism: Paeniglutamicibacter cryotolerans; assembly: GCF_014190875.1. NCBI lineage: Bacteria > Bacillati > Actinomycetota > Actinomycetes > Micrococcales > Micrococcaceae > Paeniglutamicibacter > Paeniglutamicibacter cryotolerans. The sequence goes on along the minus strand of NZ_JACHVS010000002.1, from coordinate 47,051 downwards.
CACCTCGGCGGTGGCATGGGTCAACGTCGCGACACCGGCGGCCATGGCCACCGGGTTGCCCGAGAGCGTGCCGGCCTGGTAGACCGGGCCCAGCGGGGCCAGGTAGTCCATGACCTCGGCGCGGCCGCCCAACGCGGCGGTGGGCAGCCCGCCGCCGATGACCTTCCCGAAGGTGAACAGGTCCGGGGTCCAGCCTTCGTGGGCGCCGGTCAGGCCCCAGTAGCCGGCGTAGCCGGTGCGGAAGCCGGTGAGCACCTCGTCGAGGATCAGCAGCGCTCCGTGGGCGGCGGTGATGCGCGAGAGCGCCGCGTTGAAGCCCTCGCCCGGGGTAACCACGCCCATGTTGGCCGGTGCCGCCTCGGTGATGACGGCAGCGATGCGCTCCCCGTGCTCGGCGAAGGCTGCTTCGACGGCGGCGACGTCGTTGTACGGAAGGACCAGTGTCTCGGCAGCCGTGGCGGCTGTCACGCCGGCCGAACCGGGCATGGCCAGAGTGGCCAGGCCGGAGCCGGCGGCAGCGAGCAGCCCATCCAGGTGGCCGTGGTAGCAGCCGGCGAACTTCACGATCAGGTCACGTCCGGTGAAGCCGCGGGCCAGGCGCACCGCGGTCATGGTGGCCTCGGTGCCGGTGGAGACCATGCGGATGCGTTCGACGCCGGGGATCCGGTCCATGACCAGGGCGGCGAGCTTGCCCTCATCCGGGGTCGAAGCACCGAAGGACAGTCCGTTGTCCACCGCTGCGTGAACGGCGGCCAGGACGGCCGGGTGGGCGTGGCCGAGCAAGGCCGGGCCCCAGGAGCAGACCAGGTCGACGTACTGGTTGCCGTCGGCATCGATCAGGTGGGGACCGGAGGCCTTGACCATGAACGGGGGCACGCCGCCGACGGAGCCGAAGGCACGCACCGGTGAATTCACCCCGCCGGGCATGAGCTTGCGGGCGGTGGCGAAGAGTTCTGCTGAGCTGGTCATGATTTACTTTCCTTCTTTCAGCCAAAGCGCGAGTTCGCTGGCCCAATAGGTGAGGACGGTGTCGGCCCCGGCGCGGCGGATGCCCAGCACGGATTCCATGATGGCGGAGCGGCGGTCGATCCAGCCATTAGCGGCGGCGGCCTCGATCATCGCGTATTCGCCGGAGATCTGGTAGGCGGAGACCGGAACAGGGGACATCGCGGCGACATCGGCGACGATGTCCAGGTAGCTCATGGCCGGCTTGACCATGACCATGTCCGCGCCCTCGGCCAGGTCCAGTTCGACCTCGATCAGCGCTTCGCGGCGGTTGGAGGCATCCATCTGGTAGGTGCGCCGGTCCCCGGCCAGCTGCGAGTCCACGGCCTCGCGGAACGGGCCGTAGAACGCCGAGGCGTACTTCGCGGCGTAGGCCAGCACCGCGGTGTCCTGCAGCCCGGCGGCGTCCAGCGCCTGCCGGACGACGGCGACCTGGCCGTCCATCATGCCCGAGGGCCCGAGCATGTGGGCGCCGGACTGGGCCTGGATGACTGCCATCTGCGCGTAGATTTCCAGCGTGGCGTCGTTGTCCACGCGCCCCGAGGCATCGAGCACCCCGCAGTGCCCATGGTCGGTGAATTCATCCAGGCAGAGATCGGACATGATCACCAGTTCGTCTCCGACCTCGGCGCGGACGTCGCCGATGGCCTTGTTCAGCACGCCGTTCGGGTCGATGCCGGCGCTGCCGGTCGCGTCGCGCTGCTCGGGGATGCCGAAGAGCATGATGCCTCCCAGGCCCAGCTCGACGGCCTGCGCTGCGGCTGCCTTCAGCGAGTCGGTGGTGTGCTGCACGACGCCGGGCATCGAGCTGATCGGGTGCGGTTCGCTTAGTCCCTCGCGGATGAACGCGGGAAGGATCAGCTGCTGGGCGGCGAGCGTCGTCTCGGCTGTGAGGCGGCGCATGGCGGGGCTGGTGCGCAGGCGGCGCGGGCGGCGGTTCGGGAAACTCACGATGTGCTCCTGGGTGGAAGGGCTGTGAAGGGGGCTAAGGGGGGCGTGTATCAAGAGGCGGGGTCAGCCGGTGTTCCGGGCCGTGGCGTGCGCCGCTTCCCAGGCATCGGCCAGCCCCTCGGGGGTGGGGTAGGCGGCCGTCGCCGCGGCCGGCCAGCCGCGCTCCCGAAGCTCCCCGGCAGTTGACCGGCCGATGGCGATGGCCAGCAGCCCGGGCGCCGGCACGGGGACCAGCTCCAGGAACCGGCGCACGATGCTCGGGGAGGTGAACAGCACTGCATCGACACCGGCGGGGGCGCCCGCCGCAGCGATGAGTGCCGCCGCGTCGACCACCGGCGCGGACGGAGGCGCGGCAGCAGTGTTCCCGGGCATGTTCAGCACAGCGGTCAGCCGGAGTTCCGGGCGGGCCGGCGCGTCGACGGTCCGGTAGGCCACCACGACGTCGGCCTCCCAGCCACGGGAGCCGAGCCCCGCCTCCAGGGTTCCGGAGGCAAGGTCGGCCTGTGGCATGAAGGCCGTGGCAGGGCTGGCCAGATCCTGCCAGTCGGCGAGCATGCCCGCCGCCGAGTGGTCCGAATGCGGCATGAAGTCAATGGACATGCCTTCTGCCACGGCGGCGCGGGCGGTGGCGTCGCCGACTACCGCCAGCTTCGTGCCGGCGGGCAGCACCAGCTCAAGGCCGAGCGCCTCGGCGCGCTGCTTCAGCGCGCGGACCGTGGTGATCGAGGTCAGCACCAGCCATCGGTAGGAGCCACCGAGCAGCCGGAGCAGCCCGGCATCCAGGGCGGTGGTGTCGGCGGGAAGTTCGAAGTCGATCAGCGGGCAGAGCACCGTGCCGGCGCCGCGGTCCGCCAGTGCCGACACCGTGGCAGCCGAGCGGTCGGCGCTGCGCAGGAGCAGTGCCGACTTCCCGGCCACCACGGAAGGATGCGCCATCGGGTTAGAGCCCCGCCAGTTCGGCAGCGCCCTCGGAGAGCAGCTGTTCGGCCAGGGCGATGCCCAGCCGCGCGGCGCCTTGGACTGTCAGTTCCCGGGTGGCGGCGCTGCGGCGCATGGTGTCCGAGCCATCGGGGGCGCACGCCACCGAGTCCAGGGTCAGCGTGCCCTGCTGAATCCGGCCCAGCGCGCCGATGGGTGCGGCACAGCCGGCCTCGAGCCGGGCCAGCAGCGCGCGTTCTGCCGTGACGGCGAGCCGGGTGGCCGCGTCGTCGAGTTCCTCGAGCGCCGCATCGACGGCGGCGTTTCCGGCTCCCGCGCTGCGCACCTCCACGGCGAGCGAACCCTGCCCGGGGGCGGGGAGCATGATCGCCGGGTCCAGGTACTCGGTGATGTGCTCGGCCAGACCCAGGCGTTCCAGGCCCGCTGCGGCGAGTACCACTGCGTCCAGGTCGCCCTGCGCGGTGCGTCCCACTCCTCCGTCGTCGGCCTGTGCCGGGGAACCGGCGACGCGGCCAAGCCGGGTGCCCACGTTGCCGCGGATGTCCACGATGACCAGATCCGGTCGCGCTGCGCGCAGTTGCGCCGAACGCCGCGGGGATCCGGTGCCCACGCTGGCGCCGAGCGGCAGCGTGGCCAGGGTCAGCCCGTCGCGGGCGCACAGCGCGTCGCGTACGTCGGCCCGCACCGGGGTTGCTGCAATGACCAGGCCTTCGGGCTGCGTGGTGGGCAGGTCCTTGAGCGAGTGCACGGCAACATCGCAGCCGCCCTGGAGCAGGGACAGTCGCAACGCGGCGGCGAAGACGCCGGTGCCGCCGAGCTGGGACAGGGGTCCGGTGGTCACATCGCCCTCGGTCTTGACCTTGATCATCTCGTAGCCGGTATTGCTGGCGGCGGCCAGGTCCTTGGCCACTGTGGTGCTCTGGGTCAGGGCCAGGGCCGAACCGCGGGTGCCCAGGCGGAAGCCGATGGCTCTCATGGTGCGGGCACCCCGACCTCGGAGTCGACGGCGGCGATGGTCGGCTTGATGGTTCCGTCGCGCATCACCTTGGCGCAGCAATTCGGGCGGCAGACATCGAACCAGGGACCAAGATCGGCCGCCGAGGCGCGTCCCGGGATCAGGGGGGCGCCGTCGGGCCCGGCCAGTCGTTCGGAGATCAGGTCCACGATCCCGGAGACGAACTTCGCATGCGTGCCCGGGGTCGGGGCGCGGTGGAATGCCAGCCCAAGCTCGGCGCAGGTTTCCCTGGCCTCGGTGTCCAAGTCCCAGAGGACCTCCATGTGGTCCGAGACGAATCCGAGCGGCACCACCACGACGCCGGCCACGCCGGCTTCCCGGTCGATGGCCAGGGCGTCGTTGATGTCCGGCTCCAACCACGGGGTATGCGGTGAACCGGAGCGGGACTGGAAGACCAGCGACCAGTCGAGGCCAGAGGCCTCGGGGATCGCATCCAGGATGGCGCGGGCCACCGAGAGGTGCTGGGCCGAGTAGACGTCGGTTTCCAGGGTGGCAGCCAGGTCGCGGGGCCCGGCGGCCTGCGCATCTGAGGTCGGGATCGAATGGGTGGCGAAGACGATCTTGATCCGCCCCTCCGGGTTTCCTGCGGCAGCGAGCTGTTCGCGGACCCGGGCCAGGGAGTCCGAGACGCCCTGGACGAACGGCTCGACGAACCCGGGGTGGTCGAAGTACTGACGCACCTTGTCTACCTCGAGCAGACCCTCCAGGCCGGTCTCGCGCAGGGCCACGCCCAGATCCTCGCGGTACTGCCGGCAGCTGGAATAGCTGGAGTACGCGCTGGTGGAGAACATCAGCACCTTGCGGTGGCCCGCCGCATAGAGCTCCTGGAGCGTCTGCGGGATGTACGGGGCCCAGTTGCGGTTGCCCCAGAACACCGGCACGGTGATCCCGCGCTCGGCAAGGGCCGCCTCCATCGAGGCCTTCAGCGCCCGGTTCTGCGCGTTGATCGGCGAAATGCCGCCGTTGGCCCGGTAGTGCGTGGCGACCTCTTCGAGCCGCTCGTCGGGGATGCCGCGGCCAGCGGTGACATTGCGCAGGAACGGCAGGACGTCGTCCTGGCCCTCCGGCCCGCCGAAGGAGGCCAGCAGGATCGCGTCGTAGGCCTTGGGTGCCATGACCCCGCGCGCGTCGTATCCCTCGCGCGGGTCGAATGCCTGTGGGCTCATCGAAGCACCTCGGCGACCTCGGCAGCGGAGATCCGGCGTCCGGTGTAGAAGGGGGTCTCCTCGCGCACGTGGTTCCGGGCCTCGGTGTAGCGCAGGTGGCGCATCATGTCGACGAGGTCGATCATGTCCGGAGCCTCGAGGCAGATCTGCCATTCATAGTCGCTGAAGGAGAACGCGGCAACGGTGTTGGCCAGCACCGACGGGAAGTCCCGGCCCAGCACTCCGTGGTCGCGCAGCATCTTGCCGCGGTCCTTCGGGTCCAGCAGGTACCAGTCGTTGGTGCGTACGAACGGGTAGACGGTCATCCAGGTCTCCGGGGCGACACCGCGGGCGAAGGCTGGCGAGTGGTCCTTGGCAAACTCGGCTTCGCGGTGCACGCCCATGGTCGAGTAGACGATGGAGGTCTCGGCGAAGAGGAAGCTGCGGCGGATCTTGCGCACCGCGGCCTGCAGGCCTTCGGCGCTGGGGCCGTGCAGCCAGACCATGACGTCGGCTTCCTCGCGCATAGCGGAGCAGTCATAGGTGCCGCGCAGGGTGACGGAATCGGCCGCGAGCTCGGAGATCAGGGCCTCGAACGCTTCGACGCCCTCGGTGCGGTCCAGGTCGGAGTCGCGCTTGAAAACGGTCCACAGCGTGTAGTACATGGTCGCGTCGCCGGCTGCTTCGCGGTCCCGGATCACCGGGCTGTTATGCGTCAATTCGCTCATTGGGTTCCTGCTTTCATCTTTACTGCCTACTGAATAAACCATGGAAACTTGGGTGTTTGCCCGATCAATGCGGGCAGGGAGGGCTCAGGCTGCGCCGACACGCAGCCGCGAGCGGGTATCGGCGACCACTGCAGCCAGCCCGGTGCCGGAAATCCAGGCACCGACCACGTCCAGGCCGCCGAACCCCGAGGCCAGCTCGTTGAACGCGGCGACCCGGGCCTTGTGCCCGGTGGTGGCGAACGGCAGCGCGCCGATGTAGCGGACCACGTCCCAGCCGACCACGTCGTCACCGGTCAGCGGCACGGCCAACAACCGCGCCGCGTCCCTGACGGCGTTTTCGTACAGCGTCGCGTCATCGGCGTCGGCCAGTTCCGCGTCGACTTCCGAGAGCCTGCCGTAAGAGAGGCGCAGAACGTGGCTGCCGGGGCCCGAATCATCGGCCAGCCATTCCCATTTGGCCGTGGCATGGGTCAGTGCCTTTGCGCCGATGCCCTGCACGTCGGGCGCGACCAGTACGCCGGTGCCGCGCGGCGCCTCATCCAGCTCGGGGCGGTCCACGACCAGCGTGACCAGGCTGACGCCGGTGCCGCGGGCTGGTCGGTGGGCCGCGAAGCCAGCATCCAGCGAACCGAGCAGGTCCACGGCGCCGGGGCCGTCGATGGCCACCACCAGGCGCGCTCCGGTCAGGGCGCCCGCGGGTACGGCCACGGTGCGGTCGGCCTTCGCCGGCTTCTCGCGCTGGGCCTCGGGCTCGGCCGAACGGGCAGCCAGTTCGATCCGCCAGGGGGCATCGGCGGCACCATCGCGGTACAGCGCCACCACTTCGCGGTTCAGGTGCAGGCCCACATCGCGGGCCTTCAGGTCGGCGACGAGCGCCTCGGCAAGCCGGTACATGCCGCCGGTGATTCCGCCGACGGCCGAGCCGGCCGGTGCGGCGGCGCGCATCGCGGCCACGGCTTTGGCCAGCGATCCGTGTTCCAACACCTTGGCGCGCAGCCCGGGGGCCACGGCGTCAAGGTCCAGGGTGTCCGGATCAGCGGAATGCACGCCGGAGACGATCGGGGTGACCAGGTGGTCAAGCACCGCGCGGCCCATGCGGGCCCGCACCAGCGCGCCCAGGCTCAGCGGGCTCTCGAGCATCTTCTTGGACAGCGGGGTGATCAGGTCGGCCGCGGCACGCAGCGCACCGGTGCGGCCGATCGCCGCCTTCACGTCATCGGCCCAGGGGTCCCCGGGGATGCCCAGGATCCCCGTCGCCGGAAGGGGCAGCGCCACGTCGGTTCCGCCGCGCTGCAGCTGCAGCCAGGCTCCGCCGGGCCGCGGATAAGTGATGTCGCCGCCGAGCCCGAGCTCCGCCGCGAGGTCGGCGACGGCCGTAGAACGGGTGGCAAACGATTCGGCGCCGGCGTCCAGCCGCAGCCCAGCCACCTCGTGCATGCCGACCGCCCCGCCAAACACGGCGGAGGCCTCGAACAGGTTGACCTGGTGTCCGGTGATCGCCAGTTCGCGGGCAGCGATCAGCCCGGAGATGCCGCCGCCGATGACTATCGCCGCCGGACCCCGGGGTGCAGCCTCGGGCGTAGTGCGCGGAAGGTGCAGCAGGCGCAGGGCATGGGCCGCGGCCGTGGAGGTGGCCGCTCCCACGCGGGACTTCTCCACCGTTGCCGGGCGCTCCTGGCGGGCTGCCGGTTCCTGGTCACCTGCGGGCCTCTGCTGCATTGCGGTCCTTCCTTGGGATCAATCCGTGGTGGGCGGGGGCCGGTTTGATACCCGGTTCTCCCCCCGCCCGGTGCGTGCCGTCTTAGACGACGGGTACCGAATGGATGAGCTCGACCACACGGGTCAGGATCTCCGGGTCGGTGTCCGGCGGAACACCGTGGCCCAGGTTGACCACGTGGGCGGGGGCGCTGTCGCCGGCGGCGAGGACCTCGCGGACGTGGGCCTCGAGCACCTCCCACGGGGCGTTCAGCAGGGCCGGGTCGATGTTGCCCTGCAGCGGGACCTTTCCGCCCAGGCGGCGGTTCGCCTCGTCCAACGGCAGGCGGTAGTCGACGCCCATGACGTCCACTCCCACCTCCAGCATGGCCGGGAGCAGTTCGGAGGTACCGGTGCCGAAGTGCACCAGCGGGACCCCGAGGTCGCGCACGTGGTCCAGGGCGCGGGCCGAGGACGGGGCGACGTGGTTGGTGTAGTCGGCCAGCGACAGCGATCCGGCCCAGGAGTCGAAGAGCTGTCCGGCGGAGGCGCCGGCCTCGATCTGCGCACGCAGGAACGCGCCAGAGGCATCCGCAGCCCATTCGGCCAGGGTGGCCCAGGTCTCCGGGTCCGAGTGCATCATCGTGCGCGGGCCCAGGTGGTCGCGGGACGGGCGTCCCTCGACCATGTAGGCCGCCACGGTGAACGGGGCACCGGCGAAACCGATCAGCGGGGTGGCACCGAGCTCGGCGACGGTGATGGCCACCGCCTCGCGAATCGGGTCCAGTGCCTGGTCATCAAGCTTTGGCAGGGCGCGCACGTCGGCGGCCGAGCGGACCGGGTTGGCCAGCACCGGACCGACTCCGGGGACGATGTCCACGTCGACGCCCGCGAGCTTGAGCGGGATCACGATGTCGGAGAAGAAGATCCCGGCATCGACATTGTGCCGCCGGACCGGCTGCAGGGTGATTTCGGCGGCGAGGTCCGGGCGCAGGCACGAATCAAGCATCGCGATGCCCTCCCGCAGCTTGCGGTATTCGGGTAGCGAACGGCCTGCCTGGCGCATGAACCACACGGGTCGATGCGAGGGCTTCTGGCCTCGGTAGGCGGAAATAAGCGGGGAATGGGTGGTTCGACCGTCCATTAGCGGGTGGCTGGCGCTCAACGTCATACCCATGATTCTGCCAACATGTTGGCCCGAAAAGTAATCCGGGTGCCCAAGGACACTAATCTCGGGCAGGATCGGCCGGATTCGTGGCCCGCGGGTGTCCGCCGGATGGGAGTTCGGGATAGTATGGGAAGCACTGTGGTTTTCTTATCGCTTGTTGCGTCCCATTCAGATATTGACCTCGAGACCGTCGCCCAACTCAGCGCCGGAGCCTCCCAGGTCGCTTCCTCCGTACTCGAAACCAGCGCCCCGTTGAACGGGATAGTGGTGCTCTCGACCTGCAACAGGTACGAGGTGTACTGCGAGGCCTCCGGCCCCGGCGAGATCGAGGCGGCCAGGTCGGCCGTGATCAGCCAGATCAGCTCGGCCTCCGGCCTGAGCGAACACGTCGTCGGATGCGCGCTGGCCACCAAGACCGGTCAGGACACCGTCGAACACCTCTTCAACGTGGGCGCCGGACTGGACTCCGCTGTGATCGGTGAGCGCGAGATCGCCGGCCAGCTCCGCCGGGCCCTGATCGAAGCCCAGGAGAAGCGCACCGCCTCCGGCTCGCTGGTCCGCCTTTTCCAGACGGCCTCGCGCACAGCCAAGGAAGTGGGAACCCGCACCGAGCTCGGCTCGCGCGGACTCTCCATCGTCTCCGTCGCCCTGGATCTGGCTTCCGACCTGTCGGTCAGTGCCGGCTGGGCCGAAAAGAACATTGTCGTCTTCGGCACCGGCGCCTATGCCGGGGCCACCATGGCGCTGCTGCGCGAACGCGGCGCACACCGGGTGGGCGTTTATTCCTCCTCCGGCCGCGCCGAAACCTTCGTTTCCACCCGCGGCGGCTCGGCCGTGGACGAGGAACAGCTGCAGGACGCGCTGAGCCACGCCGATGTCATCATCGGCTGCAGCGGCGGCGACAGGCGCCTGATGGCCGCCGACGTCGCCTCGCTCGACCGCGCCGGTCGTCCGCTGATTGCAGTGGACCTAGCCCTGACCCACGACTTCGACCCGGCCTTCGAGGACCTGGACAACGTCGACCTGATCACCCTGGAATCCGTACGCATGGCGGCACCGGTCGAGCAGGCCATGGCCCTTCGCCAAGCCCGCCAGATCGTGCAGGACGCGGCCACGGACTTCGCCCAAGAACAGCGCCAGCGATCGGCCGACGCCGCCATCGTGGCATTGCGCAAACATACCCAGTCGGTCCTCGAGTCCGAGGTCGAGAAGGTCCGTGCCCAGCACGGCTGCACCGCCGCGGCCGACGAGGTCGAGTTCGCCATGCGTCGGATGATGCGCCAACTGCTGCACGTTCCCACCGTGCGCGGACGCGAACTGGCTGCCGAAGGCCGCACCGACGACTACGTCGCGGCGCTGGAAACCCTGTACGGCATCCAGGTCCAGGCCCCCAGGGCCGTACCCGCGCAGACGCCTCCCGCGTGCCCCGTCGGCGAGCCTGCCGCGCCGCTGCGCGAAGTCGGTTAGTCCCCCTTCCCGCAGGCGGCCGCGACCGCTGGGCACGATGCCCGGCAACACGCCTGCATTCGGTCTCGGACCGGTGAAACCTCCACCCTGCTCGAACCCGGCATCGCGTTCCTGGACGATTTCGCGGAGCACCCGCGGGCGCTGTGATGGAATCGGACGATGAGCCGGCTTTCGGAACGGCGAGCCCAAATGCTGATGTGCTCCGCCGTGGGCTCGTCCTCGGCTGGAGAAACCCCCAGGCGGAAGGGCCGGCCATCACGGCAGTTCCGTGCCTACGACTCACCGGTGCCATCTCGACCGGCGGCGGCAACCTGATCGTGGGGCTGCTCATCGCAATGGCCATGGCTGCCGGAGGGCTCTGTTCCATTGCATCACCCGTGGTCAAACGGCGCCGCTGGAGCAGCAGCCGCGAACAAGAACCGCTTCGGCAGGTCCTGGCAGCCTTTCTCCTGCACCCGGTCCCCCGGGCGATCGTGCTGCTTCGAGCCTTCGGGCTCAACCACCCACCGGCTTCTTGCCGTTGAGCAGCGCCTTGGCCGCTGCCTTCTGCGTGGAGGTGCAGGTTCCGCCATAGCCGGAACGGTACATGGATCCGTCGGCCAGGGAACCTGTGCGCTTGGCTCCCATCTGATCACTCATGCAGTCGGTCAGGTGCTCGATGCCGCGGCCGTCTCGACTCGGGTTGATGGCCTCGGCACGGTCCGTCAAATTCTTGAACCCACTGGGATAGACCTTGAACTGCTTGATGTGGGCGCATTCGTGGGGCCCGGTCGCCTTGATATCCGGGGCAAGGGGATCGTTTTTCCCCTTGCGTCCGATGGGGATGCGCAGCGGGATCGACTCGGCGTAGTACTCCCCCGCATTTTTGGTGACCCGCAGGTTCACTCCCGGACACCACTTCGCAACGTGTCCCCGCAGCACCGAGGCATAGGCACTGTCCGAGTAGGAGGAGGCACCCGGTCCGGCGGGGGTCTGCAGCGAAGCGGATTTCAGGTCCCGGGTGGCCAGCCACCCGGTGGTGTTGCGGTATTGCACCTTGACCCGGCTTCCGGAAAGGGCCTTGGTGTTGGTGGTCGTCCTGATGACGTACGCCTTCGGGACAGCGGCAAGAACCTTGCCCGAACCGGCCGAAGACCTCAGCTTGGTGACCTGCTTCGTGGCGTAGTTTGCCATGCTGATCCGCTTCAGGCCGCCGGAGGGAACCCAGCCGGCGTAGCCGAACAACTGGACTTGGACATAGCCCGACTTGGCCTTGCCGGTTCCCCACATCGTGTAGCCCTTGGGTGCGGTGGCGATGACCCGCCCGGATTTGATGCCAGCCCGCGGGGCGATGGCCTTGGTGCTGATGAAGCGCGGGGTGCCGGGCTGGGAGGGCTTCGAGGAAGGAATCCAGCCTCGTTTTCCTTCGCTCTGGACTTTGGCCCAGCCGGAGCCCTTGGTATCGGGGACCATGACCAGGGTCTTCGCGGCGAAGGTGGCCGCCTTGCCTGCGGTGGTGGACGCCGAGCGGTGGACGGAGGCCTTCTTGACCACCATCATGGTTGAATTCCTGGTGATTTTTACAATGGGCGATGTGGCCGGCCCCGGCGTCAACGGCAGGGCGGATAGGCGGCGCCGTGGAATCCGGCGAAGCGGATGAAACCGGCGGTGGGATAGTCCAGAGCGCTGGGCTCACGATGAGGGCTGCGCTAATCGCGAGTACAGCGGTTTTCATGAATGAGCGTTGACGTCAGCGCCCTCCCCACAGAGCAACACGTCAGTATTGGCACAGGCAACGCTAGATGATCCTTGGGAATTTTCGGTTACCGGACCCGGCTCCCACTGCATGTCTACCATCAACAGCCGGCATGAGGAACATCCCCTCGCTCGGGAAGCCGTCAGTAGATCGGAAATTCCGGTTCGACCTGCCGGATCCATTCGAGAATTCCGCCCCGCAAGTTTCGCACATCGGTAAATCCTTGCCCCACCAGTGCGTTCAGGACCTCGGCCGAGCGAACCCCGCTCTTGCAATGCACGATGATCGGCCGATCGCGCGGCAGCTCGATGTCCCCGGAGAGGATCTGTCCGCGCGGTGCCAGCTCGGACCCGGCAATGGAGACGATTTCCGCCTCGCCGGGCTCGCGCACGTCAACGAGCAGGAAATCATCGTGTCCGGCAGCACGGGCCACCAGCATCGAGGCCAATTCGATAGCGGTCACCTCGGGTACGCTTCCGCTGTGGTCCGGCATGCCGCAAAACGCCGCGTAGTCGTCCAGCAGGTCGGCCACGGGTTCCACTGCGGGATCCGGGCGCAGCCTGATCTCCTGCCAGCGCATGGCCAGTGAATCCAGGACCAGCACCCGGCCCAGCAGGCTCTCTCCGGCGCCGGTGATCAGCTTGATGGCCTCGGCGACCATCACGGAGCCGATCTGCGCGCAGAGCACCCCGAAAACCCCTCCCTCCGCGCAGGAGGGGACCGTCCCGGCCGGCGGCGCCACCGGATACAGGTCCCGGTAGCTGGGACCATGCTTGGCCCAGAACACGCTGACCTGACCGTCGAAGCGCAGGATCGAGCCCCAAACATACGGCTTGCCCAGGATCGCTGCCGCGTCGTTGACCAGATAGCGGGTCGCGAAGTTGTCCGTCCCGTCCAGGATCAGGTCGTAGCCGGCAAACAGCTCAAGCACGTTCTCCCGGTCCAGCCGCCGCTCATGCACTTGCACGCGTACCAGCGGGTTGACCTCGGCGATGGCATCGCGCGCCGAGTCGACCTTGGTCCGTCCCACATCGGATACGCCGTGGATCACCTGGCGCTGCAGGTTCGATTCGTCGACCACGTCATCATCGACGATGCCCAGGGTGCCCACGCCCGCGGCTGCCAGGTAGAGAAGCGCCGGGGACCCCAGGCCCCCGGCACCGATCACCAGGACCTTGGCGTTCTTCAGCCGACGCTGTCCGGCCAGGCCCACCTCCGGGATGATCAGCTGGCGCGAATAGCGCAGCAGCTCCCCTTGCGTCAGCGCTTCGCCGGGTTCCACCAGGGCCGGCAGGTGCGGTGGCATCCAGGGGCCGGGCGGGGGCGTACCTGGACGTGGTGGGACCGATGCTCCTGGGTGATCGTTCATGCCCCGATTCTAGTGCGATGGCCGATGGGCCGGGGGCATGACGCAACACGTTACCGGATAGTAGACTGGTCAAGTCGGTATCGTCCAAGTTCGGTGTCGGCCAGCTCTCGAAAGGCCCGACGTGACAAGTTCACCCGCGCGCATGCCACGCACCCGGCGGATGCCCCGCGAGGCACGGCGCAAGCAACTGCTGCTCGCCGCCCACCAGGTGTTCGTCGCCCATGGCTACCACGGTGCGGCGATGGACGAGATCGCCGAGGTCGCCGAGGTCTCCAAACCGGTGCTCTACCAGCATTTCCCGGGCAAGCGCGAACTCTACATCGCCCTGCTCGACGTGCATCTGGAGGAGTTCACCGGGTTGCTGCAGGCAGCCATCAACTCCACCTCCAAGAACAAGCAGCGCGTCACCGCCACCATCCGCGCCTATTACGAGTTCATTTCCCGCGATTCGCAGGCCTTCAGGCTCATCTTCGAATCCGACCTGATGAACGACCCGGAGATCGGCGCGCGGCTGGAGGAGTTCAACTCGACGTTCGCCTCGTCCATTGCGGGGGTCATCGCCGATGACACCGGATTGGGCCGCGCCCAGTCGCTGCTTCTGGGCCGCGCCATGGCCGGCATGGCCCAGGTTTCGGCCCGCTACTGGCTGGATCTGAGCGACGAGGTGCCGATGGAAGAGGCCAGCGAACTGGTTGCCCGTTTAGCTTGGCGCGGAATCGGTCGCTTCCCCATGGAATCCTGAGTAAATTCGAAACGGATCATTGTCGGGCCCTGCCCGTCGTTACCGGTCCCGCCAGCCACTTTTGAGGAGACACCACGATGGAAATTCGCATCGGCATCCAGAACGTTACCCGTGAGATCGTCATCGACTCCACCGAGACAGCAGAGTCCCTGACGACGAAGGTCACCGCGGCCATCGCAGACGGCGGTCAGCTGCTGCTCACCGATGCCAAGGGCCGTACCATTCTGGTTCCGGCAGCAACCATCGGCTACGTCGAAATCGGTGCCGAGGAAGTGCGCAAGGTCGGCTTCGCCCACTAACCCGGCGAACACCCCGCTCGAGGGGGCCGCGGCGCGCAGCTGGTGGATCATTCCTCCAGATCCGGGCCGTGGCCCTCTTCCGTGCACAGGCAGATGCGGTTTCCCTGCGCGTCGGTGTAGATCCTGAACCGGGGATGGCTTTGACCGTCGCCCTCCCCCGCCGCTTCGCGCAACCGCGCGCGTTCCTCCTCCAGGGAGCTCAGCGGCACATGCCGGTCAAGGTGGATCCGATTGTCGCTCGGTGTCGCGGTTTCCTGGAACCAGAGCCCCGGATTCCGGCGCCACGGATCGGCCAGGTCCCCGAACCGCGACTCCCCGTAGCCCAGCACCGCCTTCCAGAAGCCGGCGATCTCGGGCCCGTCGGCCGTATCGATGGCCAGCTCGACGCTCTGGTGCCGTTCGGGCACGGCCTCGGCACCCGCGGCATCGGCCGCCTGCGACACCAGCAGTGCCAGGTCCAGATCCCGCGAGGTCACCTCCATCCCCACATCGTGGGAGGAACTGGTAATGAAGACGGTGTCGTAGCGCCAGTCGACGTCGGGATGGTGCCGGGTCCGTTCGGCGAGCGCGCCGAGGGTGCCCAGGAAGCTGATGGCAGCGGCGGAGGAATCAAACGCATAGGCCGTCACCAGCGCACCGAGCCGATAGCGCCAATGCGGCAGCTCCGCCAGGGCCACGTCCACTTCGTTGCGGGTCAGGACGTTCTTGTTCGTACTCATGGCTTACCCCGTTTCCGTGTCGACCGGCGCCGGGCGGCGGCGGCCATGGGCGAATCCGCGTACCCCGCGGTTTCGTCCACTACCACCGTGCCCCCGCACCGGGCCTCTGGTCCAGACCGGTAACGGAAACGGAGGCCGCCGCCTAGATGATTGATTCCAAGGGTTCATGGTCATAGGCGGTCAGCGACCGCAGTGGATGGGAACCGGTGTTCAGGTTGTGCCAGATGGCCACGGTCAGCGCGAGGATGCGTTGCAGGACCCGCACGGTGACCCCGGCGATGGTCCTCCCGCCATGGGCCTCCAGGTCCAGCTGGCCCTTGAGGGTGTCGTTGATTGACTCGATGACCTGACGCAGTGGCTTGAGCAGACTCTTTCCGGGACGGGGTTTCTCACCTTGACGGGTCGGACGGACCAGGGTGATCCCGGCCTCGGAGAGGTCCTGCTCGAAGGCCTTCCCGTAGTAGTTCTTGTCCGCGATGATGATCTGTCCCGGCTCCACCGGGGTGGGCAGGTTTTCCAGGATGCCCAGCAGGGTCTCACGCTCATCGGCCTTCGCCCCGGTCAGCGCGTAGCCGACCGGCAGTCCGGTCGGGGTGCACAGCAGGTGCAGGCGCAGCCCCCAGAACCACCGTGAATGCGAGGCGCAGTACCCGTATTCGGCCCAGCCGGCCAGTTCGGAGCGGTGGGCCGTGGTGTGGGAGCGCCCGCATTCCACAGGGGTGGAATCGGCGAGCCACAGCTCATCGGACCAGAGCCCGGTGGTGTGGGCCAGGTGTTCGTTGAGAGCCTGCAGGGTCCCGCCCAGCTTCCGCAGCCGTTTGTTGTATCCGGGTTGTTGGGGCAGGTCCGGGAACCATCGGCGCAGGTCGTTATGGGATTGGCGGAGCCAGCGGCGTTCGGAGGTGAAGCCGAGCAGGGCCTGGAGGACCGCGATGGTGACCAGTTCGGCGTCGCTGATCCGGGGCCCGAAGCCGATGGCCGGACGCCACGGGAGCAGGTGCGGATTGGCCTTCAGAAAGTCGTCCGCGCAGGCGTACAGTGCTGTTGCAAGGGTGTCCAGATCGGGAGCCATCGGAACTCTCCAGGTTCGAATGTTGGGTATTACATCTCGATTCTGGACACCCTTGCCCGCGCTGTCACCCCTTGGAATCAATCATCTAGGCGGTCAGGCCCAGTGCGCTCATGCGGCGCGAGTGGTTTTCCACCAGGTGCGCGAAGAGCGCCGTCATGGGCTGCGTCGAATCGTTGTGGGCCACCGCATCCGCAGCACCCCAGTAGTCGTATTGTTCGCCGATGCTGCGGGCCTGGGTCAGCGCCTCGCCGAGCAGCCGCCGTCCCCACAGCGCCAGCCGCGAAGCCAGGCGCGGATCATCGCAGAGCGAGAGGCGCAACCGTTCACGCAGCCACCCGGTCTGCTGCTCGGAGGTCTGCACCGAGGCGACCAGGGTGCGGGCCTCATCGCCAAGCTGCTGGGAGATCGCCCGGTAGAAGTCGGCCGATACCTCGTCGATGACATAGGCCTTGATCAGCGACTCGTACCAGTCCCCCGGCTTGGTGCGCTCATGCAGCGCGTCGATGGATTCGATGAACGGCTCCATCGTCTCTTGGATGTCCAGCCCCTTGGCCGCTATGTGCTCGCGGACCAGCTCATAGTGGCCGAATTCGGCGACGGCCAGCCGGGCCAGGGATTCGCGGTCGACCAGTGTCGGAGAGAACCGGGCATCGGAGGAAAGCCGCTCAAAGGCGCTGAGTTCGCGGTAGGCAACCAACCCCAGCAGGGCCGTCTCGTAGCGGTCCTGGGGTTTTTTGGAAGCGGGGGCTTGGCGCATGCGCCCCAGCCTACTCCGGGACCACGGGACGGGGACAAACCATTTCGTTATGCTGGGCCCGTGAGCTACCAACACTGTGACCTACGCCGCGATGCACGACAGACGAGGCTGGCGACCACGTTGGCCGGACTGGAAAGCGAATTCGAACTGCCCGATGCCTTCCCGCAGGCGGTGCTGGATGAGGCGCTTGCCGCTGTGCGCGGCTTCGATCCCCCGCCGGCGGACCGCACGAGCATCGAGCTGGTGACCATCGACCCGGCATCCTCCACCGACCTGGACCAGGCTGTCCACCTGGCCCGGGACGGTCAGGGCTATCTAGTGCACTATGCCATTGCCGACGTGCCCGGCTTCGTGGCACCGGGCGGCGCGCTGGATGCCGAGACCCGGCTGCGCGGGCAGACCGTCTACCTGCCGCACCGCCGGATCTCGCTGCACCCCGAATCGATCAGCGAGGACGCCGGTTCGCTGCTGCCGGGCGTCGATCGCAGCGCCTACCTGTGGACCATTGCGCTGGACGGGAAAGGTTCCGTGGTTTCTACCACCCTGGAACGGGCACTGGTGCGTAGCCGGGAGAAGCTCAGCTATGCCGGGGCACAGGCCGCATTGGATGCCGGCACCGCATCGGAGCTGTTGTGCCTGTTGCGCGAGGTCGGGCTCAAGCGCTCCATCCTGGAGGCGGAACGCGGAGGCGCCTCGCTGCGGATTCCCGAGCAGGAGGTGGAACTGGTCGATGGCGCCTACCTGCTTTCGCTGCGCGCCCCGCTGCCGGTTGAGGAGTGGAACGCGCAGATCTCCCTGCTCACCGGCATGGAGGCGGCCCGGATCATGATCTCCGGCGGCGTGGGGATCCTGCGCACGCTGCCCGAGCCGGACACCAAATCCATCACCACCTTCCGCCGGCAGGCGGCGGCGCTGGGCCGGCCCTGGGACGAGGAGGTCCGGTACGGTGATTTCCTGCGCACGCTGGACGTCAACGAACCGGCACAGCTTGCCCTGATGCACCAGGCCGCCTCCCTGTTCCGTGGGGCCGGCTACACAGCCTTCGACGGCAGCGCCCCGGCCGATACCCGGCAGGCGGCGCTCGGCGCACCGTATTCCCACGCCACCGCACCGCTGCGCCGGCTGGTGGACCGCTTCGTGCTGGTGGTCTGCGCGCACCTGGTGGCCGGTTCGCCGGTGCCCGAACCGATCCGGGCTGCCCTGCCGGCCTTACCGGCGCTGATGCAGGCGTCTAACCAGCGAACCGGGCGGGTGGAGCGCGCCGCGATGGACGCGATCGAGGCCGCGCTGCTGCTGCACCGGGTGGGCGAACATTTCGACGCAGTGACCATTGAGGGGCCCGATGCCGCCGAGCTGGCCCGCTCCGTTGCGGCCGGCCGGGTCCCCTCCGGCATCGTGCAGCTGCGTGATCCGGGCATCACGGCGCGCTACCAGGGGGCGGCCGAGGCCGGCCGCGAGGTCACCGTCGAGCTGGTGCGGGCCGATCTGGTGGCGCGGAAGGTGCTGTTCAGGATCGTTGGGCCCTGAGCTGGCGCCCCCGCCACCCTCCGCTGCCAAGGCTTCGGCCCGGGCAGGTTAGACTGAAAGGTGTAGACAAGGATGCCCGGTCGCGTTACTTTTCCAAATTTCCCCCGCAGGTATTCCCAGCGAACCTGCACACGCACGTAGTTTCAGTGCTGTTTAGCCTGCGATCGGCTCCGCTGGAAGCGCCGCCATGTGGTGGACTCCGTTCAATCCGGTATTTTCCGCAGGACGTCGAGCACCCCAAGCCACGGCACCTAACCGAATGAGAATGAACTTTGAATACTGACCACCAGCTCATCGCGGAACACGAGTCGATCGAGGTCGAGGAGACCCTGGTTTCCGACGAGGCACCGCACGAGATCGAGCAGCAGACCTTCGCCGACTTCGGCGTCCGCCAGGACATCGTCGACTCGCTGACAGCCGCTGGCATCACCCACCCCTTCCCGATCCAGTCGATGACGTTGCCCGTTGCGCTGGCCGGCCATGACATCATCGGCCAGGCCAAGACCGGCACCGGCAAGACCTTCGGCTTCGGCATCCCTGCCCTGCACCGCGTGATCGGCCGCGAGGACGCCGGCTTCGAGAAGCTGCCGGTTCCCGGTGCCCCACAGGCACTGATCGTCGCGCCGACCCGCGAGCTCGCCGTCCAGGTCGCAGCCGACCTGAACAAGGCCTCGACCTACCGCAACGCGCGCATCGCCACCATCTACGGCGGCCGTGCCTACGAACCGCAGATCGAGCAGCTGCAGAACGGCGTCGAAATCGTCGTTGGCACCCCCGGGCGCCTGATCGACCTGTACAAGCAGAAGCACCTGAAACTGAACAACATCCGCATCGTGATCCTCGACGAGGCAGACGAAATGCTTGACCTGGGCTTCCTGCCCGACGTCGAGACGCTGCTGGCAGCCACCCCGGCGACCCGCCAGATGATGCTGTTCTCCGCGACCATGCCCGGCGCCGTCGTGGCCATGGCCCGGCGCTACATGACCAAGCCGACGCACATCCGCGCCGCTGATCCCGATGATGACTCGATCACCAAGAAGGACATCCGCCAGGTCATCTACCGTGCGCACCAGCTGGATAAGGACGAGGTCGTGGCGCGCATCCTGCAGGCCGAGGGCCGCGGACGCACCATCATCTTCACCAAGACCAAGCGCTCGGCGGCCAAGCTCTCCGACGAACTGGTCGACCGCGGCTTCGCCGCCGGTTCCATCCACGGCGATCTGGGCCAGGGCGCCCGCGAACAGGCGCTGCGCGCCTTCCGCAACGGCAAGGTCGACGTGCTGGTGGCCACCGACGTCGCAGCGCGTGGCATCGACGTGGACGATGTCACCCACGTGATCAACCTGCAGTGCCCCGAGGATGAGAAGACCTACCTCCACCGCGTGGGCCGCACCGGCCGTGCCGGCAACAAGGGCACCGCCGTCACGTTCGTCGACTGGGAAGACGTCCCGCGCTGGGGCCTGATCAACAAGGCCCTGGGCCTTGATGTCACCGTCCCGGTGGAAACCTACTCCTCCTCGCCGCACCTGTTCTCCGACCTGCACATCCCGGCTGGCACCAAGGGCCGGCTGCCGCGCCACAAGCGCACGCTCGAGGGCCTGTCCGGCGAGACGCTCGAGGACCTGGGCGAGACCGGCAAGAAGAACGCGCCGTCCCGTGGCGACCGCGATTCCAACCGCCGTAGCTCCGAGCGCGGCGGCGAGCGTGCTGCCAAGGGCGCCCGCACCGAGCGCCCGGCCCGCGACGGCGAATCGCGCCGCCGCTCGGCGGCACCGAAGCTGACCGAGTCCGCCGCACCGGTGGCCGAGACGGCTGCACCGGCAGCCGATCAGGGCGCCGAGGCTCCGCGCCGCAACCGTTCACGGACCCGTCGCCGCAATGGCGAGGTCACGCCGCGGACCGACGCCGAGTAGCAACGTGAGCCAAGGCAATGCCAACGCCGGATCCCTCGGCAGCGACCTCGCTGTCGCCGACGAGGGGTCCGGTGCGGTACCGGCCGTTGACGCCTGGAGCGCCGATGGTCCCAACCTGATAGTCCACGCCGACAACGCGGCTTTCCTGCCCACGCTGCCGGATGGTTCGTTCACCCTGATCTATGTGGATCCCCCGTTCAATACCGGGCGGACGCAGAAGCGCCAGTCCACCACCATGGTGCGCGCGGTAGAGGGCGACGGGGACCGGGTCGGCTTCAAGGGCAAGAGCTATGCGACGCTGCGTGGTGACCTGCACAGCTACGACGACGCGTTCGACGACTACTGGGGCTTCCTGGAACCTCGACTGCGCGAGGCCTGGCGCCTGTTGGCCGACGACGGCACCTTGTATGTGCATCTGGACTACCGCGAGGTGCACTACGCCAAGGTGATGCTCGATGCGATTTTCGGGCGCGAATGCTTCCTGAACGAGATCATCTGGGCCTACGACTACGGGGCACGGGCCACGTCCCGCTGGCCCGCCAAGCACGACAACATCCTGGTCTACGTCAAGGATCCGCGCGGCTACCACTTCGATAATGCCGAGGTGGACCGCGAGCCGTACATGGCTCCCGGCCTGGTCACCCCAGAGAAGCGGGAACGCGGGAAGCTGCCCACCGATGTCTGGTGGCACACCATCGTCTCGCCCACGGGCAAGGAGAAGACCGGCTACCCGACGCAGAAGCCCGAGGGCATCCTGCGCCGCATCGTGAACGCCAGTTCACGTGAGGGCGACTGGGTGCTGGACTTCTTCGCCGGTTCCGGTACCACCGGCGCCGTGGCTTCGGCCCTGGGCCGGCGCTATGTATGCGTCGACCAGAACCCGCAGTCGATCAGCGTCATGGGCGCACGCCTGCCCCAGGCTTCGCTCTTGGAGCACGGACCGGCCTGACCGGGCCGGTGCATCGCACCACGGAGGAAGGCCTGGTCCGGCATCATGATGCCGGACCAGGCCTTCCTTATGCGTTGTAGGGCCCGGCCCGGGCGGCCTAGTGCCCGGGGATGCCCACCGGCGCGCTTCCGGTCCCTGCGGCCAGGATGCGTTCGAGCATCTCGGGCGAGGTGGTGTTCTCCCCCAGCTGGTTCGGCTTGCCGGTGCCGTGGTAATCGGATGAACCGGTCACTATCAGGTCATGCCGGGTGGCGAGCTCCCGCAGAAAGGCCTTGCCCTCGTCGGTGTTGTCACGGTGGTCGATCTCGACCCCGAGCAGGCCGGCCTCGATCATCGCCTCAAAGGTTTCGACGCCGACCACACGTCCACGGGCCGCTGCCATCGGGTGCGCGAAGACCGGCACGCCCCCGGCCCCCCGGACCAAGCGCACGGCACTAACCGGGTCCACTGCATAATGGCCGACATAGTATTTTGAGCGGGCAGTCAGGACCTGGGCGAAGGCCTCGGTACGGGTGCGCACCACACCGGCGGTGACCAGCGCGTCTGCAATATGGGGCCGCCCGATGGTGCCGCCGGGAATCGAATGGCGGTTCACCATTTCCCAGTCCACGGGGAAATCCTCGGAGAGCAGGTCGACCATGCGCCTGGCCCGGGTGATCCGGGCGTCGCGGGCCTTGCCGATTTCCTCCAACAGCTCCGGATGCTCGGGATCGTGCAGGTAGCTGAGCAGGTGGACGCTGACGCCATGATCGGTCTTGCAGGATATTTCCATGCCGGGGACCAGTCCCACGCCCCAGTGAAGCGCAGCCAGTGAGGCCTCTTCCCATCCAGCAGTCTGATCGTGGTCGGTGAGGGCCACGACGTCAAGGCCCGCCGCCGCCGCGGCGGCCATCAGGACGGCTGGCTCTTCGGTGCCGTCGGAAACATGTGAGTGCGCGTGGAGGTCTATCCGCATAAGATTCAGCCTAGTCCTTTTGGCTGTGGGCATCGTGGCGGCACGGCGCCCGGAACACCGTTGTCGCCCTCTGCTTTCAGGTTCCGGCTGAACCGGTGCTCTCCACGCGTTCCGATAGCGCCTTGAACACCCGCACTGCCGGCTCCCCTGCCACCCGTCCGGCAGCGAAAAACCTCACCCGGGGCGAGCCCAGGGTTCCCATCGCCGGGTCCCGGCCGCTGACCCTGAATGAACAGTCGGCCTTCTACACCTCACCGAGCACCGTCAACCGCGTGCACAGCTGGAGCCCCTTGTCGAGCTACAGCACTGTAACGCTCGGGTACCCGCCTTCGGTCAGGCCTTGATGAGCCCGTTCTCAGCCGACCATGCCCGAACTCCCAGAACCGCCATCCCGATTCCAAGAGCACCATCGCCAGATGACCAGGCCAAGGAACGGCAATGCGGAATTCCATCCGGGCAGGACGCTGCCCGGGCCAACGGGGAGGCCGCCAGCATCACGGCGCCCAGGCGCCACATCAGGTTCTCGTGTCCACGCCAGCCCAGGATCACCAGCCCAAGCCCCAACACGAAGGCGGGGCCAGCCAGGACACCGTATCCCTCGCGTCCAACACCGACGCCGCTGACAGCTGCCCGAATCCTGATGACAAGCCATAGCATCAGGAGCGTCAGCGCGGGGAGGAAGCTCGACAGCGTTGAGAGCGGATCTGGTGCACCAAAGAGGAGGGTCAAGGCGCCCGTGCCGAGGCCAAGCACCAGGAACCGGATGGACCGTCGCCGGTGCATCGCTTCAGCCATGAGCCCGGACCGCATTCCCACGTGTCACGACGGAATCCCGTGAGGCGCGTTCAGTGCAGTCAAACACGGACCCCAGGTAACACTGTGGGTTCCCTCAAGAGTCGCGGCACGGGGCCCGGGTGTCCGATGCCACCTTGCGCCGAGCGTGAACCACTCGCCTTTACCTTGGCGGAAAGCCCGCCCTTTGAGACGATGGAACGGTGATGACTGACTCTTCCCAGACCCCCGGCAGCGACCAGCCCCTGGAGGACCGCGTGAACAACCGTTCACAGCGTCCGACCTCGGCGGCCTTCAAATCCTTCATGGCCTCCCAGTGGGCCCCCGACCTGTCCGAGCTTCCCGAAGCCGATGCGGTGGCGCCGTTCGCCGCCAAGCGTCGGCTCGCGCTCTCGCAGAAGTTCGCCGGCGAGCGCCTGGTGATCCCCGCCGGACCGCTCAAGGTTCGCTCGAATGACACCGATTACCGCTTCCGCCCGCACTCGGGCTTCGCACACCTGACCGGTCTGGGACTGGACCACGAGCCCGAGGCCGTGTTGGTGCTCGAACCGACTGATGCCGGCGACGGCGACGATGGCGGAAACCACGTCGCCACCCTGTACTTCAGCCCGATGGCCGGCCGCGACTCGGAGGAGTTCTACTCCAATGCACGCACCGGTGAATTCTGGATCGGCTCGCGACCGACCCTGGGCCAGCTTTCGGCCCGACTCGGCCTGCCCACCGCCGACCTTTTGCAGCTCGAGATGGCCATTACCAAGGACGCCGGCGTCGTCGAGTTCGGTGGCATGCGCATCCGCCTGCTGCGCGAGGTCGACATGAACTGCGATGCGCTGGTCGACACCTCCCGCATCAACACCGGTGTTGACCTGGAACGCTCGGATGAGCTGGACGGCGACCTCAGCGAAGCGCTCTCGGAGTTGCGTCTGGTCAAGGACGCCTGGGAAATCAACGAAATGCGTTCCTCAGTGGCCGCGACGATCAACGGCTTCCACGACGTGGTCCGTGCACTGCCCCGAGCCCTCGCCCACACCCGCGGTGAGCGCGTCATCGAAGGCGCGTTCTTCGCCCGGGCCCGCGAGGAGGGCAACGACCTCGGATACGACACCATTGCCGCCGCCGGCAACAACGCCACGGTGCTGCACTGGATCCGCAACAACGGCACGGTCAACGAGGGTGATCTGGTCCTGGTCGATGCCGGCGTCGAAGCCGAATCGCTCTACACCGCCGACATCACCCGCACCCTGCCGGCGAACGGGCACTTCAACGACATCCAGCGCAAGCTCTATCATGCCGTGTTGGACGCCGCCGATGCGGCCTTCGCCGTGGCCAAGCCGGGCACCCGCTTCCGCGACCTGCACACCGCAGCCATCCAGGTCCTGGCCGAACGCCTGGATTTCTGGGGCCTGCTCCCGGTCTCGCTCGAAGTGGCGCTGTCCACCGAGGGCCAGCAGCACCGCCGCTGGATGCCCCACGGCACCAGCCACCACCTGGGCCTGGACGTGCACGACTGCGCGCAGGCCAAGGCCGACCTCTACCTGGACGGCATCCTGGAGGAGGGCATGGTCTTCACCATCGAACCCGGCCTCTATTTCAAGGCTGAGGACCTCGCCGTACCCCAGGAGTTCCGCGGCATCGGCATCCGCATCGAGGACGACGTCCTGGTGACCGCCGACGGCTGCGAGAACCTCAGCGCGGCACTTCCGCGCACCGCCCAGGACGTCGAGGCATGGATGGCTTCGGTGCAGGCCGGAACGGACAACGCCTAACCCGGGGTTTCCACCCCGAGGGTGCGCCGCTTCCCGCCATATGGCGGGAAGCGGCGCACCTTTTTTGAGTGCCCGCCGATGGCCCTACAGGCGCTCCCCGGTGGCGGAGATCTTCATCGTGTTGCCGCAAACCAGCTCATGAGACCCTTTCCTTCCAACCAGCGCAGGGGCCCGAAAACCCCCGGCCGAAATCCGTTGCCCCGGCGGTCCTGCTATCGGCGGGCCGTGGAGGCCGACGGTTTTGAGCAGTCGTGAGGAGGGATGCGAAAATGGGCAATGGCTTATCGAGGCATCATCGATTCACCGTCAGTTGTAGGGATATGTCGTGTCCAGGGATTCGAACTTTGCTCGTGGGAACACAGCGGCGTAGACGCAGGCCGCCGTGGTGAACAAGAGCAAGAAGCCAAACAGCCCGATGCCTACCGAATTTCCCGGTACCGGCTCCGGGTCAACGCCGACGGTAGTGATGATGGTTGCCAGGGCCACACCGATCGCACCGTATCCCAGTGCCATGATTCCGACGGCGATGGATTTCTGGATCTGGAACCAATGGCCGGCCTTGGAGAATTCCCTGGTGGTGGCCGCTCCGATCACGAAGGCGGCTGCGGCAATGACGCACGCACCGGCGATCATCAGTAATGACGAGCCGTAGCCCACACCATCCGGGTCCACATGGATCGCTATGCGGCTCGGTATCAAGGGGCTGAGCCACAGGTAGATGACCGCGACCAGCAGGATCGAACAAGCGGGGGCGATCATCAGCAAGGGAAGTGCCCTGGTGTTGGTCTCGGTTCTGGCCGGTTCTGGCATCTTGGAAATGTTGGGCAAGCTGTCCCCGTCGATTCGCTGCAAACCGTGACAACAGGGCGGCCGGGACTCCTTGTCCACCCCGGCGATTGCCCCCAGGCCCTGATTCAATGACGGGACCTGGCACCGGCCCCGTCTCATCCGTTATGCCCAGTTGCCCGGATTCTCGTCAGCTGCCCTCAAACGACCGGCCGGGCTGCACGTTCATTGACGAGTTTTTCGTTGACGTGATGCGGCTTCGCGCTCTTGGTGACGGTCTTGGCCGAGCTGGCGCCAAGAGAACGAAGACGCCGAACATCTGCGAAGGCGTGAATGCATCCCCGGGGCATCCAACTCAGCCACCGGCAGCGCCATTTTCCGGATGGCCGAGGTCTGGCGTGAATCCGTCACCGACGGAAAGCGAATCCGAGAAGTGAGATCAAAACCCGTGATGGGCCGGATCCACCACCGTGTGCTTACCGTCACCGGCACGATCGCATTCCACCGCCGTGGCGGCTCGCAGCCGGGCACTGGCTGCATCACTGAGCCTGCCGGAGGTGCCGTGCGTCGAGGGGATCCCGATCTCGGGGTTGGGCAGCGGCCAGAACCGGACGGACCGGCATATCACCCTCGGGTACTCAGGGAATCGCACTCAGTGAGCATCGAAGGTTCATCAGCTGGATCAAACCACGCTTTCACGGTGTCGGTAGGACCCGGGTTCCTTAAAACACAATGCGTGACAGCGGTCCGAGCCGTTGCCACGCATTCCGATTCGAGGCGCTACTTTGCCTCGGTTTCCTGCTGGGATTCCCGGTGCTGTTCATCGTGGGTGTCGGGGTCGGCAGGTGCCGGTTCATCCTGCTGCGCCGGAGCGGGATATGCCACCGGAGCGTCCGGAGCAACCTGCGGGGCCGGGTGCTCGGCATCGACGCGGACCCCGAACTGCGGACGCCCATCGGGCAGGTCGGCCCAGCCGGACGGCGGAGCCTCAGCCTGCGCAGCCGGTGCAGCGGCATTGCCGCTGCCTTGCACGGGGCCAAGGCCCTGCACCGGGCCCGCTGCCACATGCGGGGTGATTCCCGCGTCCGCCGCATGCTGGTTCATCGGCAACTTGCCGGCCAGCGCGCGGGCGGCATTGATGTGGGCGAAGTCCACCACCACGTCGTAGCAGGTGGCCATGACGTGGCTGGAGGAGGCGAAGTCGCGCTTGCCGCGTTTGAACGAGTAGCCGACCACTCCCACGATCATCCACATCGCCATGCCCAGGCCCATGGCCGAAAGGATCTGCACCATCCAGTTGTCGCCGCCATTGAAGAAGGCCAGCAGCAGGCCGATGAAGATGCCGAAACTGGCACCCTGCATGGCGCCGGCGGCCGCCACCCGCGGGTAGCTGAGCTTGGAGGTCACCCGCTCGACGCTCTTGAGGTCGTTGCCGATGATGCTCACGTTCACGACCGGGAAGTCGTTGTCGGCCAGAAAATCCACGACCTTCTGGGCATCGAGGTAGGACTCGTAGCGACCGAGGACCTCACCACGGGGCAGACCGGTTGCCGGGTTCTGCGGGGCTGTGCCGAAAGGAGTAGACATATATCCATTCTGCCTGTTCGCGCCCCGAAAGACGCCTGATGATCGCTGCTGGTGAAAAACCGCGCCCATCTGTGCCGACGGGCGGGCGTCCGCACCCCTCCCGGTGCCGTCACCCTGGCGGCATCGGGGACCCCCAGGCAGTAGCCTAGAGAGCGTGAGCAGCAATTCTACGAAGGTCTTCATTGCCCGCCTGCTCGGCCTGGACGTTTTTGACCCGCTGGGTGACCGCCTGGGCCGGCTGCGGGACGTCGTGGTGCTCAGCCGCGACCCGTCCAAACCCGCCCAGTGCGTCGGCATCGTCATCGAGGTCCCCGGCAAGCGCCGCGTGTTCGTCCCGATGACCCGGATCCAGGCCATGGAATCGCGTCAGATCATCTGCACCGGATTGGTGAACCTGCGCCGCTTCCAGCAACGTGGGGCCGAAACCCTGGCCGCCGGCGAGCTCTTCGACCGCAAGGTGACCTTCCGCGACGGCAGCGGGAACGGTGTGGTGGAGGACATCGGCCTGGAACGCCAACGAAGCGGCGACTGGGTCATCGCCGAATACTTCGTGCGCCGCGGCGAAAACGCCACCGGGCTGCGCGCGCTGCGCCGCGGACGTGGCGAACGCCTGCTGGTGGCGTGGGACGCGCTGGTCCATTCCCCGCTGCACGAACCGCAGGCAGCCAGCTCCTTCGTCGCGGCGAACGACGAGCTCAAGCCCGCCGACTTCGCCGAGGCCCTGCACGAGATGAGCGACAAGCGCCGGCTCGAGGTGGCCACCGAATTGCAGGACGACAGGCTCGCCGACGTGCTCCAGGAGATGCCCGACGACGAGCAGGTGAAGATCCTCTCGTCACTGGACATGGAACGCGCCGCCGATGTGCTCGAGGAAATGGACCCGGACGACGCGGCCGACCTGTTGGCCGAGCTCAGCCTCGAGCAGCAGCATGCGCTGCTCGAACTGATGGAGCCCGACGGTGCCGACGACGTGCGCCGCCTGCTCGAATACGCTGAAAACACCGCAGGGTCGATGATGACTCCGGTGCCGATCATCCTGCCCCCCGAGGCGACCGTCGCCGAGGCGCTGGCCTCGGTGCGCCGCGAGGAGCTGAGCCCGGCACTGGCCTCCACCGTCTTCGTCTGCCGCCCCCCGCT
Source organism: Paeniglutamicibacter cryotolerans (assembly GCF_014190875.1). Lineage (NCBI taxonomy): Bacteria > Bacillati > Actinomycetota > Actinomycetes > Micrococcales > Micrococcaceae > Paeniglutamicibacter > Paeniglutamicibacter cryotolerans. Next base: position 18,833 of record NZ_JACHVS010000002.1, on the reverse strand, counting down.
CGAAACCCCCACCGGCCGCTACCTGGGCGCCGTGCACATCCAGGCGTTGCTGCGCTGTCCTCCCCCGGAGGCGCTGGGCAACATTCTGGACACCGACCTCGAACCGGTCTTGGACCTGGCCGATGTCAGCGAGGTGGCCCGCACCCTGGCGACCTACAACCTCACCTCGATGGCCGTGGTGAACTCCGACGGACGGCTCGTCGGCGCGGTCACCGTCGATGACGTGCTGGACCATATCCTGCCCGAGGACTGGCGCACGCACGACGACGGTCCCACCCACACGCTGAAGGAAGGGATCCTCGATGGCTGAGAACCGCACCGGCTCTTCCGGGCTCGATACGCCGCTGGGCGCCCGCAAGCGCTTCTGGCCCAAGTTCTCCCCCGACCCGGACGCGTTCGGCAGCTCGACGGAGAAGTTCGCCCGTTTCATGGGCACCCCGGCCTTCCTGCTCTACATGACGGTCTTCTGCGTATTGTGGCTCTCCTGGAACACCTGGGGACCCGAGAGCCTGCGCTTCGACTCGATCTCGCTGGGCTTCACGCTGCTCACGCTGATGCTCTCGCTGCAGGCCTCCTACGCCGCCCCGCTGCTGCTGCTGGCGCAGAACCGCCAGGATGACCGAGACCGCGTCTCGCTCTCCGAGGACCGCGGCCAGGCAGAACGCAACCTGCACGACACCGAGTACCTCACCCGCGAACTCGCGGCGCTGCGCATCGCCCTGCGCGACGTGGCGACCCGCGACTACGTGCGCTCCGAGCTGCGTTCGGTGCTCGAGGAAATGCTCGAGACGGCCGACGGCGAGGAGATCAGGTTGCGCGGGCGCTCACCCAAGCGCCGAGACCGCGGCGGACCGTCCACCAATATGATCCCCCGGGTCCCCACCGCTGGGCCCCAGCCGAAACACGTGCAAAAGAATCAAACGGAGCTCCCCGACGATGACAGCTGAGACCCCAGATCCGCTGCTGCTGGCGGCCCTGGCAACGGTTCAGGACCCCGAACTTCGCCGCCCGATCACCGAACTGGGCATGGTCGAATCCGCTCGGATCATCGGTTCGGTGGCCCGGGTGAAAGTGCTCCTGACCATTGCCGCCTGCCCGCTGCGCAGCACCATCGTGGCCGATGTTACCGCGGCGGCCTCCACGGTGCCCGCCGTGGACTCCGTTCAGGTCGAGGTGGGCGCTATGTCCCCACAACAGCGCGCCACCCTCCGTGCGGGACTCAAACACCGCTCAGTGCCCTTCGGTGACCCCGGGTCGCTCACCCGGGTCATTGCCGTGGCCTCCGGCAAGGGCGGCGTGGGCAAGTCGTCGCTGACGGCCAACCTGGCCTGCGCCATGGCTGCCGACGGTTTGCGCGTGGGAATCATCGACGCCGACGTGCACGGCTTCTCCATCCCCGGGCTGATGGGCATCACCCAGGCCCCGACCCGGGTGGACGAGATGATCCTGCCACCGGTGGCGCACGGCGTGAAGGTCATCTCCATCGGCATGTTCGTGAAGGGCAACGTCCCGGTGATCTGGCGCGGGCCGATGCTGCACCGCGCCCTTGAACAGTTCCTCACCGACGTGCATTTCGGCGACCTGGACGTGTTGCTGCTGGACCTGCCTCCCGGTACGGGGGACATCGCGATCTCCGTCGCCCAGCTGCTGCCAGGCTCCGAGCTGCTGGTCATCACCACCCCGCAGTCGGCTGCCGCGCAGGTCGCCGAGCGGGCCGGTTCCATCGCTGCGCAGACCGGGCAGAAGGTGCTTGGCGTGGTGGAGAACATGTCCTGGCTTCAGCTGCCCGATGGCACCCGGATGGAACCCTTCGGCTCCGGCGGCGGGGCCGAACTCTCGGCGAGGCTGAGCACGACGTTGGGCACCGAGGTTCGGCTGCTGGGGTCGATCGCCCTGGATCCGGTGCTGCGTGAGGGCGGGGACAGCGGGCTTCCCGTGGTGCTCGGCCATCCGCAGGCTCCGGCAGCGCAGGAAATCGTCCGTATTGCGCGGGGGTTGGCCCGGCGTCCGCGGGGGCTGTCCGGGCTGAAGCTGCCCGTCACCCCGGTCTGAGCCGGACCACGCGGGAAACGGTTTTCGCCGCTACGTGGCTTCGGTGTCGAACGGAGCGGATTGACCGGTCGGCAGGCGTTCGGCATTGGTCACGAGGGAGACCTGGCGGGCGACAGGCTTTTCCTTGACGGCGGCAATGGCGTCGTCGAAGTCGTCGAGCAGGGCTTCCTTGATGATCTTGCGCGGGTCGTACTGGCGCGGGTCCAGCTTCTTCCAGTCCATGTCGACGATCTCGTCGCCGATTTCCTCGCGCAGCTGCTCCTTGGCCCCGGTGGCCATGCGGCGCAGCTCCTTCACGAGGCGCGCCAGTTGCTGGGCATACTCGGGGAGCTTCTCGGGCCCCAAGACCAGGACCGCTAACACGACAAGGACGACTAATTCGCCACCATTGATTCCGAACACCCTAGTAGGTTACCCGGTTCGGCAAGGACTTGCGGCCATTCATGGCTTCACATCCAGCACTACCAGTCGGCCCAGGCCGCGGATCAGCCGATCAAGGGTGCCGTGGCCGGTGTCCGGTACGCTCATGATCCGGCTGTGTTCCGTCACCAGGATGCGGCGCAGTATCCGTTCGGTCTCGGCCGGCGTCAGCTCAGATTCGACGCTGTAGGTGGCGTTGGCCAGTGTCAACGTCGCCTTGCCCTTGGAGACCTCGACCCTGGTTGCCGCGTCGGCCCCCAGCCGGGCGCCGAGCTCGGCCAGCATGCCCAGGGGTCCCTGGGTCCCCGAGCCGGCGTCCCCAGCTGCTCTCGCATGTGCTGACGCTGGTGTGACCGGTGTCGCCGATCTCCGTTCGGTCAGCAGCACCGGCGTGGAATCGTCGGAGAGTTCCAGGTGCAGCTCGGGTTCACCGTTGCGCATCATTCCGGTCGCCGCGACCAGGCTCAACCCCGACGTGTCGAAATCGGGACAGTTCCAGCCCTCCTCGCGCAATTCTTCCAGCCCTTCCTGGTCCAGGGCCACGGGTGTATCGGTCCAGCTGCTTGCCGTTCCCGTGGTTGTCTTGGCCACCGCCGTGTCGGCTCCGACAAACCAGGCCACCGACAACACTCCGGCCACGAGACTGAGGACGGCTACGACGCTGACGGCGGGCAACCAGAAGCCCCAGCGCGGGGTCCGGGGATCGAACGATGCCGAGTCGGCGGCGCTGTGGCCGGGCTGGTCCAGGATTCGCTGCACGAAGTCGCGTTCCGGGGCATCACCGCCGGACTTCGAGAATCCGCTGAGCCGCAGCTGCAGTCGGCGGCGCTCGGCCAGCAGTGCGGTGCAGGCACGGCAGCCCTGCAGGTGCTTTTCCAGTTTGCGTGCCGTCGATGGCGGGAGCTCGCCGTCCAGGTAGTCGTCCATCCAGCGCTGATAGCGATGCATGGGCTACCGCACGCTCGGAAGGGTGCGACGGACCTGGGGCAGGGCCATCGTGGCCGGTGGCCGGATCGAGGGGTTACGGTGGGCAAGCTTCTCGCGCAATAGTGCCCTGCCGCGGTGGATCCGCGAGCGGACGGTGCCCAGCTTCACGTCCAGCGCCGCCGATACCTCTTCATAGGAGAGTCCCTCGAGGTCGCACAGCACCACCGCGGCGCGGAATTCGGGCGGCAGCGCATCGAGCGCCGCCTGCACGTCCACATCGAGGTTGTTGTGCTCGAAGCTGCGCTCCGGGCCGGGTTCGCGACCCGGAACCCGCTCCTCGGCATCGTCGGTGAAACCGTCGAAGCGGATGCGGGTCTTGCGGCGGGCCTGGTCAAGGAACAAGTTGGTGGTAATGCGGTGCAGCCAGCCGCCGATGGTGCCCGGGGTGAAATTATGCAGGGACCTGAACACCCGCACGAAGGTTTCCTGGGTCAGGTCCTCGGCATCCTGGCGGTTTCCGCTGAGCCGGTAGGCCAGCCGGTAGACCCGCGGCGAATGCACCCGCACGATTTCTTCCCAGCTGGGGATCACGGAATCCTCGACGTCGGGGCTCGAGGCCTTGTCGATGACTGCGCTTGAAGATGTACCGTTCACATCAGCAATCTTGGCCCACCTATCTGGGCAGAACCTGTAGATACACTGGGCGACCGCCCCGCGGCCGGGCTTCCGTGCCTTCCATGCAACGGAACACATAGGATGGAACGGCACCGCCATGGTGTCCAGGGTGCCCCGCGGCACCACCGATTCACCGGAGGTCCATTTTCCCATGAGCGCCGACATCTACAGCAGCTGGTCCTACGCCGAGGCCCTGTCCGAAGAGGACGAGGTCCTGTTGCGTGCCCGCGAGCGCGGCTACGAGCTTGGTGTCTCCCCCGTCGGCACCGGGTCGGCTTCCCTGCTGACCACGATGGCGGCCTGCAGCGGTGCGCGCACCGTGGTGGAAATCGGATCAGGCGTCGGGGTATCGGGAGTCAGCATCCTGCGCGGACTGGGCCCCCAGTCCGTCATGACGACGATAGACATCGACCTTGACCACCTTGATGCGGCCCGCGAGGCCTTCTCCGAGGCCGGCTTCAAGCAGAACCGCACGCGCACCATCAGCGGCCGGGCCCAGGATGTGCTGCCCCGGCTCACCGACGGCGCCTATGACCTGATCTTCATCGATGCGGACAAACTGAACCTGCCGCTCTACGTGGAGCAGGGGGCCCGGCTGTTGCGCCGCGGGGGCACCTTGATCGTCAACGACGCGCTGGACCAGCACCGGGTGCCCCAGCCCGCGGACCGCCGCCCCACCACCACGGCCACCCGCCGGGCCGGCCGCTACCTGCGCGAACGCGAGGACTTCGTGACATCCACTGTTCCCACTGGAAGCGGCATGCTGCTGGCGGTCAAGGTCGGCTGAACCACCCCCGCCCCCCGGTCCCGGGCGTTAAAAGCGGCGGCCCGGTGGCTGTTGCCACCGGGCCGCCGCCTGAGATTTTTGCTTGATGCTACTCGGTCACCCCGACGAGGCACTCGCGCAACTGCGCTGCCTCCTCGGCATTGAGTTCCACCACCAGGCGTCCACCACCATCGATCGGCACTCGCATGATGAGGCTACGGCCTTCCTTGGTGACCTCCATGGGGCCATCCCCGGTACGCGGTTTCATCGCAGCCATTGGCGCTGTTCCCTTCCCTCAGTGGTGCGGGGGCCGGCCCCCGCGATGTCGGTGACGAGCGAGGTCAGTCGCTCGTGTCACCGCTTTTCAACTTACACTTCACATTATTCCGAAGAATCGTCCGTGGCGCTAATCACATGACTTTGAGCACCATTGCGGATGACTTGTTGCAGCCGCTCGAGCTCCGCAGCCATGACGTCCAGAACCTCGTCGACCTGGTCCATCCGGTACCCGCGCAGGCCCAGCGAAAAGCGCACCGCCCGCACGTCGGCGCCCAGCGGCCGCTCCGGCAGCAGCACCGGGGGCAACGTGGCAACCGGTTCCACCAGACCCTCGATCACACCGGCAGCGCGGATCGCCCCCGCATCGGCAGGGCGTTTCCGGGACTCCCCGACACCGACGAAGACGGCAGCCCCGGCAATCACGACGGCAATGAATAGCAGGAGATAGACCATCGGGGTTCCTAATCGACCGGGCGGACCGGTTTGCCGCACTGGGAGACGGCGATGCGCACGGCTTCCTCCGGGTCGTCGGTGATTTGTATCAGGTCCAGGTCGGACTCCGACACGGCCCCCTCCTCGGCCACCGTATGACGCAGCCAGTCGAGCAGCGGACCCCAGTAGCCGGTGCCCAGGAGCACGATCGGGAAGCTCGTGACCTTCTCGGTCTGAACCAGGGTGACGGCCTCAAAAAGCTCATCCAGCGTGCCGTAGCCGCCGGGCAGCACGATGAAGCCCTGCGAATACTTCACGAACATGGTCTTGCGGGCAAAGAAGTACCTGAAGTTGATGCCCAGGTCCACGTATTCGTTCATGCCTGACTCGAAGGGCAATTCGATGCCCAGCCCCACGGAGATGCCGCCCCCGGCGCAGGCGCCCTTGTTGGCGGCCTCCATGGCCCCGGGGCCGCCGCCGGTGATCACGGCCAGCCCGGCCTCGGCCAGCAACTGGCCTACCCGCTCGGCCTGCAGGTAGCGCGGGGAATCGCGTTTGGTCCGGGCCGATCCGAAGACGCTGACCGCCGGCCCCAGCCCGGAGAGGGTGCCGAAGCCCTCGACGAATTCGCTTTGGATGCGCAGGACCCGCCATGGGTCGGTATGGGTGAAGTCCTCGCCTCCACCGCTATCCAGCAGGGCCCGGTCGGCCTGGGGGATCCGAGCTTGGTCGCCGCGCAGAATGACCGCACCCTTGCGCCGGGCCGGGTCATGCATCGGCTCGAAGCCGGAGGAATGGGGATCGTGACTAGCCATCCACCCAGACTATCGTCATTGGGTGGCGGCCGGACCTCAGCAACACGGCACCCGGCGGGCCGGTCGATGGGCCGCTCGGATCAACAATCCCCTCCGACCTGTTGTGATGCCAGCCACATCGACTACGCTCGATACATGAGCACTGAATCACAGCCCGGCACCACACCGGCCAGCACCGCGCCGGTGGTTCGCCTTGTGGGCGTCAACAAGCACTATGGCGCGCTCCACGTCCTGAAGGACATCGAACTCGAAGTCACCAAGGGCGAAGTAGTCGTGGTGCTCGGTCCCTCGGGCTCCGGCAAATCGACCCTCTGCCGCACCATCAACAGGCTGGAAACCATCGACGAGGGGAGCATCTTCATCGATGGCAACCAGCTACCCGAGGAAGGCAAGGAGCTGGCCCGGCTCAGGGCCGACGTGGGGATGGTGTTCCAGTCCTTCAACCTCTTCGCACACAAATCGATCCTGGAGAACGTGACGCTGGGACCGATCAAGGTCAAGGGGATGAAAAAGTCGGAGGCCGAGAAGCTGGCACTGTCCCTGCTTGATCGGGTAGGCGTGGCAAACCAGAAGGACAAGCTCCCGGCTCAGCTCTCCGGTGGCCAGCAACAGCGAGTGGCCATTGCCCGGGCCCTGGCGATGCAACCGAAGGTCATGCTCTTTGACGAACCGACCTCGGCGCTCGACCCGGAAATGATCAACGAGGTGCTCGACACCATGATCTCCCTGGCCAAGGAGGGCATGACCATGATCGTGGTGACCCACGAAATGGGATTCGCCCGCAAGGCCGCCGACCGGGTGATCTTCATGGCCGACGGCCAAATCGTCGAGCAGGCTACCCCGGACCAGTTTTTCACCCATCCGCAAAGCTCCCGGGCCAAGGACTTCCTGGGCAAGCTCATCACCAACTGATTTCATCCGCAACCCATCGGGGACCGGCCTCCGGGCCAGATCACCAAGGAGAAACTCATGAGCAAGACGAAACTCGCACTCGTAGCCCTCGCCGCGGCGGCAGGCCTCGCATTGACCGCTTGCGGCGGCGGTGGTGGAGGCGGCGGGGCCTCAGACACCATCAACATCGGCATCAAGTTCGACCAGCCCGGCCTCGGGTTCAAGGACGGCGACAAGTACACCGGTTTCGACGTCGACGTCGCCACCTATGTCGCCAACGAACTGGGCTTCCCCGCCGACAAGATCAATTGGAAGGAAGCCCCCTCGGCCAACCGCGAATCACTGTTGGAGACCAATGCGGTGGACATGATATTTGCCACCTACTCAATCACCGATGCCCGCAAGGAACGCGTGAAGTTCGCCGGCCCCTACTTCATTGCCGGGCAGGATCTGCTGGTACGGGCCGATGACACCTCGATCACCGGCAAGGAATCCCTCGCCGGCAAGAAGTTGTGTTCGGTCACCGGTTCGACCTCGGCACAGAAGGTCAAGGACGACATCCCGGATGTGAACCTGGTCGAGCAGGGCGGCTATGCCGACTGCCTGGGCCTGTTGGAGAACTCGAAGATCGACGCCATCACCACCGATGACATCATCCTCGCCGGCTTGGCTGCCACACCGGCAAACAAGGGCAAGTTCAAGGTCGTGGGCAAACCCTTCTCCGAGGAAAAGTACGGCGTGGGCCTGAACAAGGATTCCACCCAGTGTCCCGCCATCAACACGGCCATCGAAAAGATGATCAAGGACGGCGACTGGGAAAAGGCCATCAAGGCCAACACCGAGGGCACCGGGTACACACCTTCGAAGCTGAACCCGCCGACTCCTGAGCCCTGCTCATAGGCCTGCAGCACCTGCTGGCGGGGACGGCTTCAGGGCCGTGCCCGCCAGCTTCATCAACGACTTACCGAGACGAGGAGTAGACCGTGCAGGGCTATATCTCCCTCTGGGAACAGTACGGCGACAAGATGATCTCCGCTTTCTGGGCCAACCTCCAGTTGACGTTCTGGGCGGGCATCGCCTCCCTGATCCTTGGCACGATCTTGGCCTTGCTGCGCATCTCACCGATTCCCAGCTTCCGACTGGTGGGCACCTCATACGTGAACATCTTCCGCAATACGCCGCTGACCATCATCATCACGTTCGGCGTCCTGGTGCTGTACGGGGTCTTTGGCCTGCAGCTGAGCCAGGACTTCAACCTCAACTTCTTCCGGATCGCCATTCTCGGCCTGGCCATCTACCACGCCGCATTCGTCTGCGAGGCGATCCGTTCCGGGGTCAATACTGTTCCGCTGGGTCAGGCGGAGGCCGCCCGTGCCATCGGGTTGGGGTTCCTCCCCGCGGCCCGATACGTCATCCTGCCGCAGGCCTTCCGCGGGGCCATCGTCCCGCTGGGCAACGTCCTCATAGCCCTGCTCAAGAACTCCACGGTGGCACTGGCCGGCTCCGTAGCCGAGATCTCCGGGCTGATGAAGACCATGATCGAGTTCAGGGCCGATGTCGGCATCCTGATCTTCATCACCGTTGCCCTCATGTTCGTCATCGTGGTGGTCCCGATCGGGCTGCTCATCACGTGGCTCTCCAAGAAGCTGGCGGTGGCACGATGAGTATCCAATCTGTCCTTTTCGACGCCCCCGGGCCCAAGGCCCGCGCCCGGATCCGGCTCATCAACGGCATTGGCGCCGTGCTGGCCATCGGGCTGCTGATCTATCTGGGCTTCGCCCTGTACGACGCTGGCCAGCTGTCGCCGGAGAAGTGGACGGTCTTCCTCAAGGCCGACATCTGGGCGTACTACCTGCTCCCGGGCCTGCTGGCCACGCTGAAGGCGGCAGCGCTGTCCATCATCACCGGCACCGTGTTCGGGCTCATCTTCGGCCTCGGCCGACTCTCGGAAAACAAGATCATCAACGGCATCAGCTCCGTGGTCGTCGAGTTCTTCCGCGCCGTCCCGGTGTTGCTGATGATGATTTTCTTCTGGCTCATCCTGGGCCGGGCCGATATCTTCGATCCTGCCCAGACGCCGTTCATCGCCGTGGTCCTGGGCCTGACCCTCTACAACGGTTCAGTCATCGCCGAGCTGATCCGCGCTGGCGTGCATGGACTGCCCAAGGGCCAGCGTGAGGCCGGCATCGCCATCGGGCTCACCCGGGGGCAGTGCCTGCGCCTGATCGAAATCCCGCAGGCCCTGGTGGCCATGCTGCCGGCGCTGATCAGCCAATTCGTCGTGGTGCTCAAGGATTCGGCACTCGGGTCGATCATCACCTACAGCGAGCTGCTGAACATGGCCAAGCTGGTCGGCACCGGCAACTCGAACGTCATGCAGGCGCTTGCCGTAGCGGCATTGATCTTCATCCTGATCAACTTCGGGCTATCGAAGCTCGCCACGCTTGCCTCGCACAGGCTCAGCAGCCGCGGCATTGCCACCGAAGGACCACTCATCCCGGGTATGCCCGAGGAGATGGACATAGACACCGAACCCGCCAAACCCTGATGGTTCGCAAAATGAGCCAAGGGGCTGGGTCCGGATCGAGCAAGGATCCGGGCCCAGCCCCTCTTTCTGCTGCCGCGGAGCCGGTCAGCTGCCGAGCTCCCCGCCCAGCCACCGGGTCAGCGCCGAGAGGCAGTCGCGGATGGCCTGGGCCTGCACATGCTCGTTATCGGAGTGGGCCAACAGAGCATCTCCCGGGCCGAAGTTGACAGCGGGGATCCCCAACGCGGAGAAGCGGGCCACGTCGGTCCAGCCGAACTTGGGTTTCGGGATGCCGCCGACGGCCTGGACGAAGGATGCCGCGGCAGGGTGCAGCAGCCCGGGCCGGGCGCCATTTGCGCCGTCAGTGCATTCGATCTCGAAGCCATCGAGCAGCTCACGCACATAGGCCTCGGCCTGGTCGACCGACTTATCCGGTGCAAAGCGGTAGTTGACCTCGACCTCGCAGAAGTCGGGGATCACGTTTCCGGCGATGCCTCCGTGGATGCTCACGGCATTGAGCGATTCACGGTAATCCAGTCCGTCGACGTTCACCGTTTCCGGCTCGTGCGCGGCCAGCCGGGCCAAGATCGGGGCTATCTTGTGGATGGCATTCTCCCCCATCCAGGCACGGGCCGAGTGGGCTGCAACGCCGCGGGTGCGCACGCGAAAGCGGCTGGTTCCGTTGCAGCCGCCTTCCACCGTCCCATCGGTGGGTTCGAGCAGGATGGCGAAGTCCCCGGCCAGCAGCTCGGGATTGTTGCGTTGCAACCTGCCCAGGCCGGACTTGGAGCCCTCCACTTCCTCGTGGTCATAGAAGATGAAGGTAATATCCCGGTTCGGTTCGGCCAGTCGCGCCGCGATGGCCAGCTGAACGGCCACCCCGCCCTTCATGTCAGTGGCACCACGACCATAGATCGTCTCGCCGTCCCAGACGGCCGGTACCGTCCCGCGGGAGCCCGCGGCGGTAGGCAGCGGCACGGTGTCCAGGTGCCCGGCCAGGATCACCCGTTCGGCCCGTCCCAATTGTGTCCGTGCCACGATCGCATCCCCGTCGCGGTGAACCACCAAACCTGGAATGGCCCAAAGTGCCGCCTCGACCAGGTCGGCTATCGCACCCTCGTTTCCGGAGACCGATTCGACGTTCATGAGCGCTGTGGTCAACACCGCAACGTCTCCCAGCAGATGAAGAGGGGCATGGGCCATCGAGGCCGCGGGCAGGACGTTCTTGTCAGTAGTCACATTTCCCAGCCTAGCGGCCGACGCCGCGCCACCGCCCCTAGGATGGAAAGATGACATCAGTGCACTCCCCCAACCCAGCTAAATCCCCCACCCCCGTCCGCATCGCAGCGGGCCATGGCCTGGCCACGATGAGCGCGACCGGTGCGGTGCTCGATGTCTGGTTCCCCGCACCCGTGCTTGGCTCATTGGACGATGCCCCGGCACTTGGTGGCCAGCTATCCGCCCTGGCCGCAGTCGATGCCGACCGCTCCACCACGCAGCAGGTCGTCTCGCTGGAAATCAACCTGGATGTGGCTCCGGCCGATGCCGTCGACGCCTGGCTGCGCCTGCACCTGTTCTCGCACCGGCTGGTGTTACCCAACGCGCAGAACCTCGAGGGGATCTTCGGCCTGCTGGCCAACGTGGTCTGGACGAACTTCGGCCCCTGTGCCGTGGAGGACTTTGAAACCACCCGGCTGAAGCTGCGCCGACGCGGAGCAGTCGCCGTCTACGGGGTGGACAAGTTCCCGCGCATGGTCGATTACGTCCTTCCCTCCGGCGTGCGCATCGCCGATGCCGACCGCGTCCGCCTCGGCGCCTACCTGGCCGAGGGCACTACGGTGATGCACGAGGGCTTCGTGAACTTCAACGCCGGCACCCTGGGCACCTCCATGGTCGAGGGCAGGATCTCCTCCTCGGTCATTGTCGGCGACGGCTCGGATGTCGGCGGCGGCGCCTCGATCATGGGCACGCTCTCGGGCGGCGGCAAGGAACGCATCGAGATCGGCCGCAGGGTGCTGCTCGGTGCCAACTCCGGCGTCGGCATTTCGGTGGGCGATGACTGCGTGGTGGAAGCCGGGCTGTACGTCACGGCAGGAACCCGGATCCAGCTCGGGGAGAAGCTGGTCAAGGCCGTCGAACTCTCCGGCGTTCCGGGGCTGCTCTTCCGCCGCAACTCGGCCACGGGAGCCGTCGAGGCACTGCCTCGCACCGGCCAGAAGGTCGAGCTGAACAGCGTGCTGCACACAAACTAGCACCGTATCGCCAAACGGCGGGCCCGGAATCCCCAGGAGCCGCCGTTTGGCATCTGCCGCGGATCTAGATCAGGAACTTGATCACGGGTTGCAGATAGCTGCGAAACAGCTCGGGGTCTTCGATCAGGTGCTGGCTCAGGATCACCAGGGACGGCTCCACGAACCAGGCCCGCGGTTCAGTCAGCGGCAATTCCACGAGGTTCAGGGTGAAGGCCCGGGGCTCGCGTTCCATTTCCATGATCTGTTCGTCGATTATCCGCTCCAGCAGGGCCCTGCGCCCGATGCTCGCATGCCGGCGCGAGAGCGCCTCGTATTCGGCGATCCGGTCCTCGGCCCAACTCATGGCGCTGCCATAGTGTGCGCGCATGAGCACCTGAAGCGTCGGCGAATCGTCGAAGCAGGAGAAGTCCGGTTCCTCGGAATCCTCCAGATCGGGGGTCCCTGCCAAAATCGCCTCCCACCAGCTCTGCCATTCCTGGCGAAGTTCGGCGGGCTCATGCCGCTCGGCCTCATATGCGGCGGAGGGCTTCACCTCGGGATTCAAAGGTGATATTTCCGGCATGCCCACCGGATGGATTCCGGCCAAGTCACGGATATACAGGGCCAAGAGCATTTCTCGGTGGGTATTGGCCGAAACCAGCCACCCATCGCCTTCAGTAAGATACATGGGAACACCTGACCGGACGAAGTGGTACTGCTCCTTCAAGGGTAGTCCCATTGCCTGATTAACCGCTCGGAATATGCTGTACTCGTCCGTGACCGTGGCTGTCCGGGGCCAGTGTCGTTACTGAGCGCCAACGCCGAACGGCGGCGCCAGGACCCTTGGGGTCCTGGCGCCGCCGTTCAGTTGGTGTTTCCGTGACCGGTATTAGCGGGTCGGGTAGTTGCGTTCCGGCTCGCCCACGTAGAGCTGGCGCGGACGGCCGATCTTCAGCTGCGGGTCCTGGATCATTTCGCGCCACTGCGCGATCCAGCCCGGGAGGCGTCCGATGGCGAAGAGGACGGTGAACATCTTCTCCGGGAAACCCATGGCCTTGTAGATCAGGCCGGTGTAGAAGTCCACGTTCGGGTAGAGCTTGCGCGAGATGAAGTAGTCATCCGAGAGCGCCCGCTCTTCCAGGGCCATCGCAATGTCCAGCAGTTCGTCGTTGCCGCCGAGCTTGGACAGGATGTCGTGGGCCGTCGCTTTGATGATCTTGGCACGCGGGTCGTAGTTCTTGTAGACCCGGTGTCCGAAGCCCATGAGGCGGACGCCGTCTTCCTTGTTCTTGACCTTCTCCATGAACGCCTCGGGCTTCATGCCCTCGGTCTGGATCTGGCGCAGCATCTTCAGCACCGCCTCGTTGGCGCCGCCGTGGGCGGGGCCGAAGAGGGCATTGATGCCTGCGGAAACCGATGCGAACATGTTGGCGTTGGAGGATCCAACCAGGCGCACGGTGGACGTGGAGCAGTTCTGCTCGTGGTCCGCGTGCAGGATCAGCAGCTGGTCAAGCGCCTTGACCAGGACCGGATCCATGTCGTAGGGCTCCGCTGCGATGCCGAAGCTCAGGCGCATGAAGTTCTCGACCAGGTTCATCGAGTTGTCGGGGTAGAGCAGCGCCTGCCCGATCGACTTCTTGTGTGCGTAGGCTGCCAGAACCGGCATCTTGGCCAACAGGCGGATGGTGGAAAGTTCCACCTGTTCCTCGTTGAACGGGTCCAGCGAATCCTGGTACCAGGTCGACAGCGCCGAAACGGCGGAGGACAGCACGGGCATCGGGTGCGCATCGCGCGGGAAGCCACCGAAGAAGCCCTTGAGCTCCTCGTGCAGCATGGTGTGGCGGCGGATCTTCTGGTCGAACTCTTCCAGCTCGGTGGCCGAGGGAAGGTTGCCGTAGATCAGCAGGTAGGAAGTCTCGAGGAAGCTGGACTTCTCGGCCAACTGCTCGATCGGGTAACCGCGGTAGCGCAGGATTCCAGCGTCGCCGTCGATGTAGGTAATGGCGGACTTGGTGGCCGCTGTGTTCATGAAGCCGGGGTCATACGTGACGCCGCCAGTGCTCTTGAGCAGCTGAGCTACGTCAAAGCCGTGGTTGCCTTCAACAACGGGAACGACTGGTAGTTCCAGTTCGTTGCCGCCAAAGCTTAGGCGTGCAGAATTGTTTTCCGTCATGGCCTCTCCTTAACCGGAGTACAGATAGATCCAGTGTGCAGTAATCAGGTGACACGCTACCGCCAAGTAGCTGTGGTTCGCTAATCCATGAGTCACCTCTGGTCTTAGTGTGCTGCGTTCAGGCGTTCAACCGCCGAGTCGATCCGCTCGTCGGTGGCGGTCAAGGCGATGCGGACAAAGCCGTCGCCTGCGGTGCCGTAGAGAGTTCCCGGTCCGGCAACGATACCCAGGTCCGCCAGACGCCCAATGGTCAGCCAGGTGTCTTCTCCCGCGGTGCACCACAGGTAGAGTCCGGCCTCCGAATGGTCAATGCGCAGCCCGAAGCCCTCAAGCGCCGGAATTAACCTGGCACGGCGCTCCCGATACAGGTCCTTCTGCGTCTGAACGTGTGAATCATCACCCAGGCCGATGCGCATGGCCTCCTGAACCGGGGCCGGGACGATCATGCCCGCGTGCTTGCGGTTGTTAATAAGTGCGGGCATCAAGTTCGGGGCGCCGGCAACGAATGCCGCTCGGTATCCGGCCAGATTGGACTGCTTGGACATGGAGTAGACGGCGAGCAGGTTCGTGAGGTCCCCGCCGGAAACTGCCGGTTCCAGGACGCCGGGCACGCCGTCTTCCCACTGTCCCCATCCCAGTTCGGCGTAGCATTCATCGGATGCGACCACGGCGCCCAGGGCGCGTGCCGCGTCAACCAGCCCGCGCAGCTCCTGGGTGCTGCGGACGATTCCGGTCGGGTTGCCTGGTGAATTTACCCACACCAGTTTGACCCGTGAAAGTTGTTCTTCGCTGAGTTCGCCTAGGGAATCGGCAGCCACTGATTCCGCACCGGCCAGACGGGCGCCGATGTCGTAGGTAGGGTAGGCGACGGTCGGTCGAACCACCAGGTCACCGGCTCCGATGCCCAGCAGCAGCGGTAGCCAGGCGACGAGTTCCTTGGAGCCGACCGTGGGCATGATGTCTTCGGGGTCGAGGCCCGGGGTGGCCCGGCGGCGCTCATACCAGGCGGAGATCGCGCGGCGAAGTTCCACCGTACCGTGGGTGGTCGGGTAGCCAGGCGCGTCGGTAGCGGCAGCCAGTGCGTTGCGCAGCAGTTCCGGAGTGGGGTCCACCGGGGTGCCGATGGAGAGGTTCACCACTCCCTGCGGGTGCGCGGCTGCCCGTTCCACGTAGGGCGCCATGGCATTCCAGGGGTAATCGGGAAGCGTCAGCATCGGTTCGGCTCAGTCCTGGTTTTGCGGGGGAAGGACGGCAATGATCGGGTGGTCGATGCCCATGTTGCCGAACTTCGCTGCTCCGCCCGGAGAGCCGATCTCATCGAAGAAGTCGACGTTGGCCTTGTAGTACTCGGCCCATTCTTCAGGGACGTCATCCTCGTAGTAGATGGCCTCCACCGGGCAGACTGGCTCGCAGGCACCGCAGTCGACGCACTCGTCGGGGTGGATGTAAAGCGCGCGTTCACCCTCGTAAATGCAGTCGACAGGGCATTCCTCGACACAGGCTTTGTCTTTTACGTCCACGCACGGCTGGGCGATGATGTAGGTCACGGTACCCGGGGCCTTCCTTAGCTACGGCAATGTTCTTGGTGTGCGGCAATCTACCGTCGCACCCCTCCAGCTTAGTACCTCCGACGGGGTGTGACGCCGTCCGTGTAGGGCCCGGTCCCGAGGTGACCGTAGGATTCTGGGATGGAATCCGATTTCTTTGACACCCTACCCACTGGCCGCCGTGTTGTGCTCAGGTACCGGTTGCCGGCATGCGAGGTGCCAGCGGGTGCGCCTCGGTACTCGGACGCTTTGGGGTCGTTCCTGGGATTCCAAGGCGCCTCCGTCCGGATCCTGACCCGCTCCGGCGAGGTACTGGTGCCTCTGGCCTCGGTAACCCTTGCCAAGGAGGTCCCGGAGGCCCCGGCACGCAGGCGCCCGCGGGAGCCCTACTCTGGAGCCTGAGCTCCGGCCCTCTCTTCGTCCGCCGGGATTTGCTGGCCTCCTTCGGATTCCGCGATCTCCTCCGATTCGTTGGGCAGAACGCGCAGCCTGGGTAGCGGCGAAAGCAATAGCGGGACCACGGCGAGGGTGCACCCGACCATGCCGATCCAGAACGTCGGGACCAATCCCAGGGAGGTTCCCAGCCACCCAGCGAACAGTGCGGCCCCGGGCATGACACCCCATACCAGGAAGCGGATCGAGGCATTCATCCGGCCCAACAGCCGGGGCGGACAAACCCGCTGGCGCATACTGACCTGGATGATGTTGAAGACAAGTACCCCTGCTGTCATCAGGAACATGGTCGCGGCGAGGATGGCGAAACTGCCCCCTCCGGTGGAAGCCCGGGTGGATAGCGGGAACCCTGCCATCGGTACCGCGATGGCCAGGCTGGACACAACGAGCGATGGGCCCTCCCCTAGAACCCTGGCAATCCAGGGGGTGACGGACGCTGCGGCCAACCCGCCGACTGCGCCAAAGGAATACATGAGCCCGAATTGGGTGGCATTCAGGGACAGCCGGTCCAGCACCAGGATCGGGAGCAGGGTGAAGATCAATGTACTGAAGAAGTTCATGATCATCGTGGCCCAAGTGATGCTGCCGATCAGCCGGTGCCGGACCACATAGCCAAGACCCTCGCTAATTTCGGCCAGCAGGTGCCGCTTGCGCGGTTGCGGTGCCGGCTCGTGGTCCTTCGTGGCCCAGATACAGATGACCGAGATCAGGAATCCCAGTCCCTGTCCCAGAAACAGCAAGGGGGCCGAGACCACGTGAAGCAGCGCGCCGCCAGCGGCCGGCCCGGCCAGCCGTGAAACCTGCCCGAGGCCCTCCAACTTCGCATTGGCCTCGGAAATCTGCTCGCGGCGCACCAGCGACGGAATGTAGGACTGGTATCCGACGTCGAAGAACACCGTGGCACAACCGACAATGGCGGCAATCACCCACAGGTGCCAGATCGCCAGGACGTCCAGGTACCAGAGAACAGGGATCGAGAACATGCAGGCCACCCGGAGCAGGTCGGCCCAGATCATCACCTGGCGCTTGCGCCAATGGTCAACCCATGCCCCGGCTGGAAGCCCCAGCAGCAGGAATGCCAGGTACTGGGAGGCGTTGAGCACTCCCAGATCCCACTCGGTGGCGGAGAGCAGCGCCACGGCGAGCACTGGCATCGCAATCGCGCCGAGCTGCACACCGAATTGGCTCAACGCCTGCCCCGCCCAGAACATCAGGAAGTTACGGTCCGAACGCAGCCCGGGCTGGGCAGCATGGTGCTCATTGACAGCCAAGCTTTTCCCCTCCCGGCATCTATGCAAGCTTCCAC
This sequence comes from Paeniglutamicibacter cryotolerans, assembly GCF_014190875.1. NCBI lineage: Bacteria > Bacillati > Actinomycetota > Actinomycetes > Micrococcales > Micrococcaceae > Paeniglutamicibacter > Paeniglutamicibacter cryotolerans. The sequence continues at coordinate 1,339 of NZ_JACHVS010000002.1, read as the reverse complement.
ACTAAGCGTCAAACACTTGTTTCGGAAGAGCCCGCTCAACAGCCCATGCGATTCGAATGCATCAATCAGTCACTCTTTTTCCCGTATGCTGATTTCATGGCCACAGATGAAGAGGTTCAGGCACGCGCCCGAGCCCTGAGCTCCCCCATCCGGTTGCGCATCATGCGCCTTTGCCTCCACAAGTCGCGCACCAATAAGGAAATCGCCGACCTGCTGGATATCAACCCCGCAACTTCCCTCCACCATGTGCGCACACTGCTGGCAAACGGCTTCATCGAGGCCGAAGAGCCGCGCCGCGGCAACCGCGGTGCGAAGGAAGTCCCCTACCGCAGCACACGTATGTCCTGGGGCACCAAGCTGCCGGATGCGGCACCGGTCCTGGTCGATACATTTCTCCAGGAAATCGACGGGCTCTCACCCAATGAGATCCAGGTACTGCGTGTGGGCCTGAAGCTCAATGAGGCGGATCAGCGCGAGCTGCTCTCCCGGATCCATGCGGTCATCGAGGACTACGCCTTGCGCGCCCCCGACCCGGAGGGCGTTGCTACGTCCCTCTTCATGGCGCATCATCTTGACCTCGGTGCAGGCTGAGGCACTGAGCAGTTAAACGGCAAATGCGTGGGCCCGTTCATTCCACTTGGGATGAACGGGCCCACGCATTTGGCGTCGGCTCCACAATGCTCAGCTGCGCTGGGCCTTGGCTCCGGCCAGTGTCCGGGAAACAATCAGCAGTGCGACCACCGTGGCGACCACGATGCCGTATACCCAGATTGTTCCGGCAAGCGCCGGACCGGGAATCACATCAAAGTACGAGCTGCCCACGATCAGCTGGTTGTTCGAGTTGGTCGAGAACAGCGCCACCAGCACATAGGTGGAGATGCCAGCCAGCGCAGTTACCCAGATCTTTTTCGTCCAAGTACCAGTCCAGACCATCAGGGATCCAGCCAGCGCCAGTGCCAGCAGCGCACCCCAAGGCAGGGGCACGTTGCCGGCGTAGCTCAGCTGCGCCTGCAGGATGGTTCCGGGAACCGCCGCCAGCACCGCCGCGCCGAGGGCGCAGAGAATGCCGATGGCGGTCCCCCGGAACCGGGTTACCGGCTGATTAGGCTTTGGCGCGGGCACGGTTGGACTTCGCGCGCTCGTTGGCGGCCAGGATGACCTTGCGGATGCGGATCGCTTCCGGGGTAACCTCGACGCACTCGTCTTCGCGAGCGAATTCGAGGGACTCTTCCAGAGTCAGGTTGCGCGGCGGGGTCATGTTCTCGAAGGTGTCCGAGGAAGCTGCACGCATGTTGGTGAGCTTCTTTTCCTTCGTGATGTTCACGTCCATGTCATCGGA